>JBGTAR010000337.1:0-13754 GCA_041749815.1 Terrimicrobiaceae bacterium
TGGTTGGACGAGAAATCATCGCCTCCAAGCTGCGTTTCTGTTCCGGGCTTGCTGCGAGAATGCGGATTGGACGGGCCATCCGCCAATCGTAACCGCCAATTTGTGTTTTGTATAGCTATTTAACAACCAGCACACTAGTGGAGTAATCTCAGCCGAAATAAATATTTGGATGAAAGGTTGAAATTGCGGAGATTTATATGGCCGCAAGAAGGCGCAAAAGACGAAAAAAATTAGGGGATTGATAGTGCGAACTTTCGAATTTCCATCTTTTGGGATCCAAAGTTGATCAACAGTCCATGCTCAATACAGGATGAGCGAAGATAGCCGAGAAGTTGAGCGGTATGTTCGTCAACTAAGGCTTTCACGGCCTTGAGCTCGATAATGAGGCAGTTTTCAACGAAGAGATCGGCAAAATAATCCCCGAGAGGAGTGCCGTCTTCATCGATGACATTCAGCGGGTGTTGCTGGAAGACGAGAAGATTTTGCTTCCGCAATCGGTGGGCGAGGCCGTTTTCATAAACTTTCTCAAGGTGGCCATGCCGGTGGTAAGCATGGAGGTCAAAGGCCGTTTCCCGCACAATGTCACAGAGGTGAAATATAGGATCTTTCATGAGGATTGAAGAGCCGCAAAAAGGCGCAGAAGGTGCAAAATGGAAGTTGGGAGAGTGGCTGAACGTTGAGGAATTGAAATGACTGCTGCAACGGATATTACGTGATAAAAAGCTGCCAAGCTTGCAACCAGAAAGAATGAAATCAGATTTTCCGAATATTTTTGCGATCTTTGCGCTTTTTTGCGGCTAAATCCTCTGCTTCCACGCCATAACAATCTGGCGGATCGTTTCTTCGAGTGAGACTGTGATATCCCACCCGGGGTAGTGGGATTTCATTTTGCGCAAGTCGCTGTAGTAGCAGATGTGGTCCCCGATGCGGTTCTCGTCAACGTAGGTATAAACCTGGGGCTTGCCGCTGAATTTTTCTGCGATCTGGAAGGCTTCCAGAATGGAACACGAATTTCCTTTCCCTCCGCCAATGTTGTAAACCTCAGCGACGCGGGGAGCCCTCAGGAACTCCCAGATGAAGCGCGCAACATCTTCGCTGTGGATGTTGTCGCGGACCTGCTTACCTTTGTAGCCGAAGATCTTGTATTCCTTGCCCTCCAAGTTGCACTTCACCAGATAGCTGAGGAACCCGTGCAGTTCGACGCCGGAATGGTTCGGGCCGGTGAGGCATCCGCCCCGCAGGCAGCAGGTTGGCATCGCAAAGTAGCGACCATATTCTTGAACCATCACATCTGCTGCCACTTTGGAGGCTCCGAAGAGGGAATGTTTGCTCTGGTCGATGGAGAAGTCTTCGGCAATGCCGTGAGTGTATGCCGGGTCAGCGTAATCCCATCGGGTTTCGAGTTCTGCCAGCGCGATGGTGTTGGGTCTGTCTCCATAAACCTTGTTGGTGGACATATGAACAAAGGGCGATTCCGGGCAGACTCTCCGGGCGGCTTCCAAAAGATTTAGTGTGCCGACCGCATTGGTGTCAAAATCATCAAAGGGGATTGCTGCAGCACGGTCATGACTCGGCTGGGCAGCCGTGTGTACAATGGCGTCAGGCTTGAGCGTGGCGACAAGATCCAGAACGCCCTGCCGGTCACGGATATCCAGCTCGTGATGGGTGTAATCCGGGATCTCCCCAGCCAACCGCGATTGGTTCCAGCGGGTGTCGCCCTGAGTGCCGAAAAACACCGCCCGCTGGTTGTTGTCAACGCCATGGATCGTGCAGCCCTGTCGGGCGAGGAATAATGCGACCTCAGAGCCTATAAGGCCGGATGAGCCGGTGATGAGTGTTTTCATTTAGAAAAAGTGGAAAGATAAAAGTGGAAGGTTAAAAGTGGGGGTGCCACTGTTGATGGAATTTTTAATTTTGAGTTTTCCAAGGGGGAGGGTTGTTCCTCGTTCTTGGTTCGTTGACGAAAGTGTGGGTGGAAGGTGGAAATCTACTTCTTTCGTTTGATCGTATGCTTGAATTTGAGGACGGCAAAGTTGAGTTCTATGGTCGTTTTCGAATCACTCGTCTGCAGCTCGTCATCAAAGAGCTCCGATACGATCTCACCGATGCGCTGCATGAGGCCTTTCTGCCTGGCGTCATCATTGGCGAGGGAGAGAGTTTTTATGGTCTGAGACAATTCTCTGATCTTTGCGAACGCGTCGATGATGGCAAACGTGGCTTGTGTGGCTTTTGCACTTTTCAGGATGGTTGCGAGCATATAGAGCCCCCACTCGGGGAAGCCCACAGGGAGTTTCACCTTGCCGCCTCTGATTGAAGTCGAAAAATTCGACTTCAAAACATCCCATTCATCTTTGGTGAGTTGCATGCGATAACCCTCCGGAAACTTGTCAGGGTGGTTTTTGACGGCTTCGTTGATCCGCTTTGTATCCACGCCGTAAATTCTTGCAACATCGCGGTCCAGCAGTATGCGCTGGCCCCGGATTTCGACGATCAATCATTGGATTAATACTCTTGAGATCGGGTTCATTAAGAAAAAGTGGAAGGTTGAAGTTCTAAAGGCCTGTTGTTCTGGTTTTATTGTCCTTTGGTCTGGCGGGTGGGATCAATGACACGTAATCCAATGCGGGCAGCCAGATCGGACTGTCGGCTGTCCCTTGTGACAAATTCTTCTGCCCAGGAAAGACGGGCAACTGCAACATGCAAGGCATCAAGCGTGCGAACACCTGAGGTGGAAGCAAATTTCTCAGACAACAGGCGACACTCCTGCCAAACGCGATTCCAGTCGACTTCCACGATTTGAAGAACCCCGGTTTTGAGGTCATCCGTGATGAGGGCGATTCCTGCTGCTGCGTCTTCCTCGTGACATTCCTTGCGGAACACTTTGAGTTTCAGTGCGGACACGGACTCTGAAATGTGGAGATCGGTGACCGAAAGCTTTTCTCCTCGCGAATGGACAAAATTTGCGACATCAACAGATTCCTTCTCGCCCGTGTAGAGCTTAAGGAACACCCCCGTGTCATAGTAGGTTTTCAACGATCACCCCTGGTCTCATCAACCAAGTCTTCCGAAGACGTGCCTTGCCACGATGTTCCCCAAACCTTGCGGGCTCTCGACACAAAATCAGGAAGCTCAACCTCCGCATGGATTGGAATAATTTTCGCCACAATCTGCTTCCTTCGTGTGATCCCGACGCTCTGACCTGACTCGACCACTCTCAGAACCCGTGAGAGGTGGTGTTGGGTCTCCATAATTGAGAATGTTCTCATAACGCATAAAAATAACGCAGAATGTTTTTATGTCAATTTTGATCAGGAATCGCAGATATCAGGGATGATTTTAGCGACTGTTAGTGGTGGGGCAGCCTCTGAAGTGATTACCGGTTTCGTTTCAGCCATCGCACGATTTGGTCGTGATTCATGATGTCGTAGGCGATGAGTTCGTTGTCGATGTGTAAAAAGATAACACGCCATTGAAGAGCGACTCTCACTTCATAGGAGCGGCCAGCCAGATTCCGTAGTCCCAGCCCCCGATGGCGATGGGGATCGCCGAAGGCTTTGCCAACCTCCGCAATGGCTTGGGAGCACTTCTCTCTTAGCTCTACCGGAAGTTTGGAGGCCGCTTTCCGGATTCTCTCGGAGAGGACAATTGGGATCACAATTGTCCTGTGAATTCTGAAAGCCGGCCTGCTGCACGGGATTTTTTGATTTCTCCGATGGCCTCATTCTCGGCCAACGTCGCTTCTTCTAATGTCACTCCGTATTCATCAAGGGCTGGAAAGTTGCTGGGGCGAAAAGGCAGGGCTCGGAGCTTGACCATCTGTGAGAAAAACATCGACACTGCCGATGTGGGGGTAATCCCCAGTTCCCGGCAAACCTCGGCGGCTTCTTGGGCCAAACCACCTTCAATACGAAGTCGAATCTGCTCAGTCATGTATCAAATATGCTCAATTGATTTTGGGGTGTCAAGCACAGCAGAGAGCTTTTTATCTCTGGCGGATCGAGCTTTTGTTCTTTGTTCGGAGCATGAAGAGAAAGTGGAAAACTTACGTGCGGTTCTATTTCGTGTTTTTCCTGATGGTTGTCAGGACGGCGAGAATTTCGTGGTATCGGCTCGACAGGGCCTATGGTCTCCAGTGCAAATTTCTTGAACCGGTCTTCAAATGCTGTCTTGGCCGCGCATTTGTTTTAGCTTTTCTGCCGGACAAAGTCCTTGATCGTCGCGATTTCGTAGTCGATCTGAGCCTCGGTGAGTCCGGGGTAAGTCCCGAGGAAGATGGCGGTGTGCATGATTTCGTCTGCGCCAGGCAACGAAGTTGCAGCAGATGGAAGTTGGGAGATCGGAGATTGGGAAATACCATCTTCAATCTTCAATCTTCTATCTTCTGCCGGATCGCCTACGATCCGGAATGCGTTCGGCCGATCACGGCGGAGTTGGACGAAGGCGGGTTGGCGGAGGAGGTTTCCGCCAAAGAGCATGCGGTTGCCAATTTTATGTTCATCGAGGAAAAATGCCAACTCGCGCACGGTGAATGGGGCGGAAGGCTTCACCCGGATCATGAACCCAAACCAACTGCAATCGGTCCGGCAGCCAGTGGAGTCCCATTGAAAAGTGGAAGGTGCGAGTTTGGCAGCGGAGCTGCCAGAAGCTGGGAGATTGGAGCTAGAAGATGGAAGATCGGTGTCGGCCCCATCTTCGATCTTCGATCTTCGATCTTCTCCGCGTGGCGGAAGCCACGCGCTGGCATGGGTCGGGAGATTGAAGTCAAAGAACTCTTCCAGGTCGGCTAGTCCGACGCGGAGGGTTTCCCAGTTTTGCTTTCTCGCTTCAATGAAGGCGGGGAGACGACGCAGTTGGACTCGACCAATCGCGGCTTGGGGGTCAAGTGGCTTCAAGTTATATCCCAAATGACTATAGATGTATTTGTGGTCGTAGCCTTCAGGCAATTCTCCCAGCTGCCATTGGAAGCGTTTGTTGCAGGTATTGTCTTTCCCGGACGGGCACCAGCAGTCGCGGCCCCAGTCTCGAAAACTCTCGGCGTAGGTTTTTAAACCTGGCCGCCGGATAATGCTCACGGCTCCACCTTCCCCCATGGTGAGGTGGTGTGGTGGGTAAAAGGATTGGGTGGAGAGGTCGCCGAAGCTCCCCGTATAGGCGGTCAAAAGCCCATCCTGAATACGGGGAAAAGCTGAAGGTTGAAAGCTGAGAGCTGAAGCAGACGCCCCTTCGGAATTTCCACTTTCCACTTTCCGTTTTTCGCTTTTCTCCTCGGCCAGCTTAAGAAGGTGGTCGAGACCGAGGCTCTTTGCCATTTCGACTGGCATGGAGTATGTGCAGCCCAAGGCATCGCAGTTGTCCTCAATGAGCCAAAGGTCGTATTTTTTGCAGAAGGCGAGTACTGCAGCGAGATCGAAGGGATTTCCGAGGGTGTGCGCCATCATCACCGCCTTGGTTTTTCCCGGTGAATACGCAGCTTCGAGTTGGTCGACCCTCGCGTTTCCCGTGGAGGGATCGTTGTCAATAAAGACTGGCACGCACCCATTCTGAATGATGGGGGCCACGGTGGTCGGAAAACCTGCCGCACAGGTTATGACCTCATCACCCGGACGAATGCGTTTGTGATCGGGAAGCTTGTGTGTCGTGAGACACGACAGGGCAATCAGATTGGCGGAGGAACCCGAGTTAACGAGCAGGCAGTGTTTGACCCCAAGAAAAGTTGCGAGTTCCTTTTCAAACGCCTCTCCCTCGGGCCCAAGTGTCAGCCAGAAGTCCAGCGTCGCCGAAACAGCAGCCTCAACTTCATCTTCAGTAAAAACGCGGCCGGCATAGGGGACTGTCGGGAAAGTGGACAGTGGAAAGCTGAAAGCTGAATTGGTTTCCTCTTTTCGCTTTTCACCTTTCGCTTTTTCTTCTTTGAGCCGGAGAGGGTCGTTGCCTGGGCGGTTTGTGGTGTGTGTGAGACGGGAATACGTGCGCGTCGATGCAAGAATTCGCATCTTAAGGATAACGTTGATGAAATCAGTCTTAAGCCTTCCCCTGTAGCCCACAAGCATCTCTTTGTTCGTTTTCGAAACATCGAAAGGGTCAACAGCAGATTCTTTTGGCAGACCCCCTTTCTCGAAATTCTCAGGTAAGAGGGGAATTCTGGAGTCGCGGCTCTGGTCCCGGCTGGATACTTTAAGAACGTAAAAATCTCCACGCTCATCAGCATCAGAAATGACAAGTCCTGGTCGGACCTTGAATCCCTTGCTATCCGCAAACGGAAATTGCGTGTAAACGATGTCTCCAATCATAAAACATATCAGGCCTTGAAATCTTCCATCGCCAACCAATTGGCGGGATCCTCGCGGGAAATTGCCTCATCCCATGAACTGTCTTCCATCCACTCTTGATACGAACAGGATTGGGCCTGATGCAACAAGTCGTCCCTCGATTCCCCCGGTAAGCGGCTCCATGCCAAACGGGCTGCAGCCTGCTGAATCTCACCAGCAGTGAAAAGAAACAGATGCTCGCCCTCAGGAATGGGTTCGCTCGATTGAACCACTCGGAGAAGATTGCCTTCCTTAACAACTTCAATGCTCATCGTTGGGAGTATTCCATAATCTGTTTTTGAGTCAAAGCTGCGAAATCTTCAGGTGAGGTGCAGGATTCGGCTTGCCGATACCAATCAACTGTCTTTCTGATTGTTGTCGGGAAATCCCACCGTGGCTGCCACCCCAACGTATGAAAGGCTTTGTCGGTGGCAAGATTGAGCTTTCCGGCTTCATGGGGTGACATCGGATCGGACTGATCCTCCCATTTGCCTGGCCAATGCTTGAGGATTTCCTGAACGATATCGGTAACTGTGCGGTTCGAATCAAGGGCCGGGCCAAAGTTGAAGGCGGCTGCGGAAGCGGATGTCGCGAAAGTTGGGATATCGGAGATGGAAGATAGCCTCGATGCAAGGAGGAGGTATCCGCTGAGGGGCTCCAGAACATGCTGCCACGGTCGGGTGGCGGTTTTGTTTCGAATGGGAATCGGCTCACCCTTTTGAAGGGCTCGGATACTATCGGGAACGATCCGATCAAGGGCCCAATCACCACCGCCAATCACATTGCCTGCGCGAGCGCTCGCGATCTTGACAGGATGGTCTTGAAAGAAGGCCCTGCGCCACGATGAGATGGCAATCTCCGCAGCAGCCTTGCTTGAGCTATAGGGGTCATATCCACCAAGCGAATCCTCCTCGCGATACCCATGCAGGCACTCGCGGTTTTCATAACATTTGTCCGTGGTGATCATGACCGCCGCCAGACGGCGACGTTCTTGGTTTTTGGTTCCTGGTTCTTCGTTATTGGTTGCAAGCGAGCGCAGTGCCTCGAGGACGTTGATCGTGCCCATGACGTTGGTTTGCCAAGTTTCAACGGGTTGGTCATAGGAGAGACGCACGAGGGGCTGGGCAGCCATATGGAAGAGAAAATCGGGATCGCAGTCCACGATGGCCTTGCTGATTGACTCGGCGTTGCGCAAATCCCCACGGATATCGACGACCCGATCCGAAAGTCCGAGCTGAGCAAACAGTGAAGGACTTGAAACAGGACCCGGAAGGCTGAAACCTGTGACTTCCGCACCCAGCTTGAGCAGCCATTCGCAGAGCCAGGACCCCTTGAAACCCGTGTGGCCGGTGACAAACACCTTGCATCCCCGATAGGTGTTTGTGAGTTGAAGTTGGGGGGGTGACGTAGGCATGGGCGGTGACAGGGGTGGTGGTGATTCGTTCTTGGTTCCTGGTTCCTCGTTCTTGCTAGTTGTTGCTTGGTTACTTTCTCTCTGACCGGAGCAGGTAGTTGCAACCAAGGAACGAGGTGTCATTCCTCCCAGACCTTCCATGGTGCCTGTCCGGTGTCCCACAAGTTGTTCAGCAAAGTGAACTCCCGATAGGTATCCATTGGCTGCCAAAACCCATTGTGCTCATAGGCCCCAAGCTTTTTTTCCTCAGTCATAAGCTTCATGGGCTCCTGCTCAATCATCATCTTCGGATCATCCGGAAGATAGGCAAAGAGACTTCGATGGCAAACCATGTAACCCCCATTGATAAAGCCGCCCTCGGCTTGGGGTTTTTCATTGAATCCCCCCACTGTTCCATCAGGCTCCAAACCCAGCTCACCAAATCGGCCTGGAGGATGGACGGCTGTTAATGTGCAGGTTTTTCCCGAGGCCTTGTGAACCGCCACGCTGGCAGGAATATCAATGTTCCCGACTCCGTCTCCATAGGTCAGCAAAAAATTCTCATCGTTGCCCAGGTATTTTTCAATCTGTTTGACCCGGTACGCCGTCATCGAGTTTTCCCCAGTGTCAGCAAGGGTGACCTCCCAGTCCTCCTCATTATGATTGTTGTGAAACCGCACGGCAGGTGAGCGACCAAGGGTCAATGTGCTGTCACATGTGTGCCAGAGATAGTTTCGAAAATAATCTTTAATCATGTCGCCCTTGTACCCCAGGCACAGAATAAACTCTTTGTATCCATGATGAGCATAGGTCTTCATGATGTGCCATAAGATCGGGCGATTGCCAATCGGCAGCATGGGTTTGGGACGGTATTCAGTTTCTTCCCGGAGCCTTGTGCCTTTTCCGCCGCAGAGGATAACGACTTTCATCTTATTTTCTATTTTGAAGGATTGATTGTGGATGGGGTTTCACCATGGATCGTGAAGTCTTCCCGGGCGAGGAGTAAGGCGACTTTGATGAGGGTTTTTATGGGAAATCTTTGCACAGTGGCGGGTGACGGGATTTTTAATTTTGAATGGTGAGTTTGAAATTATGAATTCTCCAAGCCCCCACATTGTTCAGTATTCTGCAGTGAAGACGGGGCCTGCGCCTGCGAGTTGGCCAAGGTATTTAAGTTTTAGATTTTTGAATTGGAGATCTTTTTCGGCCACTGCGGCCTTTTTGATCAACTCTTGGAGTCCATCGGGATCCTTGATGGGGTAGTTGCCAAACCCGATGAGATCCGGGCGGGTTTCCACTATGAATTCGTAGAGAGTTTTTCCCTGCTTGTAGGCGTTGTAGGCTTCGGGGGTGATGAGACCCTCGGTGCTGATGTGCAGCAATTCCGGGTGGTAGTAGGCGGACTGGACTTCTTGCACGAGGAACGTTTTTGCCCCTTCCGGCGGAGCCACATAGTGGGGTTCAAGTTTCCTTTGGTTGGGGGCATCCGCAAAGCTTGCCATGGGACGAAGGGAAAGGAAGCAGAGGGCGAGGCCATAGGCGAGGGCGAGAAGAAATTTTAAATTTTGAATGAGGAATTGTGAATTGGGGGGGAACTTTGGTGGATTGGCGGCTTTTGATCTCATTTAGCATTCAAAATTCAGAATTTCTTTCCCGCCGTCACAGCAATCGCTGGTGTGACGAGGACAACCAGCGCGGGTAACATGTATCGTCCCTGCCAGGTGGTGAATTGGTGGAAGCTGAAGAAAAGCCCTGAAAACGCACAGAGCCCGAGAACAAAGAAATAGAGAGGTCTGAGTTGTTTGTTCCCAAGAAATGCGCCGTAGGCGCATGCCAACAGCAGGGGTGTCCAGAGGATGAGGACTTTGATGGCGTCCAGGTTTGCCGGGATTCCCAGGATTGGCAGAGGGGAGGTGTCATAGGTGAGCATCATCAGGCGTCTTGCCAGGGACGAGGATGGCAGAACGGGGAACCCTGACATGGCCAGCCAGAGGGCTTGGAGGGCGGTCAGTAGAAATGGCACGGCAATAACCGCAATAGCCAGTTTCCATCGTGTCCACCCCTGGCCGAGCAGGAGGGCGAGGGCTGCGATGGGTGCGGCTGCCAGCATTTCCGGGCGCGTCTGTGAGAGGCCGAAGATGAGGAGCCCACCAATGAGGCCGGACTTCCATGGGGTTGCGTTGGACAGGGGGCGAGTTTGCGCTGGCTCACTGTTAGGTTTTTGTTTTTGGAGGCCGACCCCGCGCATGCGGTACCAACGGTCCCAGGGGGCGATCCATTCAAGGTGGGGGCTCGCGAGATTGCTGATCCACATCGCCGAGAGGACGGCAAAAACGAGGGCCAAGCTGGTCTCCATGGGATTAACCGCTGTCCAATAAAAGGTCACGGGATTCAGAAAAACAAAAACACACACAAGGGCCGATGTGCCGGGCAGAAGCCCGAGACGTTTTCCCCATTGAAACATTTTCCAGCCAGCGAATGAGGTGCAGGTCACTGCGAGCAGCCGCGCGAGGGTCAAAAATCCTTAGTTGGATCGGACTTGGCCGGTGACCAGTCCAAGAACGGCCAGCATCCACTCCCAAAGAAACGTGGTGTTCGCGCGGGAAATTTGGCCATTGGAAAACTCAAACCAGCGTCCCTCGGCAAAATTGCGAGCGAAGATGAGATGGATCAGCACATCCCCGGAGATCTGATCAGACCGTGTCTCCCAAAGAAAATACCAATTCACTGGAAGCAGGACAGCGGCTACCAGGACGGCGGGAAGGAGTGGGGGTAAATGTTTAATTAGGAATTTTTGATGCGGTCGAACTCAGCGAGGGCCATGCCGACGACCTGGTCCATGTTGTAGTATCGGTAGGTGGCGAGGCGGCCGATGAGGGAAATTTTAAATTTTAAATGATCTTCCGCCGCCAGGGCTTTGGTGGGCACGGGAACTTTGAATTCTTCTGGAATGACACCGGCGTCGGCGAGGGCTTTGTATTTTTGGTAGAGGGCGGCCGCGTCGGGCGCTGGAATGGGATAATAGGGCTCTTTGCCGGGGCCAAAATCTTCAGGGTATTCTCTGACGATGGTGGTGTTTGGCGTCTGCTGGCCGGTGGCGTGTTTGATCTCAACAATGCGCGTGAAGGCCTCCTCGTTCGGATAGTTAACCTGCATCGCGGGTTGGTAGAAGGAGGGGAGTTCTAAATTTTGAATGTTGAATGCTGAATTTTGAGTTGGGAGTGTTTCGCCGACTTGTTGCTCCGTAGTCGGGCGAAGGTGGAAGTCTTCGCGCTGGTGGTGTTGCTTGAGTTGTTCGGGGGTGAAGGACTCGTTTTCGAAACGGAGTGAGCGGTAGGGGAGTTTGCCGAAACAGCAGCCGTAAAACTCATCAATCGGCCCGGTGTAAATGACGCGGTCGAAGGGACCTTCGTGAAGCACCTCGCGATAGTCGGTGTTGAGGCGGATCTCCAATTTCTCGCCACATGCGGCAATCATTTTTTCAAAGAGGCGGGTATAACCTTCTTTGGGGAGGGCCTGAAATTCTTCACGCAGGTAGCGGTTATCGCGGTTGGTGCGAATGGGAATTCGTCCGCAGACGCTGGCATCAAGGTCCTTCGGGTCACGTTTCCATTGCTTGATCGTGTAGCCTTTGAAAAACTTTTCGTAGAGCTCCCAACCGACCTGGGAGACAATGACCTCTTCCGAGTTGGCGGGGTTTTCGATGGGAACACGCTTCTCGGCGAGCCAGGCCTCCATTTCCTCGGTTGTTGAAGTGCGGCCAAGAAATTGTTCAAACGTGTTGAGGTTGATGGGGAAATTCCAGTAGCGACCTCCCGTGTGGGACAGAATTTCGTAGTCGACCGGATGCCACTCGGTGAACTGGGACAGGTATTCACGAATGCGTGGGGAATTTGTTCGAAAATAATGAGGGCCGTAATGGTGGATCAGGACGCCAGCGGAATCATAGCGGTCATAGGCATTCCCTCCAATGTGGTCGCGCTTTTCGACGAGAAGACATCGCTGACCGAGCTGTGTCGTGAGGCGCTCGGCCATGGTGAGGCCGGAGAAACCGGCGCCGATAATAAGGATAGGCATGGATGGAGGATAAGAGGTGCAGCTTCGCTGCAGGAGATCGTAGATTGTAGTTGGGAGATTGGGAGGTCCTATTTTCAGACTTTTATCTTCTGCGCCGGGCGGAGCGCTATCCTCTACGTTTTGCGTATTGAGGTGCTGGTGATGAGACCGGAGATAATTTTTCCGGCGCCTATTGCAAGATTGCGCAATGGCGGCGGGCGGTGTGCGATCTTGGGGAAATTGTCTTCCACAACGTAGAGCAGGGATCGCACTTCACCACATGATGCCCGTGCAATATTGTAAAAACGGAGCTTCTCTTGAACGCCTGTTCTTTCGAAACCTTCAGCAATATTTGTCATCACAGAAACACTGGCGCGCTGGATCTGATCACGAAGGCCGAAATCTTTGGAGAGTTCACCATCACGGAAAAGTGAATAGATCTCTCGCACGAGATCACGTGCTTTCTTCCAAGCTGCCAAGTCCTCAAATGTCATAACTTCTCTTCTATCTCCTATCTCCGATATTCCATCTTCTGATATATCCGGGCATGCTGCCGCCCTTGGTCGTATCGCAGGGACTTGCGCGAAGACCGGAGGGCTGAATTTTGATGATGTGTTTTTTCTCGCAGGATCGTCGTCGTGCGGGAGGTGCGGGGTTATCCCCCGCCGAGCAGTTTTTCTATAAAGGGAAGGATGGACTTGGCGCGGGAGTGCCAGCGACTCAGGCGCTCCAAGCGCTGTTTGGAAACTTTTCTCTCTTCGGGAGGGAGGCTGGGGAGAAGGGACGTGAGGGTTTCAACCTGGGTGCCTGTGGCTGCAATTCGGGGGAGGACTCGCTCCCGCAAAAACCCGCCAACGAGCAACCTCATCTCCAACTTGGCGGAAAATAGGGCCGTTCCGCGACCCGCACCGCGTTCGCGTTCAATAGCCCCAAATTCTTCGAGTCGTCGAAGGCCCATGCTCACCGAGCCCATGCTGACGCCAAGACGTTCGGCGATGGTTTCCATGGGAAGGGGCTCGCGGCTTGCAAAGAGGACTCCGTAAATGAGGCCATAGGAACGCGGGTTCCCGAAGAGCTCCGCCAAATCACCAAAAAGCGCCCCGATGCCCTGCTCAAATTCCAGAACCGCCTCATGAACTCCCGCAAGCTGCGAGGAGTCCGGGGCTTGCGCAGGGAGGTTGGGTGACAGGGTTTTTACCGTCATAGTTCTCAACCTATCCAGCACTCCAAGGATTTCAATTCAAAATGAAGCTAATTTTTGATTTCTGAACTGGCGCTGATTGCCGCCGAAGGGGTCCCATAAGTTATAATTTCTCTCCGGGGGTTGTTGGTTCAAAAAGACTTCGAAGCGGTAACGAGTCGCGGGTAGCGAGTGACGGGTGAAGAGTGGAAGGCGCGGAGACTGGCCGGGTCTTTTTATACGGCCATTATTCTTGCTATTCGGCCTATATGCTCAGGCGGCAATCATTTCACGACGCCTGGGGATGATTTGATTGTCATACAAATCTGAAATGGGAAAGCACAGTTCGTAGTCTCCCCAGACCAAATCTCCATATTCCAACCGAAACCCCATGAACTTTTCCAGATCAAGAAATGCACGAATTTCCGGGTGAAGTGATCCCACAAGAAAAGGCTGGAAGTCAACTTCCTGTATCGAAGCATCTTCGAACTTCAGGCGTATCAGATACCCTCCCAGATATATGGCCCCAACAATGTTTATCTCAGGATTCATGACTACAGTCTAACTGTTATCGTTAACGGTTTGATTGGTTTGTGCAACACGAAAAAATCAATCCATTTTTGAATGATTTCATCGGCTTTGGCTTTGACGAGTGTCTGGAAGTTCCGCGAACAGCCAAAGGGAACAGCCAAAGGGGTCGGGCCTATAATTTAAATCTTTCGTAAAAGTTTACAGTTGTTCAGCCTGAGACAGGGGTAAAGCGGGAGCGTTCGGTTTCTTTTGTGGTTCGTGGTTTTTTGACAGGATTCTCAGGATT
>JBGTAR010000338.1:0-2877 GCA_041749815.1 Terrimicrobiaceae bacterium
GTGGTTTGGTTGTTGTTTGGAGTTGTCCATAGGCCCGCCATAGTCGTAGGCTCTCACCCATGCAGCCATCCAAACCCGGCCCCCTCCAATCCCGCGCCAACACACTCCTTTCAGACCGCCGCGTAGCGGCTTAGTTCAACAGAGCGATCCAGCGAACTCCCGTCCCTGCGGGACTTCTGGCATGCCTCCTGCTAATTCCGCTTCGCGGGCAGGAGACATGCCAGAAGCAAGCGGGAGCCGCTAATCGCGGACGTTGGGAAATAAATACACTCCACTCACAATGAATATTTTAATGAGAACCACAACACTACCCCTCATCTTGGGCCTCTGCTTTTTCGGCCAAGGTTGCAAGGATGACGAGGCGCGAAAAGAACTTGCAACAATGAGAGATGGGATGCAGAAATTCGCGTCGCAGCTTCAGGAGAGGGACGTTGAGATCGTTACAAGTGTGAAAAGTCAGAGGGAGGCGATTATCGAGTTGCAAAATCGTTTAGCTGAGGCTGGTCCAGCGATGAAAGCAATGTTATCATTGTTGCAATTAGCCGAAAAGCAGCCAAATATTGATCTGCATGGCAGGGGTTTTACCAGCGTCAAAACTTCATCCGGCTTGACCTTAATTGTGATTGTGGACGATGTGCAACCAAAACTTGATGGTGTCTCTATCAAGATGAGGATAGGCAATCCATACAACATGAATTTCGGCAGAACCATCGTGAAACTCCGCTGGTCAACAGAGTATTCAGGCGAAGCCATATCATCCTTAACCGGAAAGCCTGATGATCCTGACACACTAAAGCAGTGGACTGACAATTACAATGAGTTTATGGGATCGCTCAAATCAGCGACCCAGCAGTTCAACACTCCGATACGACCGGGCTCTTGGTCCGAAGTAGATCTTGTCATAGCTCCTGTGTCCCTCTCACAAATAAAGTATTGCAGCATTGAGATTGATGTTGAGGAGATCTCACTTATGCTTTCGACAACCCCACAATAATATGCCTAAAAAGCGACCATTTTCAGATCAAGCACTTCAGTCCCTTTCGAACCAGCTCAACGATACCCGTATTACACTTATGGGTGCATGTTCTCATCTTAACCGACATCTTAAGAAAAGCGACGAATTATTTGTCCAGATGGACTCTGTTTATAACCTATTCCTCTCCGTTTCCAAACGATGCTCTTCAGAAATACCGTTGCCGCCCCCCGTCCCAAAGAACAAGAGAAAAATCCCAACCAGTGCATCGACCTAACCCCTCCAAGCTGGCACTCGGGCTGCTAAAGCACCCCGACCGCCAGCTCTCCGGGGCAGGTCATGCGCGACGTTAGCTGAAGAAAATGAAGATCGATACCACACCTCTTCGCGGTCAGTTCATAGCTTCTATTGAGAAGAAGGATTTCACGTGGTTCTTCAACTTTAGTGGTAACGATGTGATCGCCACCGAGTCGCCTTGGCGGTTGGTAACACCTTCCGGCATCATCGTTACCTCTGAAGATCATGACCAGCAGTTTGGACTTCCAGCACCTGTTGATGCAGGCGGACGCGTCACCGAAGAACTGGGATCAGATATGATTTCAGATTTGTCGCACGATCAGCAAACAGGCGATCTCTTTCTGCGGTATTCTGGAGACCGATACCTCCAATTCCTCCAACTTTCCTGTGGATACGAGGCATGGCGACTCTACATGGGAGATATTGAGTATATTTGCATGGGTGGAGGGGAATTCGCGTCATTAGATAGGGCTCACTTCACCGCCAACAAGACAGCTAACAAGACGGCACATCCAACGGCGGGCAACGTCTTTCTTTGAATTCGGGCTTCCATTCCCGCCGTGGATGGCCTAGACGTTCGGTGATGAGACAAGTCAAAAATTGTTCCCACATGCAACTATGAAGTCAGGAAACCAAAAGTTTGATGGTTTTATTTCACTTGCGCTGTTGATTTTTTCCTTTTCATCCTTATTTGCAGTGGCGGCCTTGGAAAAAACATATCCATATGCTGTCATTTTATCCATCGTCCTTATTGCATTTACTATCGGGTTTGGGATCTCAGGATTGCGTCAGTCAGGAAGGGCAAATCGCATCTGCGCAATCATCGGTCTCTTTATACCAATCACCCTTTTTATCTTGGCTGCCATTATTGATCTCTTTGGAATTGTTGCTCCGCCGCTATTATTCAATTATTGAAGTTAATGCTAAAGCTATTAAAAACCGAACAAGCTCGTCCAGCAAATCCCTACGCGCCGTCACGGCTGATGCTGAGGCTCGTTCCTCGCCTGCATCATCCGCGCCCGCGCTCCGGGATTCCTGACGAGGGACGTTAGGAAAATAGAAAGAGACCAGATGACTCCGTACGAGATCCTCGTTGCATTGACCATCCATGTGTTCGTTCCTTTGGCAGGCATTACCCTCTACGCCCTCGTTTGCCGTAAGGCCGTCCAAGATGGAGCCTCAAGAGTTTTTCTCGGGGAGCTCTTTTTTCTATTCTTCGTTTACGGTGGCTGGGTAGTCGTCATCCTTACCTCAATATTCTGGGTATGGTCAGGCATGGCTTCCCTCGGGACCTTCTTCCTTCTGTTTGCGGCTCCGTTGCTCTTGGTGCCAGTCGCGATACACCTCTACAAAATCAGACGAAGATCGAGGATTCATTTGAGGGCATTTCTTGCCTCTATCGCATACTACCCGCTTTTGGCATGCTCGCTTGGTGTAGTCTTCCTTCTACCGCAATGAAAAAAAATCCTAACGGTAAAGGGTGTAGCGGAGGCGAGGAACGAGCCCTCCGACTGCACCCATGGTTGAACAAGCCCGGTTGGTAAGAGGCGGGCGGCTATGCGGTTTAAGTTGTGATCGTGAGTGAGGCCAAGGCGTGCTGAGCTATT
>JBGTAR010000339.1:0-6321 GCA_041749815.1 Terrimicrobiaceae bacterium
AAGGATCAAGGAGAAGCTGAGAATCCGTTCCCGAACCATTGTCTTGATGGCACGCCCGGGCTTTGCCTGCACACCCCATATGACGTTCAGTGAGTTTTTCATTTCTCCAAAAACTCTCGAGGCCCCAAAGAGCAGGAAAAACGTTCCCACCGCCATCGCCCAAATCCCGCCCTCCCGGGATTGAGCCGTGGCCGCCACGGCCGACTGGATCATTTCACCCGATTGGTCGCCCACCAAACTGGAGACATGATCGGACACCTGACCCTGGGCCGCATCCTCCCCGAAAACCAGACCGATGATGGATATGAGGATCACCAACAGAGGCGCGATGGAAAATACCGCATAATAAGCCAGGGCCGCACTTAGTCGACTGGCGTCATCGGCCATCCAATCCATCGCAGCCGCCTTGATATCTCCGAAATACTGTTTGAGTTCCACGTATGTGGATCGGTTCCCATGGTCTCGGCGGACTGAAGTTTTTCTCGATGGCATTCCACCATTTTACAGAACAGAACGATGGTGACGATTGAGGAGTGGCCTCCCCGACCACGCCCTGGGCACATTTCTGGAAAAGAAGCGCCTTCCGTGATTCTCTACGAGATCGGGGAAGCCCGTGATACAATCGAAGCGCCTTATGAAAACATGGATAACCTACGCAATCATCTCCATGGTCTTTGCCGGTTTCACATCAGTCATTGCCAAGATGGGGCTGTCCGGTATCTCTGGTGAGCTTGGCCTGACGATAAGAACCTGCTTCGTTTTTATTTTTGTTCTTGGTTTTGCATGGTTTGCCGTTCCGTATGCCGACTATGGAAACCTGACAAAAAACAACCTTCTCTGGCTTGGGCTTTCCGGTGTGACGACCTCTCTATCGTGGATTTTTTATTACAAGGCCTTAAAAGATGGCCAGGTTTCAACGCTGGCCCTCATTGACAAGGGAAGCATGTTGGTGGCTGTGATCCTCGCTTATTTCATCCTGAAAGAGCAGATCACATGGAAGACGGTGACGGGAGGTTCGTTGATCATTGCCGGCATCATTGTTATCGCCAGAAAGTAGATAAAAGCTGGAGGTCGCTCACCTCGGCTCCGTGAGAACCGGTTCCGAGGCACTGTCTCGCATCAGGCTGTCCACCCTGGCTCGCATATGACGCAGCTCGCCTTCGTCCTGATTGTCGTCATCCCGCCACGGCCCCCAAAGATCGATGGGCATCCGAATACTCCCGTAGCGCAGCAGCCGGCCTTCCGTGACAAAGGAGAACACGTTCGGCACAAACATGACCGGGATCTCCTTCTCTTAGCCCGGACAAATCACAGGGGGGTGCCTCAGATTGCGTGACGCTTTGGTTGCCAGTGGGTCCGGGCGACCGAGGCATATCCAGGGCGATATGGTGAGGGAGCCCGGAACCGCTGGCGGCCAAATGGTTGGCAAGATGAGGTGGCCCCTTGTGATTTGTCCGGGTTAGATCTCGTTCACCTGAAAGGCCCCGTCAAACCACGTCACCGCGCTGCGCGTCGGCGTCTTTGTCTCGCCAACGCATTTCATTACATCGCCGACACACACAAGTGCCAGCTCCGGGTTTGGAAGACGTCCAATCGGAAGTCATTTCCCCGCAATCTTCGCAGCGGAATGGACCCGTAAGGAAAATCAGGGCATCCTTTTTTAACGCGTCCTCCGACTCAACCGTTTCCTGCCATTTGTGGAGCATTTTTGATTTCGAGTTCACTTCGTGAGTGATCGCCTCCCGCCATTCCATGAGGTCGGTCAAATCCTCAGCGCAGACGATTTCTCCTGTCTCTTCCTGGAGTTCGGCATCCATCACTTGGAATTCTCTCTTGAGCTGCCAGCCGAAAAGATTTGGAGCATGCACACAGCGCAATCCACGAAAGACGCTCAGTGTCCCGTCTTTCGAGTTCAGAAAATAATGGTGACCTCGATACCCCATTCCCACGCTTCGGTCAAAATCTGAACAGACAATGAAATCACGCTGCGAAGCCGTGAGAGCGATTTCGTCGTCAGAATGAAGCTTCAGAGTTGACTCCGTGTGGACAAATTGAGTGAGCATCCCGGGCAACTGCGCGGAATCGATCATCCATTGGCGGTTTCGCTGTTGGCGGTCGAAAATCCAAAAGAGGACAGTCTTCTCTGAACCAATTTTAACGTGAATATCGACAATCGCAGGCCCATTGGCTCCCGGAGGAGCCAGATCCAGTTCCACCTTCCCGGGATACCGACCATCCAGCCAACGATAAAGATGAAATTGTGCCTCAAGAACCTCGGGTGATTTTTTTGCCAAGGGGCAGTCTTTGAGTGTGCGATGCGCGAAGTGCCGGCGACGCTTTTCCCCAGTTCGCAACCACAGCAACTGTTCACATCCCTGGCACACCAGCTCACCATTGCTCGTCATATCTCGCAAAGCTTCGACCTGCCCGTCCCACTCAGACGAGATGCTGGTGACTCGGGCACGATTTGAAGTATTGACAGCGACAAACATAGGGAAGCTTGAAGGTTTACCGTATTTTCAAACTCGACCGAAGATTTGCATCAAGGATCATCTGCTCAACGGTGTTAGATTCGATGAAGCTCATTTGTCAGCGAAGAGTGTGTTTGTGAGGTTTCGAAACATTGCATGATGAGCTGCAAGGTGAGCACGGTCCGCCCTATGTGCATCAGCAATACGGTCGAGTTCTGCTATGGCCTCTTCCTGCTCCCGGATCGTCGGAACAGGAACGAAAACCTTCTTCAGGCTACCAGAAGTAGTCGTGCTGACAACAAAGTGGTCATGAACATCATTTCTCCCCCCACTCAAATTTCCTCTTCAGCCCATTAAAGTTCGACCATTTCTGCGTCAAGAATTGGTGTCGACCAACGACGATGCCGGGGCAAATTCCGAGCTTTGCCGCAATCTTCCGAATGTCCGATGCCGAGCGAGCGGCTTTGATTGCTGGGTTGTTGATGGATGGAATCAAAATTTCCGCTGCAAACTCATCCGCGCGCTTTTCCTCGGGCGTGTCACGGTAGGATTTGCCATCATCGATAAACGTTTCCTTTTTACTGTCATGGAGGATGTGTCCGGCTTCGTGGAAGAACGAGAACCAGAACTTGTCCTCGGACTTGCCCCGAGGGTTCACGAGTATAATGGCCTTTGTTGGGGTGATCCACTCAGCGGCTCCGTTCCAGGGTGCCCCCTTGATTTCTGGAACCAGTGCCAGAGCAATCCCGGCCTCCGCACAGAGACGGCGCATCTCCGGCACAAATTCGTCGGGGGGCTTTGTTGTCAGCCCCCGAATGACGTGCAAATTCTCAGTGAAGCGATTTTTGTCATAGGGAGCGCACTCGATCTCGCGGGCTTCCAATTGTCCCAGCCGCAGCCATGCGGAGGTTGGTCCCGGGCTGGATTTTAGAAAAGAAGATCGCCGGGCTGCTGCTGCGGGCTTGTCCCAAACTGTATGCCAGGCTTCGACGCTGCTGACTCCGTAGAAGCGGAGGACTTCACGCACGACAAGTACTTTGTCCGTCTCGGCGGGAATAACACGACGTTCCGTGAGTTCCTTCACAGGAATCGTCTTCAGCCAAATGATATTGTAAGCCATTTGACGGGTCTGTTCAATTTTTGAGAGCTGCTCGCGGTATCGGGATTCGAGATTATTCCAGAGAGTGGCTGGAGTGCCTGTCACCAGTTCCAATTTGTTGGCGGTCTCGTAGGTGATCGGCTGCTCCCCTTTGAAGATCCGGTTCAGCGTTTGCACAGTCAGCCCGGTACGATCAGCAAGTTCCCGCTGGGTCATGTCCAAGGCTTCCATGGTCTCCTCCAGCGTGGCCCCTGGCGGAACGGCGTAATCAGGGTTAAATCGGAATTTGCGGATGGCTTTCATGGAGAATTTTAATGGGTGTCTGCTATTTCGATAATTTCGATGGCTGTGACTGCTTCCCAGTCCAACCCTCCATCCTCCCTCTGGGGAATCGGATCGTTGGCAGGAATAAAAATCAGGCGATACGGGTGATCCAGGTCAACACTGAGCTGACCTTTCCGGTTGGCGGAGAGTTCGTGGCATCGCGGCGGTGGAACCCTCGGGATTTGCGCGAGATGATCTGCGGCATTCAGCTCCATCAGGCGTTGCTTCAGCTTTCTGGAACGGGCCGCACCATGGGTTTTGAGCATCTCCTTTTCTGAATTGCAGGACTTTTCAAATTTCTTGTTGTAAAAAAATATCTCCATTTGGAAAAAAGTCAAAAACATTCACATTGTATGTTCATCTTTTTGCATTCGCTTTTGATGTCAGACGCTGGGAGCGGATTATTCTTTTGAGGGTCATTTGGAAAGCAGAGCATTGAAACTCTGACGCACCGCAGCCGAGCTTTCGAGCCAAGAAGACAATGCCATTGGCAGGCTGTTGGAGCGGTATTCTGCGGCATCTTCCTGGACATTTCTCGGTTTGCCAGAAAAGACTATGTCACTTGGTTGCGAGAGGCCAGAGTGCTTTGGGGCCTTGATTGCTGGTGGGATGAGTAGAAATGGGTGAAGAAATGAACGACTGCCGGCCCCAAAGGCGCGGGGCCAGCGGTCCCGGGGGACAGTACGCCTAGATTGTTTTAATGACATGCCGGGGCTTTTCTGAGAAGGGAGAGGGATGGTTGCCGGAGCCGAATCACAACGCCTGACGGCCCGCGATGCGGGAACGGAGGGCTGGGCTCGTTGGGGGCCGTATTTGAGCGAGCGTCAGTGGGGGACGGTGCGGGAGGACTATTCTGCCAATGGAGATGCCTGGACTTATTTTCCTCATGAACATGCCCGGTCCCGGGTTTATCGCTGGGGGGAGGATGGGTTGCTTGGCATTTGTGACAATGACTGTCGGCTGTGTTTTTCTCCGGCGTTTTGGAATGGACGGGATCCCTTCCTGAAAGAACGGCCCTTCGGGCTTTCCAACCCGCAGGGCAATCACGGCGAGGACGTGAAGGATTATTTTTATCACCTCGATAACACCCCGACGCACAGCTACATGCGGGCACTTTACAAATACCCTCAGGGGGAGTTCCCGTATCAGAATCTGCTGGACGAGAATGCGCGGCGTTCGCGATTGGACCCGGAGTATGAATTGGTGGATACCGGCATTTTTCATGAGGGCCGGTATTTTGATATTTTTATCGAATACGCAAAGGCGGACCCGGAGGATCTCTGCATTCAAATCAGCGCCGTGAACCGCGGACCGGAGGCGGCGCCGCTGGTCTTTGCGCCGACGCTATGGTTTCGCAACACATGGTCCTGGGGTGAGGAAGGAACCACCAAGCCGGAATTGCATGCCGGCCCGGACGGCTCCATTGTGGCCACCCCGTGGGGGTTGCCGGTTTATCACTGGTATTGTGACGGGGCACCAGAATTGGTTTTCACAGAAAACGAGACCAACAACGAACGGTTGTTTCAAGCGCCAAACCCGGCCGCCCATGTGAAGGATGCGTTCCATGATTATCTGGTTCATGGCAGGGAGGACGCTGTCAATCCTGCACGGGCAGGAACCAAAGCCGCCGCCATTTTTCGGAGGACCATTGCGCCCGGGGAAACCTCGGTGGTCAGAGTGCGGCTCACAAAAAAACCCACCGCGGACCCCTTTGGCGACTCATTTCATGAAACCCTCCACCTTCGCAAAAAGGAGGCTGATGAGTTTTATGCGGCGCTGACACCCGACCTTCCCGAAGAAGCCGCGATGGTTCAACGCCGGGCCTTTGCCGGTCTCTTGTGGTGCAAAAAATTTTATTTCTGGCCCGTGATGCAGTGGCTGATGGGTGACCCCACGATGCCACCTCCCCCCAAGGAGCGCTGGCACAGCCCGAACGCATTTTGGAAAGATCTCCACGCCCATGACGTGATCTCGATGCCGGACTGTTGGGAATACCCGTATTTTTGTGCGTGGGATCTGATGTTTCATGCGGTGGCTTTTGCGGTCATTGACCCCGCCACCGCAAAACGTCAGCAATTGTTATTGCGAGGGGAGCGCTACACGTCACCGAGTTCACAGATGCCGGCTTATGAATGGGCCCTCTCTGACGCCAATCCGCCCATTGGCGGCTGGGCGGCCTGGCGCATTTATTCCATCGAGCGGGGCCTCAAAGGTTCGGGGGATCGGGAGTATCTCAAAAAATCCTTCAACAAGCTGATGTTGGGTTATTCATGGTGGGCCAACCGTGTGGACCAGACCGGGGATAATGTCTTTGAGGGCGGCTTCCTTGGTTTGGATAACATTGGCATTTTTGACAGGCGCTACGCCCTGCCGGATGGCAGCAAGATCGAGCAGAGTGATGGAACCGCATGGATGGCTTCTTTTGCG
>JBGTAR010000340.1:0-14284 GCA_041749815.1 Terrimicrobiaceae bacterium
GCCATGCAGGACTACGAGGTGGATCAGCGGGAGGGGCTTCACTCCATGGTTGTGGCCCTTGGCATTCCCAAGGCACGAGCAGCCGCTTTGCTCCTGCATGTGGCAGCATTGCTTTTGCTTCTGGGTTTTGGCTGGATTGCCGGGTTGGGAGGGTATTTTTATGCAGCGCTCGCTGGGATTGCTGCCATGCTCGTGTGGGAACACCGCCTGGCCCGACGAGGCGATACCCGGGCTTTAAACCAAGCTTTTTTTCAGGCCAATGCCGCCGTGGGCATTTTATTTGTTGCTGGAACCCTTGCCGACTCCCTCCTCAAATAACAACACCCCCACCAAGGGAGGGAGGCCTCTCTGGCTTCGGCTTCTCAAGGGGTTCGTGATTGTTTTATTCCTCGTGGCCACACTTCTTGCTGGGGCTGGGTTCTATGCCTGGCACCGCCTTCCACAAATCGCGAAGTGGGCGATGGAGCGTTCGTTGCCTGGCGCCAAGGTGGATCTCAAAAACGTGACCATCAGCTTTCCTAATCAGATCACTGTGCAGGAACTCACCATGCATTCGCGGCAAACCGGCGAACGCCTCTTCTCCCTGAAAGCCGGATCGATCGGGTTTGATTTTCAGAAATTGGCGACCCGTGAGCTCACGTCGCTCGAACTCGTGGAACCCGTCATCGACCTCACCCCCGGATTTTTTGCGCTCTTCGGCCCCCCAAAATCAACGGACAAAACGGTCGCACAGGACGATGATGGGTGGAAAATCAGCCAAATCCTCTGCAAATACGGAGAGCTGAATGTCACCGGGATCCATCCAAAAGATCTCAAAATCACCTCAAAGTTCGCCTTCGACATTCATGGGCTGTTTGCAAAAGAGGGACAGGATCAAACCCTCACATTCTGGGAGGTGCTTGCCACCCCAAGCCATGGGCCACCAATAGTTTCCCTGGACCTTGTCACCGCCGTGGTGAATCCCGTCAACTTAAGATCAGGCAAGATCAACTCCCTCGCGTTAAACGGCGGAACCCTGAATATTGGCGAACGGTTGCTTTCGCTTTTTGCGGGTGACGGTGGTGGAGGCAGCGGAACTCCCGCGATGAATCTCATCCTGGAAACGCTCAGCATCAAACGCATCAACATCCGTCTTGAGGACGATCGCAACATCGCGCCGGATATCCAGTTTGCGCTAAACACCTCCCTCTCAAACATCCCGCTCTCTCAAGCCGCCTCCGCCCTCGGCGAAGAAATCCAACACATCGAGATTGCAGATCTGGAAATTCTTTCTCCCTATGATCCCCTTGCCAAGGTTCTCACCATTCGAAGCCTGGCCTTTGAATTCACTCTGGCCGGGCTGTTACGACGCGAAGTTCAGGCGATCCATGTGAGCGGTCCCTCCATCTATGTGAGCCCTGACCTTTTTTGGTATATGGAGGACGCACAAAAACGTTTTGGCGGTTTGAGCGATGACAACCCATCCGCTCAGCCTGCTCAGCCCGGATGGATGGTCCAACAGTTCACCCTGGTGGATGGCAACCTGATCCTTGGCAGCGGGGGCCGCTCAAACTACGGGCTGCCCCTCACCTTCCGAACCAGCGCCCAGGATGTCTCCCTCGAAAATCTGGCCTCCCTGCGAGCTCAAGCCGTTCTGGAAATCCCCTCCCAACAATACAACTTCGAACAATACCAGCTCGAGTTCACTAGCCAGGCCGGTGAACTTCGCCTTGCGTATCCCCCGGAGCAAAACAACCTCGTGGGAACCATCCAACTGGATGTCATCCGGTGGCGCCAATACCGCGCCTCGGAGGCCTGGGTTTCGGTGACCTTTGACCAAACGGGAATCAATGGGGCATTTGGAGGATCCACCTACAAGGGATATTCCTCGGGAGGATTCAGTTTCTTTTTTAACACGGAGGCCCCATGGATTGGGTGGGTCTCCGGCAAGGGGCTCGACCTCCGCCAACTGACAGATGTCATTTCTCCACAGAACTTTCAAATGACCGGACCTCTGGACTTTCAATTGCAGGTCGATGCAAAACGTGCGCTCATTCAGCGCGTGAAAGGAAATTTGCAAACCACCAAGCCCGGACGCCTCAAAATCAGCAAGCTCGATGACCTGCTTGCGCGTATTCCCGACACGTGGGCCGGCCTCAAGAAGGATTCCACCCGGATTGCCCTCGAAACACTTCGCGATTTTGACTTCGAAACCTGCATCGGGGACTTTTGGTTTGTGGATTCCCAGGGAATTTTTGATCTCGCATTGCAAGGCCCCTCGGGATCACGCAAATTCGAAGTCGTATTGCATGCCGATGATTCCGCCGTCGGCCAATGGAAAATCCGAGAAACCAAAAACCCGTGAAATCTCTTGTCTTTAGTCTGTGTCTGCTGGCTCTGGCCGTTGGGTGCAAGGCCCCGACCGTAAACCTCGGAACCGCCGAACCCATCAAAGTCGATATCGACATGCGTTTGGATGTCTATCAGCACTCCAACACCACCAAGCCCGCCGCCCAAGCCACCCCAAAGCCCGAGGCCGCCACCGCAGACCCCGCCACACGGAGAAGGAACCGCATGGCAGATATTCAAATTTATAAAAATTCTGCGTACATCGGGGAAGGACGGGACGGACTCGTGTCCATCCAGAAACTCCCGGAAGGAGAATACGGGGACACCGTGCGCAAAACGGTGGAGACGGAAAACGCTGACCGACTCGAACAAATGAAGGATATCGCCGAAACCCGGAAGGTCTCCCTCGTGGAAATTCAAAAAGAACAAGCCGCCCTCTGGAGGAACCGGGCCTTCAAAGGCGAACTCATAGAAATCGAAGTCGAACCCGGCGTCTGGAAGTGGACCGCCAAGGAGGGGTAGCCGCTCCCGCCCACACCTCCGAAGCCCGCGTCGTCTCCTTCAATTCGGATTTTCTGACCTTCAAAAGGCCTGCGCTTTTTGCGCCTCAAACCATAACCATCAGCGAACACTCCCAAGGGGAAGTTCAAACGGCATTGCAGCAAGGGCCTCTTTATGACATGAATCCCCACCATGTTGCATTGGATTGGCAGGCAGGCGCTCTCCCTGACGACCGGGCTGGGTGATTTTGCCCTGTTTACCGGCCAGTCCTTCTATTCAGCTTTCCATTCCAAGCGGCTGTTTCAGCGCATTGTGCGTGCGTTTTACGAGCAAGGGACGCTGTGTCTTCCTGTGATTTTGATTGTCGGCACGTTCACGGGTTTGGTTCTGGGCCTGCAAGGATATTACGTGCTAAACCGCTTTGGCTCCGAGGGTTTGTTGGGGGCGCTGGTTTCTCTGAGCCTCGTCCGCGAGATGGCACCGGTGCTGGCCGCCCTGATGCTGGTCGGCCAGGCGGGATCGGCCCTGGCCGCTGAGTTGGGGATCCAACGAAATTCCGAGCAAATCGTGGCTCTGGAAACGATGGGCGTAAACAGCCATGGCTACTTGATTGCCCCGCGACTCATCGCAGCTCTTCTGGTCTTTCCCATCCAGACTGCGCTTTTTGTTGCCGTTGGTTTATGGGGCGGAAGTTTGTCGGGATCATTGTTGCTTGGTGTGGAATCGGGGGTTTATTGGTCCTCGGTCGAGCGGGCTGTCGGACCGGATGACATCCGGGAATGCTTCACCAAAGCCGCCATCTTTGGCCTGCTGACAATCAGCATTTGTGCGTTTCATGGCTTCAATGCGCACCGTTGCCGCTCAGCCACGGGAGCACGCGCGGTCAGCGCCTCCACCACAAGGGCCGTGGTTCACTCCAGCATTGTGGTACTTGCGGCCGACTACATCATCACCTCGTTTTTGGTCTGATCATGAGCGCAGCAAACTCTCATTTCTTGCTTCACGTCGAGGGACTGCACATGCGGTTCGGAGAACACGTGGTCCTCAATGGAGTCAGCTTCGGGGTTCAGCAAGGCAGTGTTTTCACCGTGCTGGGCCCGAGCGGTGCCGGAAAATCCGTGTTGCTCAAATGCCTTGCGAATGTGGTCAAGCCGGAGGCCGGGGAGATCCGGTTTGACGGTCAGGTTCTCGGGCACAACAATTCCAAGCCCCACGCGGATTTTCGGCGGCGTTGCAGTTTTCTCTTTCAAAGCAACGCCCTCTTCGATTCATTGACGGCATTGGAGAACGTTGCTCTTCCGCTGGAACAAACAACCGACCTGAAAAATCATGAAATTCGCAAGCGCTGCTTCGAGGCATTGAAACAACTGGAGATTCATGATTATGCCGACCATTATCCCAGCCAGCTTTCAGGCGGCATGCAAAAAAGACTCGCTCTCGCCCGGGCGATTGTCACCCGACCGGAACTTGTGTTTTTTGATGAACCCACGGCCGGGCTGGACCCGCTCCGTAGAAATGCGGTCTTCACCATGATCGCAAAATACCAACGACAGTTTGGGTTCACGGCACTGATTGTAACCCATGATGTGGTTGAGGCCCTGGTCGCCAGCGATCGTGTGGCTCTCCTCGACAAGGGACGGATTTGTTTTGAGGGAACACCCTCGGAATTTTCTGACTCAAATCACCCGGTGGTGAGTGCTTTTCGCGACAGTGCCGAAGCCCTTGGCACGTCTCTTGCGTCCATCCGCAATGGGGATCTCAACGAACCCGACAACTCATGACATCGCGACGCCTGGAACTGCTTGTTGGAATCTTTGTTCTCTTGGGCATTGCGGCTGTCTCGTATCTAACCATCAAACTTGGCTCGGGGTCGCTGCTTGGAGGTGAAACGTATCTGGTCGAAGCCCGTTTTGCCAATGCTGGAGGGCTGAACACCGGCAGCAGCGTGCTCGTGGCCGGTGTGACCGTTGGGCGGGTGGAAAAGATTCACATGGATCCAGTGGATTATAGTGCCATCGCAACCTTGAAAATCCAATCCGCCCTAAAGATCCCAACAGATTCCATGGCCTCCATCAAAACCTCCGGCTTGATTGGCGACAAATTTGTCGCATTGCTGCCGGGAGCGGAAGAGACTTATCTGGAGCCCGGTGCAAGAATCACCATGACCGAATCCTCGGTTGATCTTGAATCCTTGATTGGAAAGATGGCTTTTGGCAGTGTAGACAAAGAGACCGAAACCAAACCCGAGCCGTGAACCGTTTCCTTTCAACGCTGATCGCAGGCCTTGTTATGCAAGGGGTCATAAACGCGTCAGCAATGGATGCGGAACAACGATTGAAGACCGCCGTGGACGAGGTGCTTGCCGCAGCAAATGCGACATCAACCCCCGAGGCTCTCGCCAAAAAACTGCAGCCCGTACTGCAAAAATACCTCAGTTTCGAAGCGATGACACGACGCGCCGTGGGGCCCGGCTGGCGTCAATTCTCGCCCAACCAAAAAAAAGAGGCCACCACCCTGTTCACGACCCTCATCATCCGCACGTATAGCAGCAAGTTCACCCCAGGTCAGAATCCACAGATTCAATACAGCAAGTCCTGCACCCCGGCCCCCGGCCGGGTGGAGATTCCAACAACGCTTTTGTATCAGGGCAGCAAATATGGGGTCACCTACCGCATGGAGGAGGCTGAAGGCTGGAAGATCACCGATGTGGTGATCGAGGGCGTGAGCCTTGTGGCCAACTATCGCACCCAATTTGATGCGGAATTTAAAAAAGGCGGCGCTGAAGGCGTCGTTGGCTCGTTATCCCAGGCTGTTGCCCAAAACAAATGAAAATCAGAACATCACACCTTCCTCTGCTGACTATGCTTGTGACGGCATCTCTTTTTACCGGATGTGCCTCCCGGAAAGAGGCTCCGCCCTCGGCTTCCTCCACCGTTGGAGACAAGACATCCGATGGCAAGTCTGTGAAATCTACGGACGAAGATTTGGAAGAATATGGGGTGCTCTTAATTCCCGATCCCCTTGAGCCACTCAACCGGGCCACGTTCACGCTCAATCACGGAATCTATGTCTATCTGTTCCGCCCGATTTCCAAGGGTTATAAAACGGTGATTCCCAAGCCGGTGCGCACGGGAATCCACAATGCTTATGAGAACGTGAAATTCCCCATTCGTTTTGTGAACGACACCCTTCAGGGAAATTTCGAGAGAGCTGGTCTCGAAACGGGAAAATTTCTTGTGAATTCCGTGGCGGGGGTGGGCGGTCTTGGACGCCCTTCCGACCATATCCCTGCTTTGGCTGATATCCCGTCGGGAAATACCGGTCAGACATTTGCCAAATGGGGCATCCCGCATGGGGCCTATCTGGTATTGCCGGTGTTGGGACCATCCAGCACTCGTGATGCGGTCGGCCTTGCCGGGGATTATGCTCTGAACCCCGTGAGCTGGGTGACCATTGTTTTTGGCGGATACGCCTGGACGGTGGCCATTCCCTCAGTCAACACCCTGCGCGCTCTGCCCATTCAAATGGATATCTATGACGCAGCCACCAAAGATGCCATTGATCCCTACATTGCTGCCCGCAGCGCCTATGTCCAATTCCGGGAAGAGGATGCTGCCAAGTGATATTGGGAATTAATGCGCATAGGCATCCTTTCGGTGGTTTTGGACTTTGACAGTTGCGGTTTGTTATTCTCTTCTTTGGCGGTTGAAAGCCTTGCTGATGCCAAAAGTACGTGGGCATCCAACCATCACATTCTCCATTCATGAAACCTTCTCTCCGGCAAATCTCATCATTGTTTTCGAAACTCCTTCCCCTCTTGCTCTTGTTGAGTCTTGGCAATGGCTGCACGATTTTGAACTTGAGGCGCCAGGATCAGGAGATCGACCGGACGGGTGTCATTCCTGTGAGGACCACGGGATTTCCGAGGAAGGCTCCTCTATACATCCTGGCGTTTCGAAGTGGCGATCCCTCGATGCCCTTGGGAGGTGAACAATCCAAGGATGAGGGCCTTGTGCTTTTTGGACTGCCTGTGGGGAGGAGCTATGACATCCTTGCGTTCGAGGATGTTAACCAAAATCGCCGGCTTGATCACAGCGAGCCAATGGCCATTGCCAGAAATGTCAGCCCAACACCACTAGCAGAAACCAATCTAAGCGCCGGGATCCTGACATTGAGTCCCTCCCCCGGCGACTATGGATCTTATTTTGAGATGGAGATACCCAGCACCTTGGGTGCGGCGATTCCGGTTGGCTGTGGGGAAGTCGCAAAGGTCACTGACGCAAAATTTGCACCAAAAGTCGGAACGGAAGGCCTCTGGCAGCCCGAGAATTCTCTCAGAGATGGCAATCTCGGACTTTACTTCAATGAGCCATTTGATCCCGCAAGGATACCCGTCGTTTTTGTACATGGGATCGGCGGTTCCCCACGCGATTTTGCGAAGCTGATTCCAGCCCTCGACAAAAAGAAATTCCAAGCATGGTTTTTTGTGTATCCATCAGGGTTTCGGCTGGATAAAGCGGCCTCGGCACTTGCAGAACTCACGTCTCTTCTCATGGAGAAACATCGTGTTGGCAGGGTTCACATCGTCGCCCACAGCATGGGAGGGCTTGTCTCGCGTGAGGGCATTCTCAAGATGAATTCTGGCGAGAAGAAATTTGCGGTGGATCGATTTGTCAGCATCTCAACACCATTCGGCGGTTATGAAGCCGCAGAGTCCGGGGTTCGGCATTTGAGATATCCCGTGCCCTCATGGATCGACATGGCACCGGGAAGCGACTTTCTGAAGGCACTGTGGAGCCAAAAACTGCCTTATCCGACGCGCCATTGGATGCTGTTTGGCTATGACACCAAAGAGCTCCCGTGGCTGACTCTTAACAATGATCATGTCGTAAATCTTGCGAGTGCACTGTATCCTCCTGCTCAAAACGAATCGGTCAAGGTCTTCGGTATAGCCAAGAGTCATGAGGGGATTCTCTTCAGCCAGGAGGCCGCACAAAAGATGAACGAATTCCTCTCGGTCAAATAGGGCACCCCGGAACCGCTGCCGGGCTGGAACGGGCGCTCATGTGAACTCAGTCTTCTTTGAAGGCGATGATGTCAGGTGTTGGGAAGTTGGCATTTAGGACCCCGTGAGTGTTATCCCCGAACCCACAGTGCTTGTGTTGCTTGGGTTGAGCGTCTTGGGGATGCTTGCCAGACGCAGACGGTAAGTACACGGCAAATTTCCAAAAGTTTGTAGAGCCCCTGAGCCGCGGGTTATTCGCCGAGGCAAGCGCCGTGCTGGCAGGTTCTACTTTGGCGGAAGGGGCGGTGGGACTGTTGGTTTCTCTTGAGTTGGCTCAAGGCTTGCGTCCACGGCTTTTTTTCCTGGGAGAAGACGCCTGAAGATTTTGCGAGTTTCCGTGAGCGGAATATCCTCAATGAAGTAGGCAATGGCCGCACGCCCGATGGCGTAGGTTCCGGCACCGGCCACAAAACCACTGACTGCATTCCCCCAGAACGGAACAACTTTTACGATGGCCCGCGCTCCTTCGCGAAACAGCATCCCCGCACCAATGTTGATGCCAAGAGCGGCAACGAACTCACCAATCAAACGCGGGCCGGCCTTCCTTCCCGTGGTTTGAATAATCAGGCCCACCATCAGAGTTTGCAGCGCAGTGAGGATGGGGAGGTCGGCCAGGGGGATGGGTTGCAGGGCAATCACCCCACAGACGGCCGTGAAAGATTTTAGAAGGGAGGACGCAATATGGGCCTGGGCTTTGCGGGCCCCGGTCAACCGCGCAAATTCCAACTTGGCAGCATTCGGCAAAGCCGCACACACCGCCTCGACAAAATCTTCCATGTCCTTTTCCGAATAAGAGGCCGTTTTCCGAGAGGCCAACTCGCGCTCGATCGCAATTTCCGCTGACAAACGCGCGCGATCTCCACCTCCCAGGGCCAATCCAAACAAGGGAACCCCACGATCACAAAGGGCCACTCGGGCCACCACAAGAGAAAGGCAACCGGGAGGCGGAAGGACGGCCTCCCGAAGGAAAATGATGGCATCAGGAGCAAATCGGGCGAGGGCCGTTTCTACAAAGGCTTGGGGCACGTCGGTGCGGGCATCCAGGATCTGCACATGACCACGATCCTCAATCTCATAGGTCCGCCAACCATTATCACTGGCCGCTGCCTGGACCGGGTCGCCATTGGTGAATCCCAACAACAGTTCATGGGCGCTGCGGCCCTCCGCTCCGACCAACATTAGCCTTGCCGGACGCAACTCCAGGAATGTCTCCCGAATGGGCACCAACTCCCGAAGCACCGGTTTCTGAATTCCCCCCGGCAACTTTTCGATCAGACCGGTCAATCGGTCGTACAGACCGAGCATTTGTTCACGGTTCAAAATGTTTCAGCGAGTTGAGGAGAATCTCCGTGTGGTCGGCGGGTTTGACTTTTCTGAAGACTGATTTGATGTGACCATCCGGGCGGATCACAAAGGTGCTGCGTTCAACACCCATGTACTTTTTGCCATACATGCTTTTTTCGACCCAAACTCCATAAGCTTCAAGGATGGCTTTGGAGGGATCAGCAAAAAGCGCAAACGGCAGATTATGCTTGGCGATGAACTTGCGGTGGCTCTCTTCACCATCGGCACTCACGCCAAGAACAACCGCACCATCGTCGATCAACGACTGATAGCGATCCCGCAACAAACAGGCCTGCTGGGTGCAGCCCGGTGTGTCATCCTTTGGGTAAAAATAAAGAATGAGCGTCCGTCCGACAAAATCTGTCAGTCCAACCGACTTTCCTTCTCCAAACTCTCCCCCTACCGCCATCCCTTGAAATTCAGGGGCTTTGTCTCCGGGCGCAATCAGTTCTGCCATATCAGAACAATCTTCCATCGCAAGCGCCAGTCTGCAAGCTTGGGACGCAGGCTACTCGGATTTTCCACCTTTCTTGGCAAACTCTTCGAGTTTGTCAAAGTCCTGATCCAGGATACTTCCGCTTTCGGGGCGAAGGGCTTTTTTTGCCTGCGAGATAGCCTCCACAGCACGTGGACTTTGGCCTTCTTCAACAAGCACCTCGGCAAAAGGCACCACAATGTCATAAAAAAAGTTCCCTCCTCCTGTTTCTTTCAGACTCCCCAGCAAACGCCGGTATTCAGTAAACGCATCATCCACCTTGGATTCGTCCAACAATGTCATCAATCGTTTTGCGCCAGCGTTAACACTCAGGTCGGAACGCAGGCGGCGGTTTTGAGAGACAATCTGACGCTCAATTGCATCGGCACCATCAGAGTCCCCATCTTCGCGGGCAATGCGGACAAGCGCCTGTTGATGGCGGACCCGCAAATCGCGTTGGTTTTGGAACTGCCGGAGAGCGGATTCATGGAAATTTTTTTGAATGGTGGAAGTTGCGTTCGATCGCTCAAGAAAACTGCCACGTTCAGCCCATGCCTCGGGATATTGGGGGCAGACACTCACCGCACTTTCGTAAGCTCTGGCGGCCATAACTTGATTTCCGCGCTCCTCAAACAACCGGGCAAGAAGCAAGTCGTCGCGGGCAGCTGTGAAGGGGGCTTTTTCGCGAAACCCTTCCGCGAGGGACTTGAGTTCGTGGTCGCTGATGGGATACCAGTTCTGAGGATCCAGCGCATTTCCCACCGCGTAGTTCTGGTTTTCGTATCGCCCGGCGTCCATTTCCCATCGGTCTCCGGACTTCAGGTAGCCAAACCAGGCATGGCCTCCATCAGCGCCCTGGCCCGTAAAATAAAGGGTCGGGATTCCGCGGGCTTTTCCCGCCACCATGGCAAAGTAGGCCTGATCCACACAGATGCCGCCACGGTCCAAAATGTTCGCCAGGCTGTAGTCGCCAGTGTTCCAAACAAAATCCTGATTCGAGATCCTGCGATGATCATATTTCACCGCAGAGAAAGCCCGCCCGAAGTCGGATCGCGGGAACCGCGCGTTTTTGAGGGCCCACGTGTATTCGCTTTCGCTGACCGGCGCATCCACCACAAATTTTAAGTGACCCGGCTTCATGAGCTTCAGATCAGTCATCAGATTTTTGGACTCGTTGGCATTTACCCACTTCTGAAACCATGCGGCCGGCGAGATTTCGGCGATGGGCACCAACCCTCGATCCACCTGATTGTGCGGCCAGTGAGCTGGAATTTTGGAGTCATAAACAACCGCAATGGCAAGCGCCAGCGCGGTGTATTCTTTGAACGCTTGGGGATGGTCCGCCTGAATCTCTTTCAAATTCCAAAGCACTCCGGGGGCATAGTCTTCAGGGGTGATTGTGCCGAAAAGCAAATCGGAGAAAACCGGATCCGCAACCCACGCGGCTAGAACTTCGGGGTCAAACCGATCGGCGACGGGGGAGTCTTTCGGGTCAGGAATCCCGGGAGGTAAGAGCATTCCAAGGATTTCTGCTCGAATTTGGGGTTCTGCCAGAAACTGCGCGGCCCGCTCTTCCGAAATGGGAACCATCCCCTCGCTGGGAGCACGACCAACAGGGAGGAGTGTCGGCTTTTCCTGACCGGGAACAATGAGCAGATGTCGCCGTGTCAGAGCGGTCGCTTCCACCGATTCGGAGCGGGAGAGCAGATCAAACCACTTCCAAAGATTGAGCCACTGTCGGTACCCGCTGGTGCCGGAACTGCCCGGCCTGCCTGCCATGCCGGGCAGATACCCCGCCTCCAAGCTCTGGGACAGGATCTCACGTCCTTCGGGCCACCCTTTTTCGATGAGGGCAGCTCTCTCGGCGGGTGTGGGAGGATAACGAAGATCCAGCGCGTGAGCGCTTGGGAGCAAACAAAGCGTCAATGCAAGAAACCGAACAGAACCAACGATCGGAAAAACGGATAACCGGGACCGCTGGCGTCCCGCCGCCCGCCCAAACAAGAACCACTCCTTGGAGGTGCCGTATATTTCCTCAATAAGTGACCCCCCGGATTGGACCTCAGGTCCCCCGATCATCGGAACAGGCCTTTTTTGGCAGCGGGTTCCCGCGCCACATTCAGGAAACGGTCCTTGTCCCTCGCGTTGGCCAGGGCTTCCTCCTTGCTGATCACCCGGGAAGCATAAAGTTCAGCCAGCGAATCATCGATGGTGTGCATGCCATCCTTGGCGCCGATTTCAATCAATCCCACCAACTGCTCCCAGCGCCTTTCCCGAATGGAGGCGCGAACGGCTGTGTTTGCGACCAAAATTTCGGTGGCGAGTGCCCGGCCTTTCCCTGATTCATGCGGAAGCAGGCGTTGGGAAATCACGGCCTCCAGCGCATTCGCGAGTTGGGCAATAATTTGTGCCTGCTGTTCGGAAGGAAACGCATCCACCATTCGGTCAATCGCCTTGGGGGCATCAATGGTGTGTAGTGTTCCCAAAACAAGGTGACCGGTCTCAGCTGCCGTGATGGCAGCACTGATCGTTTCGGGATCACGCATTTCACCCACCAAAATCACATCCGGATCCTGACGCATTGCGCGTTTTAGTGCTTCCGCAAAAGAGTGGGTATCACTTCCGACTTCGCGCTGCTTGATCACGCTTCGCGCGTTGCTGAAGAGAAATTCGATAGGATCTTCCACGGTGACGATCACCCCGGCCATGCGCTCACTGATATGTTTGATCATCGCCGCAAGGGTCGTGCTTTTGCCGGAGCCTGTGATCCCTGTCATGAGAATCAACCCCCGCCGGCGCTCACACAAATCAAAAACCGCCGGACGGTGGCCGAGCGAGCCCAAATCTGGAATTAGCTCTGGAATATAACGAAACGCAGCCTCTAAAGCCCCACGGCTGTAGTGCGCATTTCCACGAAAACGCCCCACCGACTCGACTTGCACCGCAAAATCCAACTCCCAATCTTCCTCCAGTCGCGCCCGCTGGCTTTCGGTGAGAATTCCCAGAACTATTTCCCGGCAGGAGTCGGCATCCAGAGTCTCCTGCCCGGCAGGAAGCAGGCTTCCATCAATACGAAACAGAGGGGGAGCCGCTGCGGTGATATGGAGATCCGAGGCCCCTTGGGCCACAGATTGAGTGAGGAGTTCGACGATGTCTGGCATGGGAATTATCTGCGTGTGCTGGCCGAGGAAGAAACTACTCCACGGAGAATTCTCTGCAACTCCTGAGGACTGGATGCCGCCGACAAGGCGGTCTCCTCATTCAGTCGTCCGGCACGAACGAGCTCGGCAAGTGAGGAAAGAAAACCCCGGGTGGAGTGTCCATCCCCTCGGTTGATCGCGTCTGCCAACTCGGGAACTCTTCCCTCAGCAATGTATTTGGTTGGGGCACCGAGGTTGGACAAAAATTCCACGGCGAGGACCTGGCTACCGTCCACAGCGGGAAGAAGCTTCTGACACAAGATCCCAAGCAACTGGGCGGCCAGGGTTCTCAGGATGCCATCTCTAGCTTCAGGGGGAAACAGGCTCTCCAAACGTTCCACCGCCTCGGGGGCGGTCGCCGAATGCAGCGTGGCCAACACAAGGTGACCGGTTTCCGAAGCCTGCAAAGCCGTGGTTGCTGCTCCCGCATCGCGGATTTCCCCAATAAAAATCACATCCGGATTCTGACGCAAGGCCCTGCGGAGTCCCTCCCCGAAATTGGGGGTGTCAATCCCCACCTCGCGCTGCGTGAAGAGGCACTGCCGGTCAATGAAAGAAAACTCGATGGGATCCTCAATGGTCACCACATGCCTCGCGGCTGTGGAGTTCATCCACTCAAGCAATGCTGCCAATGTTGTGCTTTTTCCAGAGCCAGCTGCCCCACACACCAGAATGAGCCCCGACCTTGACCCACCCCATTCTCGAAGAATTTCCGAGGGAACCCCCAACGAATCCAACTCGGGAATTTTCGCCGGGATCCTTCGAAGAACAGCGCCCCGTTGGCCAAGTGACGTGAACAGGTTCACCCGAAAACGCACCCCGCCCTGCGACACAAAGCTGGCATCAAAATCCAGGTCATGGTCTCCGGCTCCTGTCATTCGCCAAAGCTCCTCAAAAAATCCCCGATCCAAAAACTCGGCCTCCATCCCAACCAATCGCCCCCCCACCCTGACAAATGGAACCCGCCCCTGATGAAGCAAAACATCGGAAGCCCCGCATTGCTCGGCGGTCGCACAAATCGATTCCAGATAACTTTCAGGGGGCTGATCCGTCATATTTGGCTAGAATGGGCGAATTTCCCTCTTTCTGCAAGAATGCGAAACGTTCACGAGTGATTGCACCGGGTGGATCGTAACCTTGGGTCATGGGAAACTAAAATCTTGCTAATTATTATCGCCCTCACGCTGCTTTTTTCTCGGTTTAATGGGCCCGCGCATTCACGAAATGCTCATCACAGAGAGTTTACAATGTGAGCGGGAGGGTGTTTATTGGCGGGCTACTCAATGATTTCCTGGATACTCAAAAAGATCGTTGGTTCCAAAAACCAACGGGAACTGCGCCGCATGGAGCCCATCGTGGCACGGATCAACG
>JBGTAR010000341.1:0-9886 GCA_041749815.1 Terrimicrobiaceae bacterium
GTGGTTTGGTTGTTGTTTGGAGTTGTCCATAGGCCCGCCATAGTCGTAGGCTCTCACCCATGCAGCCATCCAAACCCGGCCCCCTCCAATCCCGCGCCAACACACTCCTTTCAGACCGCCGCGTAGCGGCTTAGTTCAACACCTTGCTGTATCAATTTTGTGAGAAAGGTTCCAACAAAGTCCGCCTCCACGGCCTAAGGCTTTTGATACTGGCAACAGGAGTGTGGTCAGCGCTTTGTTCGCCTGCCTCGGCACAGTCCGCACCGCAGGAATTTGATGTTAGTTTTTCAACGTATCTGGGTGGCACCAGTTTTGATATGTGCCGGGATGTTTGCGTGGATGCCGAAGGAAACATCATTGTGGTGGGTGGCTCAGGGTCCACGGATTTTCCGACCACGCCAGGGGTTCACTCCCGGGTCTTACAAACCGGTGGTCTTTCACTGGGAAGAGTTGGCGTCTCTGATGCCTTTATTGCAAAATTTACCCCCCAGGGTCAGTTAATCTGGTCCACCTATCTTGGCGGCCCCAACTATGACCGTGCCTATGCCGTTGAGGTGGATGCGCAGGGCAGGATTTTTGTGGCCGGGGGTGCTGGCGAGGGGTTCCCGACAACCACGGGGGCCTTTCAGACGAATTTTATTAATACCCATCAATCCACAAAACTTCCCAGCACCGAAGAGTATGGCAGACAGAACGGTTTTCTGGCGTGTGTGAGTCCTGAGGGTCAATTGATCTGGGCCAGCTATGTTTGGTATGGTCAACTTTGCCGGGACCTGGCGCTTGACGCCAATGGAGATGTTTATGTGACATCCGGCTGGAATGGAAATTCGACAAAACCACCGGATTTTCTCTCGGGTTACAAAAAAACACCAACTCTCCCCGGTGGCGCGGATGCCAACAAATCCACAGGCGACACCTGTGTGATCAAAATCAAGGCGGATGGTTCAGCCATTCTTTGGGGAAGCTGGCTTTGCGGGAATCGTGATGAAGCCTTGCAATGCATGCTGCGTGTGACGCCCATGGGGGTTTATTTTGCCACTCTGACAAAATCCAGCAACATGCCATTTAATCCGGCGGACAGTGGGCGTCATAGTCTGTGGGGGATTTCCACATACTACGATTATTATCTGGCGCGGCTGTCAACGGATGGTCAAACCCTGCATTACGGCACGTATTTGGGGGGAACCGGCAATGAAAACATCGACACACATCAACTTGCCATTGATGAGGAAGGAAACGCCTACCTCGCAATGCTCACGCCCTCAACGGATGTTCCCACGACACCCGGGGCCTTCCAGACAATTGCGGATGGTGCATCCAATATTGCCGTTTGTAAGATTGGCCTGAATGGCGCCATTCTCGCTTGCACCTACCTCGGGGGAAGCAGTGACGAGATTGTTGAAGGCGTGTCTCTGGATCCCAACGGCAATGTTTACATTACCGGAGCCACACGCTCTCCGAACTTCCCGGTAGCTGGCACACCTTTCCAGGCGACCTATGGTCCAGCGGGCCCTTTCAACGCGACTTATATGGCGGATTGGAACGGCTTTTTGGCCGTCATGTCTCCTGATCTCTCGTCCTTGTCCTACTCCACCTTCATCGGGAAACAATGCATCATTGTCGGGACCAATGCGATTGGCGGTATGCATTCCAATGTCCTGGCACCGGATGGCTCCCTCATCGCCGTGGGGTCTTGGGTGACCGATAATTATCCGTTGGTGAATCCTTTCCAATCCTCGTTCCTCGTCAGCAGCATCCCGCCCGTAAGCTATGCGGATTTCACAAGACACTGCGATGGGGTCATCACCCGCTTCACGCTGCCAGCGATCCTGTATGATCGCTGGGTGGAGCGTCATGAATTGATAGATGACGATGCCCTCCCCACCACGGCGTTAACCGCGGATGGCGTTCCGAACCTGATCAAATACGCCCTTGGGTTGGAACCCAAAGAACCGGCGACCTTTTTGACAGATGGCGTGACTCCCGGGCTTCCAAAATCGGAGATGCAAGGAAACACGCTCACGTTTCTTTATCAGAAAGACCTCCGCAAAAGTGATATCACGTATTCTGTGGAAACTTCCTCGAACCTGATTGATTGGGATCCCAACGAGGCCACCGAATTCGTTGAGAACACCGTGGGAAATATCCAGACCATCAAGGCTTCCATCACGACCGGAGGAAATCCTCCCAAATTTGCCCGTCTCAAAATCACAAAATAATCGGCGCGAGAGGAACATTTGGTCAGCTTGGGGTCAGGACGTCCGCCATGGATTCAGGGTGATCCGGTGAGGAAGCCGCGTACTCTTGGCTGCCGGCGACAAAAATGTTTTAGCAAGAGGAGCCGCCATCTGGTGGTGTGTGCGGTATTACCCCGCTGTCAGCAGCGAGATTCTTTCTCGGCCAGATCCCCAGGGTGAGTGCGGTTCCCATCATGGCAATGATCATTCCCACCACCGTACGAGAGGTGATGGATTCTCCAAGAACCAGAGCTCCCCAGAGAAAGGCAAAAACGGGGACAAGAAAAGTGACACTGGTGGCCGCCAGCGCACTGACCTTTGTCATCAGTCGATAAAAAATCAGATAGGCCAGGGCCGTGCAGACAACGGCAAGCAGCAGAACGGCCGTCCATGACCTTGCGCTTACGGTTGCTTCCGGCCAGTTCCAGAAAGCCAGCGGGGCGAGGATCAGGCTTGCACCCGCCAGGGATCCGAACGCGATGGCTTGGGCGGTTGCTTGGGGCATATGGATCTTTAAGAAATTGGTGGCCACGGCATAACAAATGGTGGCCGATAAGGCCGCCCCAACAGCCCAGCCACCCCCTCCTCTTTGGAAAGAGAGCTGGTCCCAGGTCAGGATCAGAATCCCCGTCAAACCGCCCACAAGCCCAAGAACCTGCCATCCGGTGGGGGCTTTCCGGACCCAAGCCAGAGTGACCAACATGGTAAAAACAGGAGTGAGCGCATTGATGACGGCGGTCGTGCCTGTTTCGAGAGTGAGAGTTGCGTACGCCAAAAGAGAAAAGGGGATGGCCGCACCGAGCAGGGCCATCACAATCATCCCTGGCCCGCATGCCCGCAGGCTTTGACGGTTTTGCTGCCGGAGAAGAATCGGGCTCAAGCACAGCGTAGCAAGTGTGAGCCGCAACCAGACAACTGGAAAGGGACCAAATTCAGGAGTCGCCATGCGCAGAAACAAAAAGGACCCGCCCCAGATGGCTGAAAGAAAAATCAGACGCAGAATCTCGGGCAAGGGCATTTGGGAAATCATGAACGATTTCAAAGCCCAAGGGCAGAAAAGTTTTTTCCCGGGCCATTTCGATGGTTGGACCCTGGGACCGCTGGCATCCTGCCGGCTTTCCATTGCTTCACGCGCGGAAACCAAAAGTGGGCGGTCAAGGGACTGACGCGCCCTACCGATGTAAAATCATGCTGGCGCGAGCGCGAAGCGCCCCTTTGATGGTAGGGCTGGGCAGTCCCTTGCCCGCCCACTTGTCTCTTGTTAGTTTGATGTTTGATTTAAGATTCTCGAACACGAGGATTTAACCCATGACCTTACCAACTTTTAGCCACACCCCCGCGCTGCCCGAACACAGCGACAAAAAGGATCACAGATCGTCAGCGCTACCGATTTTTCTACTCGTTATCGCGGGCGCCGCTGTGGATGCGATGATCATTTTGGCCTTTAACGTTCTGACAGCGGCACAGACTGGCAACACGATCCTCATGGCGACATCGATCGCTTCTGGAGATTTTGCCAATGGCACGGAATCAGCCATTTCGGTGGCCGCCTTTCTGGTTGGTGTTGTGGGAGCGGCCCGCTTGATTGCAATCAATACCGGCAACGGGCTGACGATTGCCCTATGGCTGGAATTTGCCTTGCTAGGAGTGCTGCTCGGGCTGTGGATGCTTTATCCCAAACCAGCCGTCCTCATCTTTGTTGCGGCCGTTGCCATGGGCGTGCAAAGCGCGGTCACGCTCCGCCTGAATGCTGGTTCCACCACAACTTACATCACTGGCATGCTCGCCACATTCGGCAATGCTATTGGAAGGGGACAGGACACAAAATCAGCAACAAACCCGCACGGCTCCGCGTGGCAAGCGGGGTTGGTTTGGCTGGCCTACCTGGCAGGAGCCATCATTGCCGGAATGATCTTCTTAAGCATCGGCCCCATCACGCTTGTTCTCCCCCTTGTTTGTGTTGGCATCTTCCTCGTGCATCACCAATGGCTATCTGCTACATAACGAACACCCCATGAATGCGAAAGAGCTCCAAACCCAATGCCAATCGTCATCCCCCGTGCACCTTCTTCATGTTCTGCCCGCAGAGGTATTTGATGCGGCCCGTATTCCCGGATCACAGAATGCCTGCATCTATGAAACGGCCTTCCTTGAACAAGTGAAAGCGCTTGGGCTTGATCCCAAAGCACCGCTGGTTGTGTATGGCGCTGGGGAGGGTTCGCTGGATGCCGCAACGGCAGCCGAAAACCTCCGGCTTGCCGGTTTCAGTCAGGTGGAAACGTTTGAAGGAGGCCTCGCTGAATGGAAGGCGGCTGGCTTACCCATGGAAGGCACCGGCATCCTTCCACAACCTCCGGTCCCGCACGGCGAATTCACGGTCGATACGGCCGAGAGCATCGTTCGCTGGACTGGCCGCAACCTTTTTAATCATCACAGTGGAACGGTGAAGCTTTCTGGTGGTGAAATCCTGCTCAATCAGGGCCAGCTCACAAGCGCGCGATTCCTCATTGATATGACCAGCCTTGCCTGTGAAGACCTCACAGATTCAGGCATGAATGGGATGCTCTTGGCACACTTGCAAACCACCGACTTTTTTGACACAGCAAACCATCCCACCGCCGAGTTTGTCGCCAGCGAGGCCAGTCGGATCGAGACCAGCACCGAAGGCACACCAAACTATCAGCTACGCGGCACATTCAGCCTCCGGGGTGTCAGCCGTGAGCTGGAATTTCCCGTCCTCATCGGCACCAAAGACGATGCCCACCATCTCACCGGCCAGGGCGTGCTGGAGATCGACCGGACCGACTACGGCAGTCAGTACGGCTCCGGAAAGTTTTTTCGATTTCTTGGTCAACATTTGGTGAATGACCATGTTCAGCTGCATGTGAAAATTCATGCTGCAAACAATATTTCGTGCAGAGACGCAGAGGCGCGGAGGAATCCTTGAGAAAAGTCCTGAAACCGAGGGGCAGCGTGCGATCCACGAGAACCATTCACTTCAATGGGCGGGTCATGAAATCATGCCCCCTTCTTCCTTTTCTCTCCGCCTCAGTTGCTCAGCGGGATTGGCAAGAGTGATGAAAGACCCCAAGATCCGCACCCTGCTTCAAGCCAAAGCGTTTGTTCTTAAATCCAAGGTTTGTGGAATTTTTTCGGATGACAAAGGACAGATGCCAAGTTTGTGGGACGTTGTTGATTTGCCCGGCCGCCAGCCCGGCGAGAAGGGATGGGGTCAAAAAATCTCCGCGATCTGGACATGGAAAAACGAACTGCCGGCCCGATGGCCGGATGAAATCTTTTATGGCAAAATTCCCGGAGGCCTGGCAGTTCTGATGGCGATCGATCACCTGCGGGAAATCCACTTCCCCAAAACTCACGTTCCGGTGAATCAATGCAGCCCCCTCGCACAAAAAATCCATGCGGTGCTCAGGTTGGACCCGCTCACTTCCCGCGGCCTGCGCCAGGAACTCGGCCTGACCGAACGCTCCGATAAAAGCCGCTTCGACAAGGCCCTCCAGGAACTACAAACCACCCTCAACATCGCCCGCCGCAACAGCTTGCATGACAAAAATGACACGTGGGTGCTTTTTCGGGAGCAGCATCTGGAGATTATTTTAGCTCAGTGACATAATCCGCCACGGGCTCAGAAACCTCCACCGCACCACCCTGGGCCTCATGCATCAGAGCAGGGAGTTTTGCCTGGCGCGTGTGATCGAAGAAGTGGTTGAGTCCGTGGCTTTATGCTTCCATCGGCAGCGTTGATTGTTAGCTTTCACTCGAAGAATCCGTCACCTGCATCGAATCTTTCTGTTTTCCCTCATGGATCACGCCACGCACAACAAAATCGTTTCTTTCATCTGGTCCATCGCGGACGACTGCCTGCGCGATGTTTTTGTCCGTGGAAAATACCGGGATGTCATCCTGCCCATGTTTGTTCTCCGGCGGATCGATTGCCTGCTGGAGGAAACCAAGGACGCCGTGCTCGCCGAGGTGAAGTTCCAGAAAACCGAGGCGAAGATGGCCATCCTCGACCCTGATGGACTGCACGAAGCTTCCGGCCAAGTCTTTTACAACACCTCGAAATTCACCCTGAAAAGCCTGCTCGGTAATCCCTCCCAACTCGAAGCCAATTTCAATCATTACCTCGACGGATTCAGCTCCAACGTCGCCGAGATCATCGCCAAGTTCGATCTTCGTAACCAGATCCGGAAAATGGCGGAAGCGGACGCCCTCCACGGCGTCATCGAGAAATTCGTGGCCCCGGACATCAATCTTTCCCATCATGACGCCATCGGCCTGGACGGACGCAAGCTTCCCGGCCTGACCAATCTCGGCATGGGCTACGTGTTTGAGGAACTCATCCGCAAGTTCAACGAAGAGAATAATGAGGAGGCCGGGGAGCACTTCACCCCGCGAGAGGTCATCCAGCTCATGATCCACCTGCTGTTTGAGCCGGTGAAAAGGAAGCTCCCACCTGTCATCACCATCTACGATCCGGCCTGCGGCTCTGGCGGCATGCTCACCGAGGCCCAGGATTTCATCATCGATCCCGAGGGATCCATCCGCTCGAATGCCGCCATCTACCTCTACGGCAAGGAGGTCAACCCGGAGACCTATGCCATCTGCAAATCCGACATGATGATCAAGGGCAACAACCCCGAGAACATCCGTTACGGTTCCACGCTCGCCACTGACGAATTCTCCGGCACCCGCTTCGACTTCATGCTTTCCAACCCGCCCTATGGCAAGAGCTGGAAAACCGACCAGGGCCAGATCCTTGAGAAAAATGGTGCGAGCGCGGTCATTATCGACCCCCGTTTCGAGGTGAACCTGCCTGATGCCTCCGGCAACATGCACACCGTTTCCGCTGCTCCCGCTGTGGATGATGGCCAGCTTCTTTTTCTCATGGAAATGGTGAGCAAGATGAAGCGGCTCAAGGATTCTCCGGCGGGTTCGCGCATTGCCACCGTCCACAATGGCTCTGCCCTCTTCACCGGGAATGCCGGCGGCGGGGGCCAGCAACATCCGCCAATACCTCATCGAGAACGATCTGCTGGAAGCCATCATCCAGCTTCCGAACAACATCTTCTACAACACGGGCATCACCACCTACATCTGGCTGCTTTCCAACAAAAAAGCCAAAAGCCGCGAGGGCAAGGTCCAGCTCATTGATGCCTCCCAGCTTTTTGAAAAACTCCGCAAAAACCTCGGTGCAAAAAACTGTGCCTTCACCCAGGCGCACATCACTCAAATCACCCGTGCCTACCTCGATCTGCTCGATACCGGAAAACAGTCCGTCGATGGCCTGAAATCCCAGGTCTGCGACAACAAGGAATTCGGGTATTGGAAAGTCACCGTTGAGCGCCCGCTGCGGAAGTCGGCCCAATTCTCCGACGAACGCATCGCCCCACTGCGTTTCGACAAATCGCTCACCACCGAAATGGAGTGGATCTTTTCCCAATGGGGCGAGGACGTTTACAAGAAGGACTTCCTTTCCGGAAAAAAGGAAGCCGTCCAGCGCTGGCTTGACCACGAACAAATCGAACTCACCGGCGCAAACCTGAAAAAACTCCTCGATCCCAAGGTCTGGTCCGCCCGCCGCGAGCTCTTGGAAATCGCTGAAAACCTCCAAAAACATTTTGGCGAGCGCCAGTGGAATGACTTCACGCTCTTCACCGAGGACGTGAAAGCCGCGCTCAAACAACTCAAGCTCAAGACCGAAGCTTCTCAGCTCAAAGCCATTCTCGACGCCGTCTCATGGCGTGATCCCGAGGCCAAACCGATTGTCACCGGCGAGGCCCAACTCGATATCGGCCAGGACTTCGACTTCGAAGCTGCCCGCGCATGGTATCCCGTCATTGATGGCAGCACGTGCACGCTCTACGAGCCGGACAGCGAACTCCGCGACACCGAAAACATTCCCCTCCTTTATCCCGGCGGGATCGAAGCCTATTTCCGCAAGGAGGTTCTGCCACATGTTCCGGATGCCTGGATCGATGAGGAAAAAACCGTCATCGGCTACGAGATTTCTTTCAACAAATACTTCTACGTCCACCAGCCGCTCCGCGATCTCGCAGAAGTCGTGAAGGAAATTCGCGACCTCGAAAAGGAAACGGAAGGTCTGCTGGAACAGATTCTCAGCTTTTCCAATTGAATGAGCGTTTTTCCGAAATACGAGCGTTACAAGGAATCTGGAGTCGAATGGCTCGGGCAAATCCCGGAGCATTGGAAGGTTTCGAAGACGAGGTGGATATGGAGAGAAGTTGAGGATCTTTCCGAGAATGGGGACGAACAGCTTCTATCAATATCGCAGTACACTGGCGTCACTCCCACAATTGTGGAGTCGAGAAGCGAGAGCCTTGTTGGTTATCGGCGCTGCAAGCCAGACGATTTGGCGATGAATATCATGCTCGCCTGGCAGGGTGGCCTTGGCGTGTCCAATTACGAAGGTATCGTCAGTCCGGCATATTCAATCTTTCGCCTACGCGGTGACAATAACGCCCATTACCTCGGTTACCTCTATCGAACAAAGTGCTATCTCGATGAGTTCGCGCGAAACTCAACGGGCATTTGGAAGCGGGCAAGAAGCTCATCACCACCACCATCCAGAAGTTCCCCTTCATCGTCGATGGCATCGCCGACATGAGCGGTAAAAAATTCGCCGTCATCATCGACGAAGCTCATTCCTCACAAAGCGGCAGTGCTGCCGACTCGGCAACCGCCGTGCTTGGTGCAAGCGAAGAGGAGGAACCGGAAGACTATCAAGAAAAGATCCTGCAAGCGATGGAGCGCCGCAAGATGGGCAACAACGCCTCCTACTTCGCCTTCACCGCCACCCCCAAGAAAGGCACGCTCGAAAAGTTCGGCACCCGCAATGCTGACGGTGGATTCGATCCCTTTCACCTCTATTCGATGAAGCAAGCGATCGAGGAAGACTTCATCCTCGACGTGCTCGCCAACCTTTGAATTCTCCGAGGAACTCTTGGCGCCGTCGCTCTTTCGATAGGCGGATTGTTCCTCCTGAGCGGGGCTGCCAACAGACGAGGCATGGCTCACGCCACCGGTGAGGTGGCGCTCAATGCAGGCTTCAAGGGCGGCTTCGTTTGTTTGGGACTGATTCACCGGACTTCGCTACGGTGAGCATACCGAAATATGGGCCTTTGCCCATCTTGTTCTATGGCTTGCCCCAACGCATGATTCGCGCTTGGCAATCGCTTTTGGGCAGGTAGCGCTGTTCTTTACCGGTCTGGAGTAGCAAGTTTTGCAACCTCTGGGCCGCCACCTTTTTTGCAAGAAGCCCGGATTCCACCAACTTGTCCATAATCCACAATGTCCCATGAACCTCCACCATGCGGAGATTTGCCTGATTTCGCAGCGGTTTCCTCATTGCCCACGCCGTCACAGGCAGAGTCAAAGTTTAGCTCAGTTCTATCACCTTTATGGAAGCATCACCCGTACACATCATCCAATATTTCAACGGTACCAAGCAAGGTGTTATCCCTTTGTTCCCAGGGCAAACGCATTAAAATCCGAGTAGGTAAAGGAGATAGGAGTGATCCCATGAAGCATTTTTCTGTTTGCCCTTGATGCCTCGCTTTTTGGTGGAGTCATTTTTGAGCACGTTGAGGGCGATGTGACGAAGGATGGCC
>JBGTAR010000342.1:0-3614 GCA_041749815.1 Terrimicrobiaceae bacterium
AGGCCGAATGATCGAATACTGAAGACCCTCCTCAATTCCGTAGGCGTGAAGAACCCGCTCTAGCAGTTGTTTGGCAGAGGCATAAATCCAACGATGGTTTTTAACCGGGCCCATGATGAGTGGGGTTTCGTCCTCAACAAATGGTGTCGGATAATCCGCAGAGCTTTTTCCGAAAGCCTTCGCCGCCGTGATTCCATAGACCTCACAGGTCGAGAATTGGACAATCCGTTTTTTGTGTTTCACACAAAATTCCGCGATTTTGAGGTTCTCGGTAAAATTGAGTTTGAAGACATCAATCGGGTTGCTCACGTAAAGGGCTGGATTGGCCATTGCCACAAGGTCCACCACCAAGTCGTGGGCCACCGTGAGCTCCTCCAGCTTCTTTTCGTCTCCCCGAATGTCGAATTCGACATAGTTGAGATCGGTTCCACCGGTCGTGTCATCAAGCTTCTCGCGTTCGATATCGAGGGCTGTGATTTCGTGTTTACCTTCGCGCAAAAGGCGCTCGGTCAAATTGGCACCAATAAAACCGCCGGCGCCAAGCAAAAGAATCTTCATATTTGAGGCGTTAACTTTTACTGGTTCCAGAGATTTTCAGCAAATAAATTTTTTTTGGCTCCTGAGAATCCCCAATCCCTCCGTTTTACGGCCTCATTGCCTGCGACCAGGCGTTTGTAGTCCTCCTTGGAAAACCTGGCATTCTTCCCTCGCAATAAAAGCTGCATAATATAAGTTTATCTTATTGACGGCGAGTCGGATTCTCTTGCATAAAATAATTTATGGATGTCGAAATACTGGCGCGGGTGCAGTTTGCGTTTACGATAGCTTTCCATTATTTGTATCCGCCGCTGAGCATTGGGCTGGGGGTCGTGCTGGTGATCATGGAAGCCCTTTGGCTGAAGACCGGGAATCCGCTCTTTCACAACATGGCCAGGTTTTGGACTCGTGTGTTTGCGCTGACGTTTGCGATTGGGGTGGCCACAGGGATTGTGATGGAGTTTGAGTTTGGCACGAACTGGGCCACTTATTCGCGATTTGTGGGGGACATTTTCGGAAGTGCCCTCGCGGCGGAGGGGATTTTTGCGTTTTTTCTGGAGAGCGGATTTCTCGCGGTGCTGCTCTTCGGGTGGAACAAGGTCGGGCCGCGTCTGCACTTTTTTTCAACATGCATGGTGTGTCTTGGGGCGCACTTCAGTGCGGTCTGGATTGTGGTGGCAAACTCCTGGATGCAAACGCCCGCAGGTTACCATTTGGAAGCAAACGTGGGTGGGCAGGCCACGGTTCTTCCTTCCGGGCATGTGTTCACGGCGGCGGACCTCGGGACTGTTCGGGCCGTGGTGGACGATTTTTGGGCCATGGTTTTTAATCCTTCCTCCATCGACCGGCTCACCCATGTTGTTCTGGGGGCCTGGATGGCCGGGGCCTTCCTTGTCGTGAGCATCAGCGCCTATTACCTGCTCAGGAACCGTCATTTGAATTTCGCCAAAGCCTCCATGCGGGTTGGCGTTGCCTTTGCGGGAGTGGCCACGATGATGCAGATGGTCAGCGCGGACCTCACGGCCAAGGGGGTTGTGCGGAACCAGCCGGTCAAGCTCGCAGCGATGGAGGGGGTCTATGCCAGCACCGCCCATGTGCCAATGACCGTGCTCGGCTGGGTGAATCCCTCCGAAGGAACGACCTCCGGATTAAAGATACCTTCGCTCTTGAGCGTGCTTGCCTACGGTGATCCCGCAGCCACGGTGCAGGGGCTGAACCAGCTTCCGCCCGACGAGTTTCTGGCGCAGAGGTATCCGGCAGCAGACGCTGCCGAACTTGCACAGATTCGCAAGTCGTATCACCCTCCGGTGCAGCCGGTCTTTCAGCTGTATCATCTCATGATCAACATCGGCGTCGCTCTGTTTCTGATTGTCATCGTCGCCGGTTTGAAGTGGCTGCGGGGGACGCTTTTTCTGACGGATACCGCTCCCCGGAGGGCATTTTTGTGGGTGTTGGTTTTCAGCGTTCTCGGACCCCAGATCGCCAATCAGGCTGGTTGGTTCACGGCAGAAATTGGCCGTCAGCCGTGGATTGTTTACAACCTGCTGAAGACCTCGGATGCCGTTTCCAAGGTGGTGACCTCCGGCCAGGTTGTGACGTCCCTCATCCTCTTCGGTTTCGTCTACGCCCTGCTTTTTGCGGCGTTCGTTTTTCTTCTCACGCGGAAAATCCAGCATGGACCGGATTTTTACGAAGACAGTGAGGAGATGCCGGACAGCTGGAAGGCAATCATCAAATCAAGGACCGCCCGTGTCTGACATACCCATCAATCTGAACCTTATCTGGTATGTCCTCGTGGGAGTTCTTTTTACGGGCTACGCGATGTTGGACGGGTTTGACCTCGGGGTCGGGACCCTCCATCTGTTTGTGAAAGGCGATGAAAACCGCCGCCTTTTTCTTAATTCCATCGGTCCGGTCTGGGACGGCAATGAGGTTTGGCTGGTGACCGGTGGCGGGGCGCTCTTCGCCGCGTTTCCGGAGGTCTATGCGACCGTCTTTTCGGGGTTTTACCTTCCGTTCATGTTGCTGCTGGTGGCCTTGATCTTTCGTGCGGTGGCCATCGAGTTCCGGAGCAAGGAACCCTGGGGGTGGTGGAGAACCATGTGGGACATTGCGTTTTCTTTTGGCAGTGTGCTGGCCGCCTTCCTGATCGGGGTGGCCATGGGGAATGTGGTTGCGGGGGTTCCGGTCCGCCCGGACCGGGAATTCGGCGGAACCTTCCTTGCCATGCTGAACCCCTACGCACTGCTGCTTGGGGTGACGACCGTGGCGCTTTTTGCAATGCATGGCGGAATTTATCTGGCCATGAAAACCGATGGGGAGGTGCAGAGGATCGTGCGTGGCTGGATCCCCAAACTCATCGGAATCTTCATCGCGGCCTATGTCTGCTTCAACATGCTGACCCTGGTTTACTGCCCCCACGTGCTCGACACCGTGCGCTCCCGGCCATGGATCATGCCCGTGGTGGCGGTCGGGGTGTTGATTGTGATGAATATCCCGCGCGAAATCCACAAGGGCCGGGAGTTCCGGGCTTTTCTTTCATCATGTGTCGGGATGGCCATGATGATGGCCGCCTTTGGCCTCACCTATTTCCCGAACATGCTTTATTCCAATCCCAACCCTGAGAACAGCCTAACCATCTACAATGCAGCGTCCTCCCAGAAAACCCTCGGGATTATGCTCATCATCGCCGTGATGGGAATCCCTCTCGTGCTCGCTTACACGGTTTGCATCTATTATATTTTCAGGGGCAAAACCAGGGTGACTTCACAAAGTTATTGACCGGAATTCACCCCCCCCCGGAGCAACCAAAGGTCGAAAAAGCCTCATCGCCACCATCCGTCCCGCCTCTGGACTCATTGCTTCTTGCAAAGGCAATCGGGTTGGGGAATAGAAACGCCCATGAAAAGCTATTTCCTCCTGGCTGCAGGCTTGATGCTCGCGGGTTGCATGCGGGCAGATCCAGTGACGCCGGGAACCATTGTATTTTTGGGAGACAGCCTGACTGAGGGATATGGGTTGAACCCATCCGAGGCCTACCCGTCCCTGCTCAGCGAGCGTTTGGCCAGGCGTGGTCT
>JBGTAR010000343.1:0-4735 GCA_041749815.1 Terrimicrobiaceae bacterium
CCGGTCATTGCACTTTCTCGAAATGTCACAAAACTCTCAAAAAACGGAGCAGGCTTGGAACTCTGTTCTCCGCAAATTTCCCAGATCCCCAGAGGTCCAACTCGCTGCAGCAGAGTTTTTTCGTCGTCAGGGAAACGAGGCCCGCGAAGTCGAAGGCCTGAGGGCAGCCTCCCGGCTTGGCCCCTTGCCAGCCCAGGTGATGTTACGCATGGCCAGGTCACCGGTGAATGACAAAGCCACGGCCTTTGAGGATTATCAGGCTCTCCTTCAACGGATTCCCTCAGACCCCACTCCTGCAAGAAACCCTCCCCCCCTCCCCAAACGGCTTTCTAAATTACCTGATTACACGGGCCTCTCAGAAACGGACCCACAAGCCTGCCGGTTGCTGGCTCTCTGGGAAATGGGGCAGCTCTTGGAACTCAGTCCTACAAATCTCGAGCGACTCGAAAATCTGATCGAAGCCGCTCCCATGGAAAAAATATGGGCCTTCTGGGGGGCAGGTGAACAGGGTCGCGCTCTGGATCTTCTTTTGGCCATCCCGAACCCCGATAACCAAAAATCATTGGACCGCTCCTATGTGGCTCTTGGGCTGGAGGCCATGACCTTCCCGCGATTGCAGAAATGGGCAAATGCTGGAGAGACCCTCGAAGAGCGTTGGATGATAATCTCCGAAATCCTTGCCTCCATGATCGCCACCGGCTGGCAGCCTGTCATCGGAGACCTCAGGTCATTTCTAGAAACATCCCCTGCTTTTGTCCGGCTGAGGGCTGCGGAGGCCCTGGCCGCATCGGGCTTTCTGCGTGGAGCCATAGCCCTTGGAATCCCCCCCGGCATGCCCCCCTCCTTGGAGGCTGAAGCCCGGTTTCGCATGGCTGGGTGGAAGTTCACCCTTCGTGATCCGGAAGGCGCCGCCAAGGAACTTGCCACCTGCTTGGAACTCAATGGCCCTTCAGGAGCCTTCGAGAGTTTGAATTTTTCCGCCCTCCGGGCTCTTTGGCTGCTGGAGGAACCAGCCAATCGTGAGGCCTTGGAGCAATCGGCTCTGACCCGAATCCAAAACCAAGGGAGTCCACGGGCCACTCATGCGGCAAAAGCCCTGTTTTTTGCATTGCGTGGAGAGAGGGACGGCTTTCGAGACGCCATGGCCGCATGGCTTGCGGAACCCGCCGATGGCCCCACTTCCCCGGGTTTGTTGGCTCTGACGGCAGCCACCACCTTTGAAAACTGGAATCTTCTCGCCCGGGCGAGAGACATCTGTCGCATTGCGTTGGAGCAGAACCCCGCGCTCTCCAATCTGACTGGTGAAGTCGGCATCGAACGAACTCTTGAAAATGCAATCATCACAAGCCTGCTGATGGAGTCCCAGCCTGCAACGTCCAATTACCTCGTGAATGAGTGGGTGGCGCGCGGCGCCAAGCGGGAGGAACTTGCCGCGGCAGGAGCAAGAGCGGCAGGCACCGGACGTGTTGCCACAGCGCGAATCCTTCATGAAAGGGTCTTTGAGATGCAACCGATGAACCCCACCTCATGGCTCCAGCTGCTGGCACTGCGTTCCTTGCCCGATGGAAAATCCGACCAGCCTGCCGCATGGTTTCTTTCGGCTTCGGATGACATGCGAAGCCAAATTCCCAGTCAAACGGTGCTTCAACTCGCCTATGCCCTCACCGGGGAAGGAAACATTCCCAAGGCTCTCGAGATTCTTGAAGCCGTCCCGGCGATCAAAGCCACCCCGCCAGTCGTTCAGGCCAAGGACCAACTCCTTGTCGAACTTGGAAAAAAACCGCCAGAAGAGCCTGTCCCCTTGCCAGCCTCGGAAGAACTGCCCACGGAGACATCCCCATCTGCCGAAAAAATCGCGGCCACTGAGAAGGCCCTTGAAGCGCGGTGGAGACGTGAATGGGCAGAAGGATCCGCCGCAGCGGGCGAGTCGCTGGTGCGTCTGGCCATCGAAAGAAATGACCAACCCTGGCTTCAGAGCTTGATCGATGGCTTCACGAAAGCCCCACAAATAAAACCTTCGGCTCTGGCCTCATTGGCCAAGCTCCTGATGGAAAACCAGAAGCACGCCGAGGCGGTTCTGGTCTTTGAACGTTTCGATGAGTTCGGAATTCCTGACCACTCCCAAGCACTCACTTTTGCAGAAGCTCTTTGGAAAACCGGCAGGCGGGCGGATGCCCTGGATATCGCACAGGCCTTCGGCCAAACGTCAAAAGTGGATCCGGCTCTGAGGATCTCCCTGGCCGCATTCTATCTCTCCGTGGACCGCCCGGATGCTGCCATCTTTCAAATGGATCAGCCCGGTCAGAGCTTTGTTCTGAAGCAGAAATCAGCCCCTCTTCGGGCCGCAGCTGGTGCGTTGTTGCTGGCAAGGGATCGTGTCGATGACGCAAGGATCCAAATCGGAATCGCCGCCCAGATTCCCGGGGCGACCCCTCCAGATCTTGTCGCAAATTTTTACGAGCGACTGGGAGTGCAAAAAAATATTCAGGCGGGTGGGGAGGAAGCTGTCAGCAGCTCCAGCAACAAACCTGCCGATCGGGCGTCAGACTCCATCCTTTTCGAACTGTCCCCCGATGCCAACGAATTTGCTCTGGGGGAGAAGGATCTGATGGCATTTCGCTGGGTGGTCGCCCAGCGAGCTTTTGATTCCGGCCTCCCCGATGTGGCCCTTGACTGGCTTGCCATTGATCCGGTTCTTGCCATGAGCCCGGAGGCTATCACCCTGGCTTCAAAGACGGGTGATGCGTCGGCTGAAGCCCAGAAGAATTATTGGTCTCTTGTTGCCGAGAGCCCGAGGCTTGCGGCAAGACAGGCCGCCAAGAAGTTTTTTTTGGAGGCTGAAGCTACTCAAACGATACCCCGGCCTTGAGCATCTTCTCCACAAAACCGGTGTTATAGGTTCCCCGGCGGAAATCTTCATTCTGCATGATCTGCATCTGAAACGGAATCGTCGTTTTGATGCCGGTGATGAGATATTCGCCAAGGGCTCGGTGCATGCGGTTGATGCAGGCGGTGCGGCTGGACGCCACCGCGATCGTTTTTGCGATCATCGAATCGTAGTTTGGTGGAATCGGATAACCTGCGTAAGCGTGAGAATCGATGCGAATGCCACGGCCGCCGGGGGCATAATAGAGTTCAATTTGTCCCGGACACGGTTGGAAATTGTTGGCAGGGTCTTCGGCGTTGATCCGACATTCCATGGCATGATGCCTCGGCCGCGCATTCACGACATAATCGCTGAGGTGCTCGCCAGCCGCGACTTGGATTTGCTGTTTCACAAGGTCGCATCCATAAACCTCCTCGGTGATCGGGTGCTCGACTTGAATGCGGGTATTCATTTCCATGAAGTAGAAATTCCCGTCATCATCCACCAAATATTCCATGGTCCCGGCATTCGAATAACCCACGGCTTCGGCGAGCTTGATCGAGGCATCCCCCATCTTTTTCCGCAGGTCTGGCGTCATGAGCGGTGATGGGCACTCCTCGACAATCTTCTGATTGCGCCGCTGGATCGAACAGTCACGTTCCCCCAAGTGCACGATCTGGCCATGTTCATCTCCAAAAATCTGGAACTCGATGTGGTGCGGGTTCACGATAAATTTTTCGATGTAAACACTCGCATTGCCAAACGCTTTTTCGGCTTCCATCCGTGCCGAGTGAAATCCCTGGACGAGGGTGGTTTCATCGGTGGCGATCCGCATGCCACGCCCGCCCCCGCCTGCCACCGCCTTGATCATCACGGGATATCCAATCTTCTTCGCGATTTTTCGAGCCTCGGCCTCGGTATCCACCGTGCCATCACTCCCAGGCGAAACGGGAACCCCGGCCTTGCGCGCGGTGTCACGCGCGGTGTTTTTATCACCCATCAACCGGATGGCCGATGACGAGGGTCCGATAAACTTGATATTGCAGCTCGCGCAGACATCCGCAAAGTGGGCATTTTCAGCAAGAAAGCCATAGCCGGGATGAATCGCATCCACATCCGCAACTTCGGCCGCGCTGATGATGCGATCAAATTTTAAATAGCTGTCGGCACTGGGGGCCGTGCCAATACAAATGGCTTCATCGGCAAGTTGCACATGCAGGCTGTCGAGGTCGGGCTCGGAATAAACCGCAACACTCTGGACTCCCAGTTCTTTGCAGGCACGAATGATCCGCAGGGCAATCTCACCACGGTTCGCTATCAGGATTTTTTTAAACATCTGGGCTTCGGGCGGATTTATTTCACCCGGAAGAGCACCTGTCCAAATTGAACCGGCTTCCCGTTCTCCGCCAGAATCTCAACAACCGTCCCGCTTAATTCGGCCTTGATCTCGTTCATCACTTTCATCGCTTCGATAATACAAACCACTGAATCCGCTCCGATGGCCTGCCCCACGGACAAGAATGGATCGGATTCCGGAGAAGCTGCCGAATAGAAAGTCCCAACCATTGGTGACTTGATTTCTTTCAAATCGGAGGCGGGAACGGCCGGTGCCGCTGCTGCATCAGCAGATGCAGGGGCGGGGACTGCCGCTGGCGCGCCGGCAGGTGCCTGCTGATAAGCAACGATCTGCCCAGCTTCCGCTGTCTTAAGGGTTATTTTGAAGTCCTCACGCTCCATTTTAAAAACAGCAAGGCCGTTTTTCTTCATGAGGTCGATCAGGGTACGTATTTCTTTAAGGTCCACAGGCAGTCAGGTTGATGAACTTTTAACTTTCTCACCCCCAGCCATTCCGAGTCAAGGCAGGGTTTT
>JBGTAR010000344.1:0-2534 GCA_041749815.1 Terrimicrobiaceae bacterium
AATGGAAGGCTGCATTTTTTATGTGACAGGCGGGCACGATGGAACGATTATTGCTTGGTTTCGCCGGACAAATCCGGTGAATCAACGAAGCCAATCTCAACACCGAATCTGATATTATGCTGAACCACGCCTGCCCAAAAACCACTGAAGGTCTTTACCGTCCAGAAAACGAACATGATTCGTGCGGGGTGGGTTTTGTTGCTCAAGTGAGCGGGCGGCGGTCAAATCGCATTCTCCGGATCAGCCTCCGGGCAATCTCAAGCCTGATGCACCGGGGTGCCCTTGATGCGGACGCCAAAACCGGCGACGGCGCTGGCGTGGTGACCCAAATCCCCTACAAAATCTTCAAACCCGAAATCGCCCGGCTGGGCCACACCCTTTACAACGATCTCGACCTGGGAATTGGTGTGCTGTTTTTGCCGCATGACAATGCCTATGCCCAAGCCCGGGCGAAAGCCATCACCCAGGAGGTCCTTGAGAAGCGCGGTTTGTTTCTTTTTGGCTGGCGCGAGGTGCCAATCAATCTGCGGGTTCTGGGAGAAAAAGCCCAGACCACGATGCCACGCATCGAGCATGTGCTGATCGGCAAACCCTGGGGGATGGCCGATGATGACTACGAACGCCGCCTTTTCCTTGCTCGCAATGAGATTGAGGACCAGGCCGCAGCGGCAGGCATCACCAATTTCTATATCCCATCCTTCTCGCACCGCACGATTGTTTACAAGGGACTCCTCGTTTCCTCGTCATTGGAGAAATTCTATCCCGACCTCAAAAATCCGGATTATGAAACCGCGCTCTGTGTTTACCATCAGCGCTACAGTACAAACACCTTCCCGACCTGGCCGCTGGCGCAGCCATTCCGCATGCTGGCCCACAATGGCGAGATTAACACGGTCCGTGGCAACCGCAATTGGACGGCGGCCCGCGAATCCGAGCTTCGTGCCGATTTCTGGGGGAAGGACATCGATCTTCTGAAACCCATCATCCAACCCGGCAGCTCGGACTCAGGCAGCCTCGACAATGTGCTCGAAGTCCTGACGATGAGTGGACGGAGCGTTCTCCATGCCATGACCATGCTCGTGCCGCCCGCATGGTCCTCGGACAAAACGCTCCCCCAAGAGTTGCGTGATTTTTACGAATACCACAGCTGTCTTTGTGAGCCATGGGATGGTCCCGCCGCCCTCTGCTTTACAGATGGAATCACCGTGGCGGCCTGCCTTGATCGCAATGGTCTCCGCCCTGCTCGCACGATGTTGAGTGAAGATGGGATTTTGACCCTGGGATCTGAAGTCGGAATTTCCGGGATTGATTTGAAAAAATCGGTCGAGAATGGACGTCTGGCTCCCGGTGAAATGATTGCTGTGGACACTTCCAGTGGTGTCCTTCTCCGCAACAAGGAGATCAAAGCCGCCCTGGCCTCCCGCAAACCCTATGGCCAGTGGCTTGATGAACACCTCACGCGTCTCAACCCCCTGACCGCTGACGATCTTCCCGCTCCTGAAGGCGAGCAGGACATTCTTGGGCTCACCCAAAAACAAATATCTTTCGGCTATTCCAGCGAAGAGCTGGACATGATTCTCAAACCCATGGCCAAAGATGGTGCCGAAGCCATCGGCTCGATGGGAGATGATACCCCCCTTGCCGTCCTCTCCCTCAAGCCGCGGCTGCTCTACACCTACTTCTCGCAACTCTTTGCCCAGGTCACCAATCCCCCCATTGATCCGATTCGCGAAAAATTGGTGATGTCGCTTCGCACCGGCCTCGGCTGGCGTCGCAACCTGCTTTCCGAAACGCCCGAGCATTGCCGACAAGTCCTCTTGGAATCGCCGATTTTGCTGGATGCAGAACTCGAAAAAATTAAGACCCTTGGGGGAGAAAACACGTCGCACACCGTTGATTGTACCTGGGAGTCCGCCCAGGGCGCTGAGGCCCTCCAACCTGCCATTCTGGCCATTTGCCAAGCGGTCGAGGAAGCCGTGGACCGCGATGTGCGCATCATTGTCCTCTCGGATCGTGCTGTTGATCACAGCCGAGTGGCCGTGCCCATGCTCCTTGCCATGGGTGCCGTGCACCACCACCTCCGGCGGGTTGGCAAACGCATGAAAGCCAGTGTCATCTGCGAAACCGCCGAAGGCCGTGATGTCCATCAGATCGCCTGCCTCATCGGTTATGGCGCCAGCTGCGTGAACCCCTACCTCGCTTTTGAATCCCTGCGTGAGCTCTCGGAAAAAGGCGCCATTGAGATTCCCCTGGCCGAAGCATTCATCAACTATAAAAAAGCGCTCGAACTCGGTCTGCTGAAAATCATGTCCAAAATGGGTATTTCGGTGGTGAGCAGCTACCGCGGAGCCCAGGTCTTCGAAGCCATCGGACTTGCCTCGAACCTTGTCGAGGATTGCTTCACGGGAACAAGCTCCCAATTTGAAGGCATCAGCTACCCGGAAGTGGCCGTTGAGAGCCTGACCCGTCATGCCATGGCCTACGGCGAAGCCCCCGTGGAAGCTGGCAAACTCGACGACCCCGGCTACTACCGT
>JBGTAR010000345.1:0-22289 GCA_041749815.1 Terrimicrobiaceae bacterium
GGCATAACCCGAAAGCGCCCCCTCAACCCCGGCAAAACTCAGTTGGTCGGCATCCCTCACCACTGGAACCATCAGGCCACGATCCGTTCCCACAGCCACGCCAATGTCATAAAAATGATTCAACACCAACTCTTCGCCATCCATGCGCGAGTTGATTGAAGGCACCGCCTTCAGGGCATCCACCACCGCTTTGATAAAAAATGACATGAAACCCAGCTTGACCCCATGTTTTTTGGTGAACTCATCCTGCATTTCCTTGCGGAGCTGCATGACCGAACTCATGTCGCACTCATTGAAGGTCGTCAGAATCGCTGCATTTTGTTGAGCGGAAACCAACTGGGTGGCGATTTTGCGACGAAGCGGCGAGAGTTTTTTGCGGGTGTGCCGTCCTTCGGGGGACGCCGGCGATTTTGCGACGGGTTTTGCGACCGGCTGAGGCTTTGTGGGCTCCGGCGGAGCAGGCTCCTTGGCCTTTGGAATGGGGGGAGGCTCTGCCTCGGCGGCGGGGGAAGTCTCGGAAGAGGCAGCCGGTGTCGCCGGAATTGGGGGTGTAGAACCGGCCTCTGCGGGCTCAATTCGCGCCACGGATTGACCAATCTTGACTTCATCTCCTTCGGCCACCTCGGTATGGAGGACCCCGCTTTCGGGGGCATTCACCTCTGTGGACACTTTGTCAGTTTCCAGCGTGAAGAGAATTTCTCCAGAGGAGACGGTTTCCCCGTCTTTTTTATGCCAGACGGAAAGGATTCCCGTGGAAATGGATTCCCCCACGGCAGGGACTTTGACTTCAATACTCATCGATCACTCATCATTACACTTCGAAAGCCTCTTTGACCAGCGCAGCCTGCTGTGCAAGGTGAACTTGCATGGAACCTGCCGCCGTGCTTGCACTCGCCGCGCGCCCCGCATACGCGATGTATCCTGGGAAAAGATTCAAGAGACGGGGCAGGATAAATGTCCATGCCCCCATGTTTTGGGGCTCCTCCTGACACCACACGTGTTTTTTAGCGTTGATGTAGGGAGCGCAGACTCGCCGGATTTTTTCTTCGTGCAGGGGATACAGCTGCTCGATGCGAATGATCGCCGCCTTGGACTCCAGGCCATTTTCCTGACGGTATTTCTGCAGATCGTAGAAAACTTTCCCCGAGCAAAAAATAACCCGCTCGACGCTTTCCGGCGCCGGCGTGTTTTGGTCGGCAATGACTTCGTAAAACCTCGAATTCGTAAAATCTTCCGTGCGAGAGACTGCCTGGTCATGGTTCAGCAGGCTTTTGGGCGTCATGATGATCAGCGGCTTGCGATATCCCCGGTGAACTTGCCGCCGGAGGGCATGAAAATATTGTGCCGGCGTGGTCAGGTTGCAGACCTGCATGTTGTTCTCAGCGCAGAGCTGAAGAAAACGCTCAAGCCTTGCACTGGAGTGTTCAGGTCCCTGCCCCTCGTAACCATGAGGGAGCAACATCACCAAAGAACTTGGGCGCCCCCACTTGGACTCGGCGGCGGCAATAAATTGATCAATGATGATTTGGGCTCCATTGGCAAAATCGCCAAACTGCGCCTCCCAAAGGCAAAGCATCTCCGGAAAATCCATGGAGTACCCGTAATCAAATCCCAGCACCGCATACTCGGAAAGCGGGCTGTTATAGACGCAGAACCTGGCTTGGTCCGGTTCAAGATTTGCCAGGGGGATGTAACGCTCGCGTGTTCCCTCATCGTAAATCACACTGTGCCGCTGACTGAATGTTCCGCGGCGGCTGTCCTGGCCGGATAGACGCACGGGAGTTCCCTCCAGAAGGAGAGACCCAAAGGCCAGCGCCTCGGCAAAGGACCAATTGTATGGCCCATCCGCCTTCCAAACCTGCAAGCGCCGCTCCAACAAAATCCGGCGGATTTTTGGGAGCACGTGAAAACCTTCCGGAACCGTGGTCAGCGTGCCCACAATTCGGTCAAGCACCTCTTTCGAGATCCCGGTGGGAACTGGCTCATGGGAATAGGGCAATTGAAAGATGGCCGTGGAGCCGGCAAACTCTCCCTTTGCTGAATCAGCGGGCCCATCCCCTTTCACCAACTCCAGAGCCTCATCCAGTTCCTGAATGGACGCGGCCTTGATTCCAGCGGCTTCGTCCTCGCTGATGGTTCCCAGGTCCTTGATCTGACCAAGAAACACATCGCTGGGGAGAGGGTGGGCTTTGATTTTTGCGTAAAGTTTCGGCTGGGTGAAATTGGGCTCATCCCCCTCATTGTGACCATGACGGCGGTAGCAATAGATATCGATCACCACATCGCGGCCAAAGGTCTGACGGAATTCGAGGGCGATCTGGGCCACTTCGATCACAGCGATGGGATCCTCGCCATTGACATGGAAAATCGGGGCCTCGATCATTTTTGCCATGTCCGTGCAATATGGGGTCGATCTCGCATCGGCTGGCGTTGTCGTGAACCCAATTTGATTGTTCACCACAATGTGAATGGTGCCTCCTGTTCGGTAACCTGGCAGTTGGGAAAGATTAAATGTTTCTGCGATCACACCCTGACCGATAAACGCCGCATCACCATGCACAAGAATCGGCAGGACTTTTTTCCGCTCCACCGTATCACCAAGCACCCGCTGCCTCGCGCGGACCTTGCCCTGAACCACGGGATCAACGGCCTCCAGATGGGACGGGTTTGCCGCAAGGCGGATTGCCACGTCATCGCCAGAAACCGTTTTGCGAACAACCTGAAAGCCCAAATGATACTTCACATCGCCATTGCCGCCCACCAAGTCAGGCGAAAATGTGCCCTGAAATTCATTAAAAATCACGTCCAGTGGTTTGTTCAGAATGTTGGCAAGCACGTTCAGCCGCCCCCGGTGCGCCATCCCCATCACAATCTCTGCCACACCCTGACCCGGACAATTCTGAAGCACGGCATCCAGGGCCACGATGAGAGACTCTCCCCCCTCCAGCGAAAACCGCTTGTTGCCGACATACGTGGTGTGCAGGAAGTTCTCAAACGTTTCGGCTTCGTGAAGTTTTCGAAGAATTTCGCGGTGAAGTTCCGCGTCGGCTTTCATCGCAAGATTCCGATTCTCCAACCGATCCCGAACCCAATTCCGGATTTTGGGGTTCTGGATGTGCATGAACTCCGCACCCACCGTGCCACAATAGATCACCCGAAGCTCGTCGATCATCTCCCGCAGCGACATCACCCGGCCTTCGCGGAAAAATCGACTCGAAACCTGCAGGTCCAAATCCTTCTCTTCAAAACCCAATTCCCGCAAATTGAGAAGGGGATTCTCCCGCGAGATGTCATCCAGGGGGTCCAAATCCGCAATCGAGTGCCCCAAAGTGCGGTAGGCATATACCAGTCCATCCACCCGAATCTGCAGTTGAGCATCCCCCGTGGCCGCAGGGGCCGAATCGCCATTCACGCCGTGCCCGCTTTTGGCATGACCGAGCTCGAAGCCCTCAAAAAAGGCCGCCCAATCGGGCTGCACGGACTTCGGGTTGGCTAGCCAACGCTCATAGTTGTCGTCAATCAACGCCTCGCTGGTGCGGGCGGAAAAGGTGTTATTCATGGATAGTGATCAAAAACGCGGAGCGCGACCGATCAAGCAGCCCGCACCGCGACAATTCCAAAGAATGCATGAGATCTTGCCCCTCCGCAAGCTGGCATTCCCGCGAGCTTGATTTTTTGACGCGGAAATCTCCGGCCCGCATGCCACTTTGCTTGCGCCGACGCTGGACACCATCCGTGGAAAGCCTATGATTTTTCCTCTCCTATGCTCAAGCATCCCCAAATCACTGAGGGCCGAATCTACTCGGCTCTGCCCAGAATCAAGTCCCTCATTTATCCTCTCAAGGATCAACTTGAAATTGGGTCCTGGACTGTTGCCGGAGAGCCGGTCCCTGCCGCAAAAGCTTTGCGTGCAAAATACACCCCCTTCGAGGTTGGAGGAGCATGGGGGGCGCTTTGGGACACATGCTGGTTCCGTTTTCGCGGAAAAATCCCCACCGCCTGGAAAGGCAAAGAGGTGGTGGCGCTTGTCCGTTTGACGCCGGGAGGCAATGAGGGCTTCACCGCGGAAGGAATGATTTTTGACGCAGGAAAACCGGTGCGCGCCATCAACGTGCATCGCTCGGAAGTCGCCCTGGCAGCCCATGCCAAAGGGGGTGAAAAGTTCGAGTTTTTTGTGGAGGCTGCCGCCAATGCCAGTGCGAACGATGGGTCCGGCGCAAAGTTGAACCTTCCCAATTTTGGTGGGGCGCCGATCTTCCGTCTTGAGCAGGCAGAGCTGGCCGTGATTGATCGTGCGGCCTACGATTATTACTACGATTTTTTGGTGGGTGCTGAAGCCATGGAGGCCCTTCCTGAGGATAGCCAGCGGCGAGCGGAACTTCGGGAGGCGCTTAACACATCATTAAATCATTTTGACGAGTCGGACCTCACCAGCCTCAAGCCAGCCCGCAATGCTCTTCGGGAAGTTCTGAGCCGCCAGAATGGTGACACCTCCCACACGATCTCCGCCATTGGACATGCCCACATCGACACAGCCTGGTTATGGCCACTTCGGGAAACCATCCGCAAATGCGCCCGCACATTTTCCACGGCTTTGGATTACATGGATCGGTATCCGGAGTATGTTTTCTGTTGCTCCCAAGCCCAGCAATACGCCTGGATGAAACACCTCTACCCGGATATCTGGGCCCGAATAAAAAAAGCTGTTCGACGCGGGCAATGGGAACCGGTTGGTTCGATGTGGATTGAAACCGACTGCAACATCCCTTCCGGTGAGTCGCTGGTCCGTCAGATTCTCCACGGAAAACGGTTTTTTGAAACCGAGTTGGGGGTTGAAACAAAAGACGTCTGGATCCCGGATGTGTTTGGGTACGCGGCCTCCCTGCCACAAATCATGCGTAAGGCCCGCATCGACTACTTCCTCACCCAAAAAATCTCGTGGAATCAGTTTAACAAGTTTCCTCATCACACCTTCAACTGGGAAGGGATTGATGGCACCCGCATCTTCACCCACTTCCCACCGGTCGACACGTACAATGCGGACACCGGCCCCGCCGCACTGGCCAAAAACCAAAAGAACTTCAAAGAACATGGCCTCGCGACCCGTTCGATCCTGGTTTATGGCTACGGCGATGGTGGCGGCGGCCCGAGCATTGCCATGCTGGAAAAAGCCCGCAGGCTCCGCGATTTCGATGGACTGCCCAAACTCGTGCAGGAAAAGGCTCTCACGTTTTTCCAAAAGGCGGAGGCGGACTCCAGACACACACCCGTCTGGGTCGGGGAGCTTTACCTCGAGCTTCATCGCGGCACCTACACCACCCAAGCCAAAAACAAACGCGGCAACCGCAAATCAGAGTTCCTTCTCCGCGATGCCGAACTCTTCGACTCCCTGAGCCTGGCGCTTTCCCCCCTTCGCAAGGAATCCGCCGCCAATCCTGCAAGCGCCGTTTATGATGTCACCAGCCTGGATCACTCCGAGCCAACCTCACATGCCGCCGCCCTCGACCGCGCATGGAAGCTGGTGCTTCTGAACCAATTTCATGACATCATTCCGGGATCCTCGATTCATTGGGTCTATCAAGACAGTGACCGGGATTACGCCACGGTGAAAGAACTCGGCGAAAGCGTCGTGGAATCCTCCCTTGCAAGCCTCCTGCCGCAGATTGATACCACCGGACTCTCGGCACCCATCCTGGTTTTTAATTCGCTCGGCTTCCGCCGGCGTGAGGTCCTGAGCCTCCCGGATGGTCGATTGGCCAGCGTGGACGTTCCCCCCCTCGGTTACTCGGTGATCGATGCCCGCGACGAGTTTCTCGACCGCAGCGATTCACCCGTGCATGTCACAACCTCCCGCTCCGGAATCGTGATCGACAATGGGATCGTTCGGCTCCGCATCAACAACTCCGGGCATCTCACCTCGGTGTTTGACCATCGCTCCCACCGCGAAGCCCTCGCCCCCGGACGTCCGGGGAATGTGTTTCACCTGCACGAAGATATTCCTAACAATTGGGATGCTTGGGATGTGGATATTTTTTACAAAGAAAAAACCAGGGAACTCCACGAAGTCGAATCCGTCGAAGTCCTCGAAGAAGGCCCGCTCCGGGCGGCTGTTCGGGTCATCCGAAAATTCGGAAATTCCCGACTGGAACAGCAGATTGTCGTTCACGCCGGTTCCGCCCGCATTGATTTTCCCACCAAAGTGGATTGGGCCGAGGACCGCAAATTCCTCAAAGTCGCATTTCCCGTCAATGTGCGTGCCATGCAGGCCACCTACGAAATCCAATACGGCCACCTGCAGCGCCCAACCCACACCAACACCAGCTGGGACCTCGCACGCTTCGAAGTGTGTGCCCAAAAATGGGCGGACCTGTCAGAGCCAGGATTTGGAGTGGCCCTCCTGAATGACTGCAAGTATGGCCACGATATCGAGGGCGACGTCATGCGGTTGAGCCTTCTCCGCGCACCGATCTCCCCGGATCCCCTCGCAGACCGCGGCCAGCACGAATTCACCTACGCCATTCTCCCCCATGGCGGAGATTTGCGGGACGGGCGAGTCATCGAAGAGGCCTATGCTCTCAACGCACCGCTCCTCGCCAAAGAGATCAAAAATCAACAAGGCGACCTGCCAGGCTCCCACTCCTTCTTCCACGTCGACTCCCCATCGGCCGTCATCGAAACCATCAAAGTGGCCGAGGAGGGGGGAGCCATCATTCTCCGTCTTTACGAAGCCCACGGAAGCCGGGGCCCGGTACGCCTTTCGACCACCCTCCCCATCCGCAAAGTCTTCCGAACCGACCTTCTGGAAAAAGACATCGAATCCCTGCCGTTCAAACACCAATCGGTGTCCTTGAACCTGGCCCCATTCCAAATCGAAACCCTCAAATTCCTTCTCTGAGGATCTGTTGCTAGCCAGGAAAATTCAGGGCACGAATAAGGACGATCAATGCGGGAACTCTGGCGATTTTCCCTCACAAAGTGCCGGATTCCAGCTCATTGAGATAAACCCAAAAAAGAAAATGACTGGCCACAAAAAGGCGCAAGATGCTCAAATGAGAAAAATGAATGTCATCTTTTTGCAGACAAGCGGTCACTCATTTTCTCTGTGACTTTTGTGCATTTTTGCGGCTATTCCCATTCTGGAATTTACAATTATGCGGACTGTGGGGGCCGGATCCCGATCGCAGATTCCCTTTCAGTTCCTCCCGATTGCATGGTTTCGGAGGTATTCCAATTTGTGGACTGCTCCATGGCCTTCTGTGCTCGGAGGTTTGCAACCACAGGTTTAACACCACCAGCGGCTGGGATGCCATGAAAAGGGCAACCCTGGTCCCCCAGGGGAGCGCTGGATTCTAGCCGACGCTCCTTTGCTGCCTTCCCATCTAATCTTGTTGGGTCTGTATTTTGTTTCATTACTGTCCAAAATAAATCCCGCGGAGACGCGGGGGCGCAGAGGGGATACCAAGAAAAGCCAAGGAGGTTGCATCCCATTTTAGCAGCGAGTTACTGATTTTTTGATACCTAAAATCATGCCCCATTTTCGCCTTTCCCCTTGAGAGCCTCTTCTCAGCGTCTCTGCGCCTCTGCGGGAGATCCTGTATTGGACAAGAGTGATTTTGTTTCTTCTATTCAGAGCTGTAGAAGGAAGAAGACTGCAAGAGCAACAAGAAGGACTATTCCGGTGATCCACCAAATTGGCTTGATTCCATGCGGACGTGAAGAAGACCCAAATTCATTCTGTATAAATTCATCATAGTTGAAGTCCCCATCTGGTAGTTCGAGTCCATCATACGCATCATCTCGCCATCCTGAATTGTGATCGGCTCCGCACTCCGGGCAGGCAAGGGACTTCGATGGAACATCTTCACCGCAAACAGGGCAAATATCAGGCGCTTTTTGGTTTTTTGCTCTCGGTGGCATCAATGACGAGTCTGAGTTGCTTTTACGACCCAACGTCTCCAGTGAAGTGCGCCGGAAAGCTGTCGGTCGGGGTGCTCGAGCAGTCCGAGTGACAGCTTATAGCGGTTTCCTCGACCGGCTCGTTCAAAATGTTTCTTATTTAGTTCCGTGATATTGCCTCCAGTAGCCGGGACCTGGAAAATCAAAGAGCTGAAAGGGCCTCCGATATGCCGCGGGCATCTTCTTGCGGAGTGAAGATTCATTGCCCCACGGATCGACAATGGTGTTTCCCGTTGAGTCATCAAGTGAAATGGGCGCTGTAGAAGTCAGACTAAAAGTGATACGAGATGGCGGCTCAGCATGCGAAAAAATGACAGTCGCCAAACAAGCGAACAAAACCGCCGTAACTCTCATCAGAAAATCGTAGCACAGGGACGCTGGAGATAAAGTTCATTTTTGGTCAAAGTCCCCAGCCAGGAATCGCCGCTTGCTTTCATTTCAATGTATATTTGCCAGCACGCCCAATCCAACAAGGATAATTGCACCGCAAACGAGCAGGGTGATGCCCGCAATAAACTTCCCCGCTCTATTGTTTTGTCGGAATGCAGAGAAAGAAAACCCAATAGAAAGGGAGACTGCCGTGAAGACTACAAACAATTGTGCGTAGACCAGTTCACAAATCTCGAATCGGCTCACCAGCTTCCTAACTAGATCCATCGTGGGAAATGCTGCAACAAGGAATAAAGGGGCAATGAACCCATCAACTTCTACCAATAGAAAGTCCTTGAGAGATCTGAGTTCAAGGGACCACTCGCTATTTCTCCAGAGAGTAATGCACACAACCACCGGAATGAGGACCATAAGCGTCAACAAAAGGACTCGTTCATTCGATAATGGCATATATTTAACGCCAAGCTCAGCTCACCCCGAACGGGCGTGAACTCGGATGGCATCTGAGGGGGAGGACGGTCGGTCGGAATCGAAAACACGTTACTGCTAGGGGTCAGTTGCAGCGAATTAGACACTTCTGCCAAAATAGATCTGCACATCACGTTTGATCCAAAATACTAGAAGTGGAATGCAAATGGGCCAAAAGCAACAGCTTGTTAGGCCGATGGCAATCATGACAATTCCATAAATCCAAAGCCAAGGTTTCGGTTGGAACGCAAAGGGTAAAAGACTGGCAATCGCCAATGGAACTGCGACAGCGATACAAATAATTGCTGGCAAAGTCGATTCCGATTTCTCCATATCCAAAATCTCGGCAGGCAACAAGAGCAGCGCAATACCGGCACAGGCGAGAACCACATACATTATCGCGAGAATCCACAGATATACGTTGTACCAGAAAACTACATTCGGACTATTGGTCATACAGGTGGAATAATATGAATGTTTGAGTCTTTGTATCAACGTTTCGCATGAACCATCACCGGTTGCTTTTGCCATCCAAGCCTGTTCCGTAGGCCAAATACCAAAAGGGCCGAAGGCATGTTGATTCGGTCCATCGCTTCACGTTAGCCCTTATTTATTATTCTAATCCGAAGCATGATCCCTTCCGTATAGCTGTCACAACTCCCAAGATTAATCGGCCCAAAGAATCTCAGCGTTCCGAACAGAGGGTAGTCGCCTGGTGTAAGTCTCGAGGGAAGCGTGACTGATGTAAAACCGCGCGATTTCGAAATCAGAGAGAAGCAGCCTTCTGTCTCGTATCTATCACAGCGCATAAATACTCTTGATCGCCTCCCTTGAGGACCAATCAAAATCGCAAGTCTTCTATCTTTGGTGACGATAGGGGAGACGCCAATTTTGGCGATCAACTGGACTATTTTGCCTTTTTTGAAGCGCCATAGTTCCAAAGATAATTCTTGGGAATTCAACTCGATGTGTGAGGTCCAAGGTGAAATGCCCAAATAGCCGGAAATCTCATCAAGCGTGGGTGATGCCGGGCATGTCTGCGCAACTACCATGAGAGCAAGAAATAACGCATTAAGTCGTAAAGGCATCATTTTGACAGAGTCGATTTATTTGGCTAATGAGAATGTAGAAAAAGCAATTTATGGCTAATTTTCGGTCTCATTGTTTGGGTGGCTGATTTATCGGAGATTTTTGATTGATTGGATCAGAAATTCAATCTCATTCAGCAATTTCACTTTGCCGCATCCATTCTGCTCGCTGTAAGGGCCGGATTTCGAGAGAATATCTCCTTTCAGTTCCTTCCTCAGCCATGTCTTCCCAGTTTTTCCAAGTTGCGGACCGCTCCATGGATTTCGGTGCTCATGTGTTTAAGTTATTGCACTACCCCCTTCTGGCTGTTCGCTTTTCCAATAATCCTCCAAGCAGTGCAACAGCATTTATGATACTATGCTCGGACTCACCCCATCGCCATCGGCTGATGTTCCGGTGCTTTTAGATATCCACGTTCTAGAATCCGGCACATCTACCCAAGCGCCTCGCTGTTGTATTGACTGCTGACTGCACAGTCCCGGCAGGGTCATGTCCATCGCCTCATGAATGCCAATTGGACTTGGATGTCCTTCCTTGATGGCATCAACGAAATCGAGCATTACAAAGTAGTCACTGCCACCGTGACCGGAAGATACGGCGCGATCCATGTGGGCTTTCCAGCGTTCAGGCAGAAACTCATCTGCCATTTCATCCAGGTAATTCCACAGGGTTGATTGACCGTGTCGCTCGCGCAGCCAGACCCTGTCATTTTCGCACTCTGATCGGGCAGATTCATAGGCTCCGTCAGTCCCCTGAAGTTGGTAGTTTGTCATGGCATGGGGGCGATCTGACAGGAGATCGACGCGGATCTTTATTAGTGCGTCGTTTCCGGTCTTGCCAAGCATTGTGCTGCTGGCCTGACAGAAGGGCTTATCCTGCGTATCCTTGTGGCGTGTTCCTGTTCCTTCGCAACAGACACGCGTGATTCGGTCGCCCGGCATCCACTGCATTACAGGTCCTATGCTGTGAGTGCCATAAGTTATTCCGTCGATCCCCATCTGCCACTTGCGTCTCCATGGCGTCTTGACGGCATAGTCTTTCGCGTCATGCAAATACTCAGCTTCTGCGTAGTAGATTGTACCGAAAAGGCCACGATGAGCCAACTCACGCACAATAAGATTCGGTCGCATATAGATATAGTTCTCAGCTAACATGTAAATTCCCTTGCTGGCCGAGGTTGCCAATACCAACTCACGACATTCAGTGAGAGATACGCCGGCGGTCACCTCGCTCAAGACATGCAATCCGCAATCGAGCGCCGCAATGCTTTGCGGCACGTGCAAGTGCATGGGTGTGCCGATGATCACCGCGTCGAGTTCAGACGAGTTCAGCATGTCATCGAAGTGCTCATAGGTTTCATGCACTTTGCACGTCGCCGCCGCGCTCGCCAGCGCCTCGGAGTTGAGATCGCACATGGCATGAAGCCGGACACCCGGCATAGTGTCAAAAATGGTGCAGAAATTCGCGCCCCGTCCACATGCCCCAACGATACCGATATTTAGTTTCTCAATCGTATTCATCTGTTTCAACGTTTCGCATCACTCGCCCGAAGGAGCCTTAGCGTCTGAGGGTTGGGTGCATGCGCCTTGTTCGGCTATATCCGGTTGTTCCATCTCGACCACCTCGAGTCTGCCGCGACGAGCACGCGCGCGGAGATCTGGGGCGAATCGGTGCGTTTGGGCAACGGAACGCTTTCTACCGCATGGTGGCGACGAGTTCAACCGGCTTGCCGTCGTGTTGTTTGAAGGTTTCGCAGAAATTCACGTCGCCATTCCGATAGACGCCGATGCAAGTGACGGAGGCGTCGATCCCGGAGGGATAGGCACGCAAGTTAATGGAAGTGCGCGGCTTCATATTGAGATTCGGGGTGACTCGGTGATAGACGTGGCCGTGCAGGAGCACGAGCGTTCCCTTGTGCGGTTCGAGGGTAATTTCGCCCTCAATCGGATCCTGATGGCCGCCGGAGGGGATGCGTCCGCGCCGGTGTGACCCGGGAACAAAAACGATAGCCCCATCTGCCAGCGTCACGTCTTCCGTGTAGATCAGGCGATTCAGGTTGAACTCTTTGCTCTCCGGTCCGCCGGGCGGGCAATCCTGGTGCCACGCCTGACCCCGTCCTCCCCCCACCGAATACATCACCAGCCCCTTCGGGTTGGTATTAAAGCCCTCATCCAGCAGCGTCTGGGTGACTTGCGCGAGCTTGGGCATTTCGTTCAGCGCGATGAACGCGGCGTTGCCTTCTGCCAGAGGCGCCCAGACCATCACGTCGCACTCGAACCTCGCGAGGATGCCCGTGCCGTTGTGCGATGTCGCGGCCTTTTCGGCGAGCGAAGCGTAATGCGCATCCAGCTCACGGCGCAGGGGCTGCATCTCCGCCTCCGTCAGGAAATCGGGCAACACCACCGCACCGTCCCGGTCGAACCGTTTCCTCAGTTCCTCTTCGCCGACCCTGACTTCTCGTTTCTCGGCCAGATCAAAGATCGTGTAGCTCACTAGGGTCGGAATTCCCGGGGCGGAACGAGTTTTCATTGAGTCTTGGGCTTACTACAGAGCCGACATCAAAGCAATGATAAAATAGAGAAAAAACATCTTCAGAATAGGTGATGCCTTCAATCATTCCGGTGAGCACAAGGAATATTTTCTGGCTAGCGTATAGGTCTGGTACCGCCTTGTTCGGCCACTTTCTTAGACGACAATGTAGGTGTCGGCATAAGCTATCGTGACTGACTCATATATCTTGGAATTATCGATGGTCGACCCTTTGTTTCCTTCGTTAACTTTTGTTCAATAATCTGAATAGGATAATGAAGCAGTGCGGGCATTCACATGAAAAATAAGGACACCTTTTTTCGAACACGCTATCACCTGTTTTCTTTGTGACTTTTGCGTATTTTTGCGGCTATTCCCATTCTGGAATTTAGAATTATGCGGACTGTGGGTGCCGGATCCCGATCGCAGCTTCCCTTGTAGTTCCTCCCTGTTGCATGTTTTCCAGGCTTTTCGAAAAGGGAGCTCAAAAAAGGGCGGGCCGACAGTCCCCAGTCCCGATTGTCTCTGGCATTCGAGACGGCACGACAGGCGAAATGCGAGAAGGGCCGCGGGCATGGGTTTCGGTGAACTCGCTCGCTGGGCATTTTCTTTACGCTGATTTTTGAGACGAAGTGCATCAAGGTCTTTCTGAATAGAGTTTCGTAGCCGCTGGAGTCGACAAATGTTAAACGGAGAAAGATTCGCCCAGTTGATTTGAAGTAACACGAAATTTTCTGATTTGCAGATCACAACAAGATAAAACGGGGGACCGAGCAGCAATTTACCTTCCCATATTGTCTCTTGAATTCTCCCCTGAGACTGTGCGGAAGCGGCAAAGGGAAAGCTTTCAGCGGGACAGATTGATTCGTGGAGATTGTGTTTCATCAAAATGGATGAAATTGCCTCAAATTGCCTTTCAGCAGGCGAAGCAGGCAGATGTGGAGTAGCTGGCCAGAGCATTGCCCCAACAAGCCCCGAGCCACCGAGTGGCAGGAAAAAGTAAAGGATAGTCACAGCAACGATCGATGCGGTAACGATAATCGTTTTGTTTATTGCGAAATCGCGCATCTAGGAAAAATTATTGTTGCCGAGAAGTCCCGCAGGGACGCGAGGTATCTGGACCGTTCCTCTTCGTAAAATGCATCAGAGCGTTGAATCACGCATCCCACGAATCGATGGGAGACGGAAGAGGATGATAATAAGGCATAGAATCGGTATCATGTACGTCCCAAATAGAAATCGTAATGCCGCTCCAAGACCTTCAGAAAACGCAATGATGCCGACGGAAATAGAGGCAAGAAGAATGAAGGAGAAACCCACTTTATAGAGCAACGACAGGCGTTGCGGGACGGTTAAACTGGATAGAAGCCTTCTACCACGAAAAAGAAATATGATGACAAAGAGGAGCAAACCGAGATTTGCCAATGCAATCAGAGATGGCGATATCGAGTTCATGTTTTGAGAGCCAAGCGAGACTCTTGGAAAAGCAATTTATGGCTATTTTTCAGTCTCATTTTTTGGTTGAAGATGATTGTGGGATTTTTAGTTGATTGGATCAGAAATTCAATCCCAATCCGCATTTTCGATATATGGCGCACCTTTTGCTGGCTGTCAGGGCCGGATCCCGATCGCAGATTCCCTTTCAGTTCCTCCCTATTGCATGGTTTCGGAGGTATTCCAATTTGTGGACTGCTCCATGGCCTTCTGTGCTCGGAGGTTTGCCACCACAGGTTCAACACAACCGGCGGCTGGGATACCATGAAAAGGGCAACCCCGGTCCCCCAGGGGAGCGCTGGATTCGAGCCGACACTCCTTTGCTGCCTTCTCATCTAATCTTGTTGGTTCTGTATTTTGCTTCTTTTATTCAGAGCTGTAGAAGGAAGAAGACTGCAAGAGCAACAAGCAGAACTATTCCGGTGATCCACCAAATTGGCTTGATTCCATGCGGACGTGAAGAAGACCCAAATTCATTCTGTATAAATTCATCATAGTTGAAGTCCTCATCTGGCAGTTCGAGTCCATCATATGCATCATCTCGCCATCCTGAATTGTGATCGGCTCCGCATTCCGGGCATGCAAGAGACTTCGGTGGAACATCTTCACCGCAAACAGGGCAAACATCAGGCGCTTTTTGGTTTTTTGCTCTCGGTGGCATCAATGACGAGTCTGAGTTTCTTTTATGACCCATCGAGACTGGCGAAAGGCTGACGGGGTTGAGTGAGTGAGCGATTTAAAAGCCTCGTAAAATTGCGTAGCGGAGCCGAAGCCGGACTCCAAGGCGATATCGGTAATCCGCAAATCGGATGTCAGAAGGAGTCTTTGGGCATGACTGACTCGCAATTGGTGGAGATACTTCAAAAGCGATGTGCCGCACTCGCGGCGAAACAACCGCATCGCATACTTGGGATGTAGTCCGGCGCGCCGGGCAAGTTCGCTCACCGGGCAACCCTCGATAGCTCCTTGGCACACGGCTCCCAACAGGCGCGAGAGGGCATCCTTGCCACCACGGAGAATCTGACTCCGGAGGGGCGAGTGAGTATATGCCAGGCGCCTCAGACGTCCCTCGATTTCGACCTCGACTATCTCCTGCAGTTCCCGATCGCCGGTGGCAAGACTCTCATCCCAGTCGCGCATCAAGGAATCGTCCACTGCGACGCGGACACCGTCGCATTCCATGAATACGCATCCGGAAAGAAGGTTATTCAGAAAGGTATTGGAATGATTCATCCCAATCACAAAGGCCATCGGAAGGCAGATCACCTGTAGCTCAATATGATCGCTCCAGTCCACCCACCGGTGCGGAATCCCACCCCAGAAGAGACAAAGATGCCCGGCCGAGATGGGCACTCTCTGACCATTCATCTCGTAAGTTAAGCGCCCGGAGCGGAGGAGCGTCAGTTCAACGTCGTTATGGCGGTGAAATTCGAGAAGAGGTGAGGGGTTCCCGGCTTGCTTAAATCGGCTCCACGGTTCCACCCGAAGCATGCGGCTTGAAGTTACTTTTCCTGACAAATAGCCATCCCTTTCCTGTGGTTATCCGGTTTCAGATAGATAATATATATAGCCCATGCAAGCACTATCCCACACATTCCCCCGGCTTGGAGCTTTCTTTTTCGAGTATGGTTTAGCTAATCGCGGGGAATTGATCGCGCGTTTTAAGGCACTCGGCTTGAGTGCCGTTCAAATCGGCGACCCGCTCCTGAGCGAATTGGTGGCCAACCGGTCGCACGCCAAAGCTGTCGCAGCCGATTTCCACGAAGCGGGGCTCGATATCGTCGGGTTGGCAGGCTATCGCAACATTATCGCGGCGGATCTGACCACACGACGCGCCAACATGGGTCATCTTAAAGCCTGCATGGAACTGGCTCCCACGCTTGGAACCTCCGTGGTCGCAACCGAGACCGGAACCATCCATCCAACCAACGAGTGGTATCCCTCGCCGGAAAATCGTTCACCGCAAGCGTGGACCGTTCTGTGCGAGTCAATCTCTGAGTTGCTTGAAACGGCAGAGAATACCGGCACCGTGCTGGCCATCGAGGGATACGTGAACAATATCGTCGGGCGATTGGACCACCTGGATACGCTTTTCCGAACATTCCCCTCGCCGAATTTGATGCTCATGCTCGACCCGTACAACTACATCACCCGCGACCTCGTCCCCACGGCCGACATGATTTGCGAGGAATTTCTGCGTCGTTATGCCGACCGCTTTGTCATCGCGCATTTGAAAGATGTCGGCATGCTCGGAGCTGATGGCGAGCCAGATGGAGAGGAAGCGCGGGCCGACCTGATTGGCACTCCAGAATTCTGCACCGGAGTTTTTCCTCAGCAGAGTTATATCCGCTTCCTACGCAATCGGCGGCCGGATCTCCCAATCATCTTCGAGCACCTGCCGGAGAAGAACCTGCCATCAGCCATACAACGCTTTCAGGTCCTCGCCGGGCTTCCAATTCGCTAAGGCAACATCCCATGGGAAAAAAGAATACTTACGGTGTCGCTGTGGAAACGAGAGGCGGCCGCTTCGCCGCCCCCGCGCTGCCATACCTCCCAAGGAACCCAAAGTCCTACAATCCGAATATCGGGCTCATCGGCTGCGGCGGAATCACTCAATCGCATTTGGCTGCGTACAAAAATGCGGGCTTCCGTGTGGTTGCACTTTGCGATATCAACAAAGCTCAGGCGGAGGCACGGCAGAAAGAATTTTACCCCAAGGCCGATGTCTGCACAGACTACCGCGCGGTGTTGGAGCGCACAGACATCGAGGTGGTTGACATAGCAACCCATCCCGCAGTTCGGGAAGTGATGATTCATGATGCGATCCATGCGGGGAAACACATTCTCAGCCAGAAACCGTTCGTGTTCGATCTCAGCACCGGACGCAAGTTGGTTGCCGCAGCGGACAAGGCAGGAGTGCGACTGGCCGTGAACCAGAATGGCCGCTGGGCACCGCACTTCAGCTACTTGCGAAACGCTGTTGCTAGCGGAATCGTGGGCGATGTTTTGGGTGTTCATTTTACGATTCAATGGAACCACAACTGGATCGCTGGAACGGCTTTCGACTCCATCAAGCATGCGTTGCTATACGATTTCGCAATCCATTGGTTCGACATCCTGCATTGCTTTGTGAGCGGACGTCCGGCCAAGCGTGTTTTTGCAACGTTGGCAGTAGCCCCTTCCCAAAGGGCGAAGCCTCCTTTGCTCGGCCAAGTCCTGATTGAATACGAGGGTGCCCAAGCCTCAATGTCCTTCGATGCCTGTGCGGCTTTTGGACCTCTAGACCAGACTGTAATCACTGGAACCAGGGGAACGCTGATCAGCCAAGGTCCCAACCTTAACAAGCAGAAGATCACCCTGCAAACAAGCGCCGGCATTGCTTCTCCCAGATTGCTCGGAGCCTGGTTCCCGGACGGATTTCATGGCACCATGGCGGAGCTTCTTTGTGCGATTGAGGAGGATCGTGACCCCATCAACTCAGCGCACTCCACTCTCGACAGCCTTGCGCTCTGCTTTGCCGCAGTTGCCAGCGCAGAGAGCGGCCGCTGCGTTGCTCCTAGCAAAGCCACCACTCTCGCCGGAACTTGATTTCCCACATCCTTGCGATGTAATCTACCCTGAGAAACTGTGAAATAAGTCCCATGAAGCCCGATTGGAAGCCAATCTGCGGAGCATGAGGCGAAGCCTTTTACGCGGGCTGTTTCCGGCAGATGGATTGTCTGAAGATCCATGGACGCAAAAGATCCGGAGACAGGATGTCGCCGCTCCCAGTGTGCAGCCTTCGGAGATGCGCCCGCCGGGGGTTATCCGTTATTCCTCCGCTGCGCTCGGGATCTGCTTTAAAAATCGATCATTCAGAAGAAATTTGTTCCAAATTCCTCCACCCGGATTTCCGGAGTGGCTGGTTCTCTCTGAATCTGTGTACTATGAGTCATTTGCCAGCGTTACAGGGCTTGATGATTCGACCCTTTGTTTCCTTCGTTAACTTTTGTTCAATAATCTGATGAAGAAAATGAAGCAGTGCTGGCATTCACATCAAAAATAAGGACACCTTTTTGGGGACCCGCTATCACTCGTTTTCTTTGTGACTTTTGCGCATTTTTGCGGCTGTTCCCATTCTGGAATTTAGGATTAGGAGGGCATGCCGGCTTGACGCCTGTGGTCCCAAGTCCCAAGTCCCAAGTCCCAAGTCCCAAGTCCCAAGTCCCAAGTCCCAAGTCCCAAGTCCCAAGTCCCAAGTCCGAGGCCCGAGGCCCGAGGCCCGAGGCCCGAGGCCCGAGGACCCGCCCGATGGGCGGTTATGAAGCAGCCGGCGGGACGCCAGCGGTCCCAGGGGGGGATCAGGTGCTTTTGGTCACACGTCCTTCTTTGATGAGTTTTTTGTAGTGTCCGGCGAGGTGGCGGCGCATCATTTTGAGGACGTTGATGCCATAGGGGATGGGATCGAGGCTGGAAACTTCGTCATCGTAGCGGGTGGGGATGGGAAGTTGTGTGCATTCCATGCCAAGGAGTTTGGCGAGGACAATCATTTCGGCATCAAAGTTGTAATTGTTCTGAAGTTTTTCAAAGGGGGCGGCTTCAAGAAGTTTGCGTGAGTAGAGCATGTAGCCGCTGTGGAACTCGGCCATTTTGGTTTGGAAAACGATATTTTCCATGGTGGTGAGGACACGGTTTGGAATGTAGCGGATGAGTGGCATGCCGCCTTCGCGGGCTCCGCCATCGACCATGCGTGAGCCCTGCACAATGTCGGCTTTGCCTTCGAGGATGGGCTTCATCAGATCGAGCACCAGCTCCGGGGCGTATTGACCGTCCGAGTGCACCACGGCAAAGGCTCCAGCTCCGAGTTCGAGGCCCCGGCGCAGCCCGGTTTTTTGGGCGCCTCCGTATCCGCGATTCACTTCGTGGTGGATCACTTCAACGGCAGTGTAGAGGGGTTTGAGCTCCTCGGCGACTTCGCCGGTATTGTCCGGGCTTGTGTCATTCACAATGATGGCAACCCCATCTTCCCAAAATTCGGATGGGAGACGCTGGAGCACGGAGTGGAGTGTGTTTGCTGCACGATAGGATGGAATGATGACGGCTTTTTTCATGGGCTTTGGGCTTACCACTGCTGCCAGGACGGCTTTTGGGCAAAAACATTGCGGTAGTAGTCGATCTTTGAGAGCCCTGTGGCAGCGGCCTCATCAAGGAAAACTTTCACAACCGGGTGAGTTTGCAGGATGGAGGCGGGGACCATGGCGGTGATGGGTCCCTCGACCATGGCGGCAATGGCGGCCGCCTTCGAAGCGCCGAAGGCAAGGAGCGAAATGGACCGGGCATCAAGAATGGTTCCGATTCCCATGGTGATCACATGATGCGGAACGTCCCCGGGCTCTTCAAAGAAGCGGGCATTGTCGGCGCGGGTGCGTTCGGTGAGAGTTTTGAGGCGGGTGCGGGAACCGAGCGAGGAGGATGGTTCATTAAATCCGATGTGACCGTCGCTGCCGATGCCGAGAATTTGCAGGTCAATCCCGCCGGCATCCCGGATGGATTTTTCGTAGGTGTCACAGTGATCCGGGAGGTCTTTGGCCAGCCCATCGGGGATATGAACGCGGGCAGGTGGCAGGTTGATTTCTGCGAAGAGGTTTTCCTGCATGAACCGGCGATAGGAGGCCGGGTGGTCGGGACCAAGGCCCACATATTCGTCGAGGTTGAAGGATGTGCACCCACTAAAATCGAGGGATTCTGTGCGGTGTTTTTTGATGAGTTCGCGGTAAAGGGCCACCGGCGTGCTGCCCGTGGCGAGGCCCAGGACGGCGGTCGGTTTTTTGAGAAGGAGCGCCGCAAGATGGTCCGCGGCACTGCGGGAGGCGGTTGCGGCGTCGGGAAGAATAATGAGCTCCATGGCAGTGGGAATCAGTGAGTGGCGTGAAAGGACTCGGTGAGCCGGGACCGCACGTCTTCGCGGAAGCGATCGACGGCACCAAGGGTGAAGGCCACGGGGTCCAGCGTGTCATCCAGAATCAGCGGGGTGAGGTCCATGGCCAAACAGAGCTGACTGGTCTGATCGCTGGCGTGAGAATTCAGAAAAGTGGCATTGGCAGAACGCCGGCCCATCGTGGCGAGGTCATATCGCTTGCCGCCCGCAATCTGGCTGTCGAAAAGACCATTGAGGGCCGCCGCGATGTGATCGTGGCCGCTGACGTCGAGCGTGACTTTCTCGCGGTCATCCAACCAATCCAGACCCCGCCATCCTTCACAGCCGAGCAGGGTTTTCGGGCGGTGGTTTGGTTCCAAACGGCGAAGGGCGGACAGCACGGCTGCAAGGACGCTGATGTGGGTGCTGTGTTTGTCGGCCGGGTTATGGGTATAAACGACTTCCGGTTGAGTCTCACGCAGGATTTGCCCGAGGTCATCGACAAGGAATGGGGCCGAATCGCCCCGGAGCGAGGCGCTGGAGTAGTCGAGCTGGAAGATGGCAGCGTACTGGCCAACCACGGCGGCGGATCGCTGTTCTTCCCGTCGTACGTCACGCATTTTTTCATCGGAAAACGAGGCGTACCGGCCCGTGCGGGAACTGCCTGCGCCATCCGTGCAGGTCACCCCCCCAAACCATCGTTGCTCCGGATGATGGAAACATTCTTTGATGCCGTGGAAGGCCATGAATTCCAGGTCATCATGATGAGCCCCAATGCCGAGGTGGGTGATGCGCGATAGCGCCTGAGGTTCTTCGGTGCCATCCGGCACGTAAAGTTCGGCGCGGGCGTTCTGAAGCCTCATAGAATGCGCTGGTGCGCGATGGTCTTCTTAGGCACCGTAGGAGCTTTCCACTCGCTCTTCCACATCACGGTAGCTGGCATCCACCCCGTAAATTTGTTTCATGCAGTCAATCGACTTCTCGGTTTGCCCCATTTTTTCGTAAACGATGCCAAGATTGTAAACGATCTCCTTCTTGACCGAGTCCATCTGATTTAGCTCGGAGGCGGCCATGGAAAATGTCTCGGCCGCCAGATCAAGCATCCCGCGCTCGGTGTAACAGCGTCCCAGGAGGTTCATGGCTTTGAGCCTCACCGAGGGATTCTGCCGGGCTTTCTGGAGTTCTGAGATGGCTTCTTTGTAGAAGCCGGTGTTCACGTAGATCTCGCCGAGTTCGAAACGTACCTGGAGATCAGTGGGATTGCGATCAACCCGGGTCTTGGCATCTTCGAGAAGGAGCTTGGCCCGCTCCCTGCGGATATCCTCCAACTGGGCTTGGGTGGTCTCGATTTCCGGGGCATCGGGATTGGCGGCCAGATACTCTTCGAACTGCACAATCGAGGCATCATATTGTTTAATGCGCAGATCGGCGACCTTGCGGATGAGCCCGGGGTCGGTGTTATTGGCCAACCCAACGGCATAGGAATACCAGGCCACGGCGTTTTCGAGATCATCTTTTTGTTCGTAGAGTTCGGCAATGCGGCGGCTGACGTCTACATTACCGGGCTCGGCTTCCAGCCGGGCGTTCAAATCCGCAATTAGATTGTCAACAATCTCGTCGCTTCGGACCACGCGGTTTTTTTGCTCCAGGGAAATCGCCTCCTCTTTGTTGCGAATGAGGTCACGATAGCTGGCCCCCTCTTTTTCCCAACCTCCACTCTGCATGGAAGCGGCGGCGGACGCATCTTTGCCGCCTTTGATGGCTCCCAGATCATTCGGCACGAATTGAAGGATTTTGTTGTAGACATCGACGGCCTTGGAGGGCTTGGCGTGGCTGATATACAGCTTAGCCAACTCGTGCATGGTCTTTGTGTCTTTGGGGTTTCCCTGAATAATGGTCTCCAGGGCAAACTCTGCCACGTCGGGAAGTTTGGCCGCGAGGGCTGCCTCCCGCAAAAGTTGGTTTGCCGAGGCGCTGAAGGGGTCCGCCTCCAGAACTTTCTCGATGGCTTCCATGGCCGCAGGCGGATCTTTTTTGACGAGGCTTTGGACCTTCATCGTCGAAAACGAGGCGCTTGAGAGCCCGCCAAGGGCGCTTTTTTTGCCGGAGGTTTTTGCGACGGCGGCCTTGCGGGCCAGTTGCCGGGCAAGCAGAAATTCCGGGTGGGGCCGGAGGATGCTCTGGTAAAGCTGGGAGGCGTAACCGTAGTTGCGAAGTTCCATGGCACTCATGGCTTTCAGCCAGACGGCTCGCAAATTTTCAGGAAGGTCTTTTTCTGTCGTGACGGGCATATGGTTATGTTAGCGAATCATCGTAAGGCTTCAATACCTGAAAAATCCATGGATCGTCTCAGGATTCCGGGAGGGGAGGCTCGACAATGAGATCCGATTGGGTTGGGGGTTCTTGGGGTGAGGATCTGGCTTCTTCGATATACTTGGTGAGGTGGTTCCACTCAGTCGAGGCCCCA
>JBGTAR010000346.1:0-6436 GCA_041749815.1 Terrimicrobiaceae bacterium
GAGGTGATCGTTGAATCCGGGCTCGGAGAGCACTGCGATCATCCCGACTCCGCCTACACCACAGCGGGTGCCACGGTCACGATGGATCGGAACGCGGCCCTTGCCTCCGCCGACATCATCACCCGCGTGAGGAAACCCTCGATTGAAGAGATCTCAAAACTCAAGACCGGGGCAATCCACATCAGCTTCCTCGATCCCTTTAAGGAAAAGGATCTCATCACCGCCTTTGTCAGTCAGAAGATCAGTGCGATCAGTCTGGAGATGGTTCCGCGGACGACCCTTGCTCAAAAAATGGACGCGATCAGCTCGCAGGCGAATCTCGCCGGCTATGTCTCGGTCATTGTTGCAGCAAACAGGATGAATACCATTTTTCCAATGATGATGACACCCGCCGGAACCATTTCTCCGACGAAGGTCTTTGTCCTCGGGATCGGTGTGGCCGGACTTCAGGCCATTGCCACCGCAAAGCGACTCGGCGCGCGGGTGACCGCCTTTGATGTGCGGCCTGAAGCTCTCGAGCAGGCCGAGTCTCTTGGGGCGAAGGCCTTGCGCATCGATCTCGGCGACACCAGCGGGACAGAGCAGGGATATGCGAAAGAGCTCACCCCCGAGCAACTCGAAAAACAAATCCAAGCCCAAGCCAAAGTCTGCGCCCAGAGTGATGTCGTCATCACCACGGCCAAGGTCTTCGGGCGCAAGCCGCCCATCCTGATTAAAAAGGGCGTCGTCGAGAGCATGGCCCGCGGCAGTGTCATCGTCGATCTGGCTGCCGAGACCGGCGGCAACGTGGAGGGTGTTGTCCCCGGGGAAGAGACCCTCACCGCGAACGGGGTCAAGCTGATCGGTCTCGCAAATTTCGAAGGACGCGTTTCCAAGCATGCCTCCCAGGTGCTCGCGGCGAACTTCGCCAATATGATCGAGCACTTCTGGGAGAAGGAGGCCAGGACCTTCAAAATCAATCCCACGGACGAGATCCAGAAAGGCTGCCTCATCACCCACGACGGTGCCATCGTCCACGAACGTTTCAAAAGCTAACCGGCAAACCGCTTCTTCTCATGGAACTCATTCTTCTCATCTTCGTCTTTGTTCTGGCAGCCTTCCTCGGCTTCGAGTTGATCCAGAAAGTCCCGAGCCAGCTCCACACGCCGCTGATGTCCGGGTCCAACGCGATCTCGGGCATCACCATGGTCGGCGCGATCGTTGCAATCCGTGCAACCGGCAGCGATCTCGGGATGTGGCTCGGGTTTGCCGCCCTCATCCTCGCCACGATCAACGTGGTCGGCGGCTACCTCGTCACGGATCGCATGCTCGCGATGTTCAAAAAGAAAGGGAAATGAGAAACCCGCCCTGATTTCCACGCCGTTATTTCCATGGAATTCCTCATCAATCTTTCCTACATCGTTGCCTCGGTGTTGTTCATCCTCGGCATCAAAATGCTCGGCTCGGCGGACACCGCGAGAAAAGGCAACCTCATCTCCGCCATCGGAATGCTCCTCGCTGTCGTTGTGACTCTGCTCGGGAGCGGACTCGACTACACCTGGGTCGGCGTCGGACTCCTCATTGGCTCAGCCATCGGGGTGGTCTGGGCAAAGCGTGTGCAAATGACAGGCATGCCCGAACTGGTCGCCCTCCTCAACGGCTTCGGCGGCCTTGGTTCGCTCCTCGTCGGCTGGGCGGAGTTTGCCCGGGAAAGGGACTTTGCCAGTTCTGGCTACCCGCTGTTCACCGCCTTTGCCGTGATCTTTGCAATTCTCGTCGGAGGCATCACTTTCACCGGAAGCCTCGTCGCCTACCTCAAGCTCTCCGGAAAAATGAGCGGCGCGGCCCTGACCTTCCCCGGCCAGAAGCTACTCAATGGGGGCGTTTTTCTCACCCTCCTCATTTTCGGCGGCATCTTCGTTGTGACCCACGCGGACTGGGCGCTTTACGCAATCATTGCCCTCTCTCTCGCGCTGGGGGTTCTCGGGGTCATCCCCATCGGAGGCGGCGACATGCCCGTCGTGATATCTTTCCTCAATAGCTTCTCAGGCATTGCCGCCTCGGCAGCAGGATTTGTCATTTTTAACAATGTCCTCATCGTTGCAGGATGCCTCGTCGGGGCCTCTGGAATCATCCTGACCGTCATCATGTGCAAGGCAATGAACCGCACTCTCGGGAACGTCCTTTTCGGGAGCTTCGGTGCGGGAAATGGCAAGTCGGCTGCAGTTGAGGGCGAGATGAAAGCCATCTCAACACATGATGCCTTTTTTATTCTCGAAGCGGCCCAGTCCGTTGTTTTTATTCCTGGCTACGGCATGGCCGTCGCGCAGGCGCAGCACGCTGTGAAAGAGCTCGGCGCTCTGCTCGAAAAAAACGGGGCCGAAGTCCGCTATGGCATTCACCCTGTCGCCGGTCGGATGCCAGGCCACATGAACGTCCTCCTCGCCGAGGCGGACGTCCCTTACGAACAGCTCTGTGAGATGGATGACATCAATGCCATCATCGAGACCGTGGACGTTGCCATCATCATCGGAGCGAATGACGTCGTCAATCCCGCCGCCGCCGAGGATGAGGGCAGTCCCATTTATGGCATGCCCATCATCAACGCCTATAAAGCCCGCACTGTCTTCGCCCTCAAGCGTGGCAAAGGGGCAGGATTCTCCGGTCTCGAGAACAGCCTCTTCTTCCGCGACAATACCCGCATGATCTACGGCGATGCCAAAGAAACCATGACCGGTCTCGTGGCGCAGTTCAAAGGGTGAGCCTATTGGCCACCATTCCCGCGTATTCCGCGAAGCAGCACCACAGCACCAAGAAATTTGTCGCGCGTTTCTTTGTCATTCTCATGGGGGCTGTAAACAAAGGTGTCGTAGGAATGGGAGAAGGCGGAGAGGGCTTCACGGTCAGCGGCATTGGGAAGGGCCTTTTCGAGCCGGGCCATCCATGCGAGCGGTGTTTCTCCGGGTTGACGGGGGAGACCATGACGTGATGCAATTTTATTGATTTGTGCGAGAGCCACCTCGGCGGGGGGCTTTTTTCCGCGTCCGCGCAGCACAAGCCACACGGCAAATAAAATCAGGAGAATTACGAGAGGGGTTGCAACGTTTGGAAGGGCAAGGATTCGCTGGATGAAGTCACCGACTGCGAGGAATTTGCTGGCGATGAAGGTGGACACCAGTCGATGCCACGGCCATTGGGAGAGGTCGCGCTCCCTGGCGATCTGCAGCGTCAGGGAGGGCGCCACAAACGAAGTTGGGTCAAAGCGTTGCCATTCCCCCTTCTCAGCATCCCATGCTTCCACCCAGGCATGGGCATGGAGATCCCGAATCGTCATGGTGCGCAGCCAGGGATTCCATTGGCCGCCCCGGTATCCGCTGACAATGCGTGCGGGCACCCCGGACAATCTCAAAAGGTTGGCACTGGCCGCCGCATAGTGTTCACAAAATCCCCGTCGGTGAGAAAGCAAGAGCTCCCCCACCCCGCGAACCCGACCTGGACGGGTTGTGTACACAAACCCGCTGGTTTGCAAAAATTCGCCAAGTGCGGCCAAACGTTCGGGAACGCCCGCCTCTTGGAAAAGCCGATCGCTGAGAGCCTTGAGCCGGGAATTTTCCGCGATCTCCGGGGGAATCGCAAGATCTCCACCGGCGGCGTTGACCAAGGGGAGATCCCTGGCGGGGGTCAGGGAGGACTGGACCCGGACCAGGGCATTGTCCAAGGAAGTCGCCTCATCCAACACCGTTTGTATCAGACCGCCTGCCTCATCAGTGACTGGCAAATCCAGCGGCGCGATCGGACTTTTGGGGCGTATGCTTAACTCATATTCCCAGGATGGAGGAGAGGGATTGGGGTTCCATGAGCTTTTGCGCGAAAGATCCCGGCTCCACCGAAGTCCATCATTCTGACTCAGGGACTCTGCTCTCCAATAGAGATCCCTGGCTTTCGGGATGGGTCCGTTCTCTGGAAATGTGGCCACAAAGGCCACCCGCCGGCTTTGTTGCAGCCCGGCAAATTCTGAGGGGTTCAGTCCGGTGGAAAATCCGGTCAATGCCGCATTGGTCCGTGAGGAGAGCGAGGGAAAGAACCAGAATGCGGCGGTGACAATGATGGCCACCGGAATCACCAATCGCAGGGAATGAAGAAAAAATCCCCCGCGGGAACCAGCGGGCGCGTGGGCCTGCTGGGTCAGCAACATCAGAATCCCGACATCACAGATGAGCACATAAACCGGAATATTTTCCGACGACCCAAGGGTCAGCACAGCGAGCACGACCATGGCACACAGAACCACCCACATCCCACGCACAGCGGTGAGTGGACACAGCAGCAAAACGGCTCCGACCCAGGCAGCGACGGATCCGGTGATTCCGGCCACACTCGATCCCCCGGACATCATCGGAAGAATCACGCCAGCCAGCCCAACCCATGTGACCCAAACAGGGGCCAGGATTTCCCGCAATCGCAGGACCAGCCCCATGGTGAGGATGGCCAGAATCAATGCACTCAACCCGCCCGTCGAAGGAAGCAGGAGTTGGTGAACGGCAAGCCACACTCCCAAAAAACTACCGGCCAGGCGCTCAGGTTTTGCCTCCATTTAACGATCCCCTTGAAAGCTGGCGAGGGCGATGCGGCAGCCTCTCAGATTGCGTTCGCTGAATGTTGCGCCCCCCATTTGAAGCACCCATGGCTGCCGGCCACGAACGCATTCCGTGACCCAAAAACTCATTTGCTCAAGCCGGTCCTCGGGGTCCTGGAGAAATGAGGTTTGCTGCCAGTGAAGAGCCGTTCGTTTTGAACCAGCTCCATCAAAGGTTCGCACGACCGCCCGCCCCGTGCGTGCAAAAACCCGCCAATCCATCCGGGAGAGAGGATCGCCGGGCGAATAAGTCCGGTGACCTTCCACGTCTTCATTCCCGGCCTCTCCCCGCCCCTCGAGGGATCCCGCGCTCTCAGGAAGTGGTTTCCATGTTTTTCCGCTGGGATAGACAGCGTAGTTCCCAAGTCCTTGAAACACTTTCCAGGCAAAACACAATCCCACAGGAAGCCGGCTGGAAACCCAAACCGCCGGCACGGGAAAAACCCCGCGCCTGGTGGTGGGAATGGAAAGGACAACGGATCGCGACGCGCCGCCCGGCAGCACGGGAATTTGCTCCGCGGCTTTTAACCGCCAACCATCCCGATATCTGATCAGCAGACCGAGTCGCTCGGCGTCAGAGGAGTTTTTGATCGTCAGATGCAGACAGGCCGTCTCCCCTGCGGCCGTGGGATCAACCCGCGAATCGACAACCTCAACGCCCCGCATATTGTCATTGCTCAGGATCAGGGCCACGATCCCGGCCACCACAAGGGACATCACGAGAACCTGCACCGGACCCCCAAAACCATCCGCAAAATACCCAACTCCAAAGATCAGCAGCAGGGTGAATGCAAAAACCAAGCCAGCCCACGTGGGGACAATATAGATCCGCTCGCGCGTCTTCATATCGCCATCATCAGCCCACAGGCGTCGCCTCCAACAATGAACGCCCCATGGCAAGCACCTCACCGGAATCACCGGTCCCTGAAGCAAATTGAGCCAATCGATGAGTCACCACCGGCAGAAAAACCTCCTGAACATCATCAGGCAACACATGCGTGCGACCACGCAAAAATGCCAGGGCCCGCGCAGCCCGCTGCAGCCCCAACGCAGCCCGGGGCGAAAGCATCCATCCGCGATTGTGGGACGATTCGAAAAGGTTCAGGAGATAATCGGCAACCGCTTCCGACACATGAAGCTTGCCGGATTCCGCGTGCCAGGTGAGCAGATCGTCCGGGGCTGCCAATTTTTTGAGGGATTCAAAATCAAAACTCCCACCCTGGTCGCGCTCCAGCAATTTACGCTGCGTGGATCGGGCGGGTAGTCCGAGCTCAATGCGCATTAGAAACCGGTCCACCTGAGATTCCGGAAGGGCAGCCGTTCCCGCCTGATCCCGCGGATTTTGTGTCCCCACAAAAAAGAAGGGTGCGGGCAGTGCGTGAGTGTGGCCCTCAATCGTGACCTCATGTTCATCCATCGCCTGCAGGACCGCACTCTGAGTCCTTGGCGAGGCTCGATTCAATTCATCCCCCAACACCAACTGCGCAAAGATCGGGCCCTTATGAAATGAAAACGCCTGCCTCCCCGCATCAAAAATCTGGCTGCCCAAAATATCCGAGGGCAATAAATCATTCGTGAACTGAACTCGCTTGAAATCCATACCAAGCAGATGCGCCAGAACTTTGACCATCGTCGTTTTTCCCACACCGGGCGCATCCTCAATCAGCAAATTCCCCCCCGAAATCAAACAACAAAGCGCCATTTCCAATTCACTGTCCCGGTCAATCAGCGCCCGTCCGGCCTCCGCTCGAAACTCATCCCAAAATTGTTGCATCGCCCCACAATACACCGGATTAAGAACTGACAAATCGGAAACCGCAT
>JBGTAR010000347.1:0-7741 GCA_041749815.1 Terrimicrobiaceae bacterium
CCCGCTTCTCCTTGGGCGTTATCACCCGCCCTGCCACGTCAACTTTGAGAACTTCTATCGAACTTTGTAGATCTGTCATCAATCCAGATTATGGCAGTTCTACCTTTCCGGGTAGATGTGCTAGAAGTGACGCTTACGATGAACATTCGCTCCGATCCCTATACAGGAATGGCGATATTGTATCATTATTTGTATGTAGCCGAGCATACTTCCCGAGCGTTGGTTTTATGGTTCCCCAATATCTCAAGGCAGAGTTGGCGAACTGCCGCGGCCAATGGGAACAGAAAAGACATCCGTCTTTTTCGGCATGCGGCGGACGCGATTCTATTTTCTGATGAGTTGATCGCCCGTGCCGATTTATGACGAAGTGATTCGGCTAAGGTTTCACGAAAAACAAAAGGTGCTCAGAACCCATCTTGTTCGCCCTCCTGTTGACACCTTTTCTTTCGGTTGAGACAATCAGTTCCAACCCTGCGTTTGAGGCTAGCGATCTGGTCATTTGTGCCAGGTCGATTAATTCCGATTTAACGACGGGGTTGCCTACCATTAGAAAAGCGTAGCCGCCTTTTCTGAGTATTCTGAACGACTCTTGAAGCATTTTGCCGTATCCATCTTCGAAGCGGGCGACAACGTCACGAGATTGACGACGACCGCCTGTCAGTTCTGAATCTAGTTGTTTTGGATCTGCGCCTAGCCATTTGAGGCTGAGTAGACCATATTCCGCGTATGGAATTGATCCGATATATGGGGGATGCGAGATAACAGCGTCAACCGAATCGTTATCTACAGGGATTGAGGTGGCATTCGCCTGAATTACCGAAATCTCCCCCCACGATGGATCGTTCGCGTCTAGGGTTTCGACCATTTCCGAGACGCGTGATAGAGCTTTGAGGAAAGGCTTGATGGGGCGAATTGTACGCAGGGCGGTCTTGTCAAACATCACGTTGGGATAACCAGCATGTGCATTGCTGCTCCGCCGAAGTATGTCGCTAAATGCGACACGGGCGATGTTTCGAAATTTCTCCTCAGGGACCTGATTTATGAGCAAATCTATTACAATTAAATCTCTTAATATTTGTGGCTGAAACCACTTGCAGTACCAGGAGTCACTGTGTCTTGGATCGGCTTCTGGGAAAATTCCGTCGCCCATTTTCTTTGTTGAAAACAACTCGAGTTCGTCATCATGGGATCGGTTAGACAGTTCCGCTGTGAATTGTTTGATAAATTTTCGAAGCTGTGTTGGATCGACAGGAGTCGTTTTTGTTCGTGCTATAAGCGTAGCCAAAGGGCTGAGATCTACTCCCATCGCCCTCCGTTTTTGACGAGCGCACTCGAGTAGAGTGGTGCCTGACCCGCAGTATGGATCCACGACGAAATCACCCGACTCGGTCAGTAAATTGATGACCCTAGCAGCAATTTGAGGAATGAACTTTCCCGAATATCTATGGAGGTTGTGCGTCAAATACTGGGTTTCGGCATCCGAATACTCCCATGGTTCCGCCAAAACTTGAGAAATAATAGTTTTATGTTTCTTTCCTGTGCGCATCAAATTTTCAAAAAATATCGAAGAGTGGCCCCTCGAAGAATGCTTGCGATCGATCAACGACTCTTAGGTAACTAAACGAGTCGATCGGTTTTGGTGCGGGGGCTGTTGCTGAAAACACCAGAACCGGGTGAAGCCGAAATTGTTCAACCGGCAAAAGGTCCTGAAATTTTCGTTCCAAGGCAAATTTGTGAAGAGCTGCCAGAAAATGATGCCTTCTCGCCGACAGGAGCATTTCTAGCTTGTTCTGATCGCTCGCACTATAGCCTACTTTAGCCTCAGCTATAAGTATATGACTGTCTCGAACAGCCACTAAATCGGGTATAAGTTCACCAAAGCTATGACGTCTTGGGTCCGGGCTCTGGTCGCGTGCAATTGAGGGATCGACCACATTCAATGGATAGAGCTCGTGGTCCGATCCCCCAGGGTATTCACCTGCGATCAATTTCCATCCTTGGCTCTTGAGAGCCCGCCGCATGGCAACATGTATGAGACCCTCAGTCCACTTCATATCAAGCCCGTTTGAACAGTAGAATGCTTTCCTCTTGAATGACTCGCTCCTGCCAAGGAACTTGAGAATTACTATTGTTGGTTTTAAGCTTGTGGCGGATTGAGTCGGTGGGCTTCAGGCCACAATTTGCGAATAATTCTGTGACGATTTTATCCATCGGGATGATTTCATCGCCTAACCGCTTATTGCCGATTATGAAAGCGATCTGGCCACCCGGTTTGACCCATTTGGCCAAACGGTTACCAACACTCCACATGTCATCGCAGAATTGCATCATCGCCATGCGCCGCTGTTCATATTTCTTATCGGCACATTCGGTCGTCCGATCGAAAAATGAATTGCATGACGGTGAGTGTTTCCTGGATTCATTTCCTGCGCTTTCATCTGTGACGGTGAGATATTCAGAACCAATGGTCTTGGCTCTAGTATCGTATGGATCGTGTCCAAGGTGACTCACCAATGACCTGTACGATAGCAGGTGGGTACGAAGGTAACTGAGCGCCTCCACTCCATAGGGAGGCGATGTGATTACGTGGCTGATACTTCCTTTCTCAAACTCGGAATCTAAGATTGACCCTTCGTGCACGGTTATGTCGTCGGGAGAACCTATTGTTTCGCTGTGGCTATTGATGCAGGATAAAATATCCCCTGACATCTTGTTCAACTGTCTAGTCACTAGATTGCGAACATCGACGTTTAATCGAGGTGTTTTACTGTATTCTGCACGAACAACATCGACGTCGACATTTCCAATACTTCGCATTTTTGACGAAAGTGCCGTGAGCAGGGCTTCTCTCAAAAAGCCTTTTTCACGGAGTGCGAATTCTACGGTTATTGATGTACCGAGAAGGGCTTCCGGCGTAAACCAGCGTTCAATATTTGTGAAAGACGGAATCTTATTTCCGCTTCTCTGCAGGACATCGTTATGGGTGAAACTGAGAGATTTGAGATTGGTCTGAAACAGATCCCATTGTTGCTGATAAAAAGTTGAAAATACCGGCGTTATGCTTTTTAGAAGACTTATATCGTTGGGGAAAGCTGCCTTAGTCCGGGTAATCATTGCTGAAAGGGGACAAATTTCGACACCGATAAAGGGAATTCCCAGAAGGCGGCATTCTACAGCGGTAGTTCCGCTCCCGACGAATGGGTCGCATACTAAAGAACGTGAATCTGCCCCAAAATAATTGAGCAAAGCCCGGACGACGTGTGCAGGGAACCGCCCGACATAGCGATGCCAGCCGTGAGTGCCGTAGTTTGAATTCCAAGATACCGCTGTTGCTTTTGGTTTTTCGAGTTTGTGCTGGTCTGGAGATCCAGCGCCGTCGACGGCCTCGACCATTGAAAGCCGACGATTTCGCAATATCGCTGGGAGATTCCCAGAAATCTGCATGTCGATCAGACGTTTGTGGAAAGCGGATTGGTCTGGTGGGCCATTTCGGACAAATGGAGCAGGTAAAAGCCTGAGATCATTTTTTTTACCTGCAGAAATGTACCCTGCTTCCCGAAAGTCGGCAGCGGTAGCGGCGCGTGAACTGGAGGAATCCAACCTTTTAAGTCGGGGAACCGCAGAATGATTAGTCTCCTCAACGGTAACGGTCCCGAAACCCAAAGAAATCAGTTTTTCTGCCGCTAGAGGCGATGGTCGGGTGCTTCCGGTCTCCCATCTATAGAGTGTGATCGAAGTAACGCCGAGTTCTGTAGCGAGCGCTTCCCTCGAAAATCCGTGTGCATCTCTGAAATTAAGGAGCCTTTGATTGAAAGGTATGGCATCATTGTCGGGTATCTCCATAGAAGAAGGCATTGTTTCCATATCAGATGTAATGTGGCAAGGGTCAAATTTGAGTGAGCTTCTCTGCCGAGACGCTCCGACTTTGAAGGAGACTTGTCTCCTGCCCTTTTCGAAGAGATTTGCGCCTTTTTGGTTTTTCCGGGGGAGCAGCGAGGGGAAGTTCGTCGGCGGGTGGTGTTTTGGGTCTAGGCGACAAGAACTCCAGTTCGTTGACGTGTAGCACCAGTTCTCCGCCGGACGTGCCGTCTGCTCGGAGGAATACCCGGGCCTCTGGGCGGCCCCGGAGCAGGAGTTTTGACCCAACCGCGATGTGGTCCCGGAGTTTTTCGGCTCGTTCCCCCCAAAGCTTGGCAGCTATCCAATCCGTGTATTCGGTGCCGTTGACCCGGCGACTGCTGGCGATTGAAAGGTTGAGGACGTTTGTTTCTCCCGCTCGGCGATAGGTGAGCGAGCCGACGTTTCCGACGATGAGTGTTTCAAGCATGCTTGAGACGTTGTGGTCTTGTCGGAGCGAGGAGTCGAAAGGCTCCTCGCTGGCTATTTGATGTTTGTGTTGATTATTCGATAGCGGATGGATCGATTGTGATGCAGACTTTTTCCTCTTCTCCGTTGTGGGCGAAGGCTGGTCCGATGTCGGCCAAACGGATCAATTCGGCGGCGAGGGCGCGGGCGGTAGAGCTGTTGATCTTGATGACGTTACCAGTGAGATAGAGCCCTAGATTGCCATCGCTATTCTGAATAACGGACAGCCCCACGGCGTCCAGTTCGGTAAGGACGTCTGAAGGTCCGCAGAATACGTGGCGTTTTGTGTTGCCGTTTCGGATATAGCAAGGTTTGGCGGTCGGTGTTTTGGCGCTGCCGATGGTTGGCACCTCCTCAACAGGGGCAAAAGGTGGCCCTTGGTTGGGGGGGAGTGATGTGGAAACGGAGGTTGCCTCCGGTGATTCGGCTGACGCGTCTTCGCCAGTTGGCTGTTGGTTGTCGGGTATGTCTGATATAGTCATTTTTTGCTGATGTTGTGTGCGCCACCCGAATGACCGGACAAAAAAAGACCGTGCCCTTCGATTGGTGCACGGTGTTTCTTTTGGACTATGGCTTTCGCCATAAGTGCGACTTGGGGGCCTACTCTTTTTTGCGAGATCCCCTAAGTGTTCGAGGTTACCCGAACGAATGTAGAGTTCTCCAGGTCCGGTGTATTGTCAAAAATTTTGTTGTGCAGTTAACGGCTCGAAGGCATGGAAGTTGACCTCAGCGACTGGCTCTGTGACGGTTGCAGCTACTTGGAGCCGGGGGGAATTCTGCTCTGGATGAAGAGGTGGGTGTCTTGGTCGATTTCCCCGCTTCGTCACGGGCGTTGCTGGAATCCTAGGCTTGGGTGGAGGAACGCCGAATAATAGCCGCCGCTGGAGTTCCAGCGATGACACATTGCCAAGATCCACGGACGGGACGCCGGGATGGTTTGATGGATGGCTTGAAAACCAGCTTCGATGAGCGGGCGGTCGAACTGGTCCCCGCAGATGTTGCCGGTGAAGAGCAAGATTCCGGGGGTGAGAGCGAGGATTCTTGGGTTGGTGAATTTCTTTTTGGCTTGGCCAAGAAGTGCATCGGCCCGGGCTACTGTGCGGTCGGTTAGATTTTCCCATGCGTCCGGGTGGCCGGGCGTATACATGATGGCCATGGCCTCGTCGGCATTTTTGGGTCGTTTGGAGATGGGAATTTTATTGCGACCCGCGTTCCCGCCCATTTGCCGGTGCAGCTTGTTGTTTTGATGGATGTGGCCTGGGTCGATGTCGGTGACCTCCATAAGAATGTCGCCCCGCTCGAAGTGGGCGACGATGTCAGGCGGGTCGTCCGGGTTGGTGCATTGGGAGATGGCGTTCAGCTTGCCGTGGACGTCGTCGAAGATGTCGGGCCAAATTGTGAAAAAGTGGATAGCGGCACAGTATTCGAGAAACCCCTGGTCATCGAGTTGGCGTGCTGCGGTTGTCAGAAGTTCTGACTCGGGGGTGGCGATGGAGGTGGGGATTTTGTTAATCATGCGCTCTGGGCGGTTGGTCTGGTGCCAGGCGAACTAGAATATCGTAAGGGTGTTGATGGGTGTTCTTTGACGACAATCGTTTCGTTGCTGCTTTTTTCCATGGGTATTGGGAAAATTCCAGCATGTTTCGAGCGGCTGCTTTTTGGTTCCTGTTTACCGGGCTGGTTGCTGCAGCAGAGCCGCAGTGGCTGAAGATTGAAGGATGCACTCTGGTTGAGAGTGGCTATCGAGATGGCGATTCGTTTCTGGTGCGGGTTGCTCCAAGGACGTTTCGGGTGTTCCGGCTGTATTTTGTCGATGCCTGTGAAGATACGGCGGACCAGCGTTACCCAGAGAGAATTGCTGAGCAGGGCAGGTATTTTGGGCTTCCCCCGGCTCGTATTCTTGAACTTGGCGATGCTGCGTCTGAGGTGGTCAGCCGTGCGTTATCGAAACCGTTCACCGTGTTCACATGCTGGCAGCGAGCGCCGGGTGCGTCATCCCGGCAGCGTTACTACGCGATGGTTGTCGCAAGTGGCGGGCAGGATCTAGGTGAGTTGCTGGTTTCGTCGGGGCTGGTTCGGATATATGGCAAGCGAATCACACTGCCCGATGGCACGAATAGTCGTGATTACCTTGCGAAACTCTCCGAATTGGAGTTGCAGGCGAAGGCGACGAGAATTGGAGCTTGGGCGAGATGAGGCAGGGTTCTGAGCAAGTGGTCGTGGTCTGTGTCTGAGCGAGGAGACGAAAGCGTCCTGTTGGCTACTCAGTGACCGGATTGCCGCCGCGAGTTTTATCCTCGGGGTGGTAGGTGTCGTTGTTGAGGGTTTCGCTGGGGTTGATGGCGGAGGTTGATTTACGAAGCTTCCTTCGTTGATAGGCATCTTTTTGAAGCTGCCGTGAACATGAGTAGCAGGCGTAGTAAAGCCAAGCCTTGCCTTGGTTGCTAATTTTTCGATACTCGGCGAGTGGAAGGAGTTGATTGCAGATTCGGCACCGTTTTTGCCCATCGGGTGTCTCTCTATACTCGTCGCGTAAGCTCCTTATCACGAACGGCTTATCTAGTTTCACGTAGCAATCACCGAAAATGGAATCCGTTGCCATGCGGTTATTTTGGAGACCCGAAGCGCGAGTGCCGGTGTTCTCCAAAGCAGGTGGAAAACTATCGAAACAAAATTTCCGGGCCGCTGCTTGACCGCATTGATATCCACATCGAGGCCCCGGCCGTAGAGTTCAAGGATTTGGGGAGCACGACACCGGCCGAGTCCAGCGAATCGCTCAGGGAGCGGGTGATCGCCGCACGCGCAGTCCAGTCCGCACGTTTTCGCAGCAATCCACGCTGCCGCACAAACTCCGAGATGCCCCATTCGCTGATCCGCAAACATTGTGCCCTGGATGCCGAATGCACCGAGATGCTGCGAAATGCGATGGAGGAACTTCGCTTGAGCGCCCGCGCCTATGACCGGATCCTTAAAGTCTCCCGCACCATCGCCGACCTCGCAGGCGAACCCACGGTGCGATCAAACCATCTGATGGAAGCCATTCAGTATCGGACGCTCGACAGGAATTTGTGGTGCTAAGAAAATGATGGCCAGAGACCCGAATCGAGCAATGCATCAAACCTTCTCTCTTCGGACTCTCGTGCCAAGTCGCTTAAGTTCGATTACCAGCTTTTTTCCTCGAAAAATGGTTTGTAATATTTTGGGAGCTACCGCCTTCCTTTGGGGAATTTCCGCGATGATCTGCTCGGCGGAGGAAACCCAACCCTACGCCGAAGGAAAACTCATTGCTCAGATTCCGAATTTGGGATCACTGACCCTGGAGCTACAGAAAGAGTACCAAGGCAAGCGGTCAGCAAAGTTGATTTGGCTTTTTGAA
>JBGTAR010000348.1:0-6452 GCA_041749815.1 Terrimicrobiaceae bacterium
AACCGTGAATTGGTCGTCAAATTTCAACTACGAAACCGACGAAAGAACGCACTATTCAGCATCCTGCTGAATGTGTTTACTTGCTGTATTCAAAAACGTTCTGGGTTTTGCCATGTCGGCAAACCAGAATCAGGCTGTCAAGGAACTTTGCTCAGCGGGCGTCTGTTCGTGGTATTTGTTTGGCGTTTGCCTAACTTAAACCACTGGCAGATTTGATGCCCGTGAGAACTGTTGCCCGCTTGGCTGGTGAGCCGAGCGGGAGAATGAAAATAGTTGAACTGGAAAAAACGTCAACCCCTTTTTGAAAAATATTTTCATACCCGTCATAATTTTGCTGTTTTTGGACGATAAAGAAAATCCACAATCGACCGCTGAGCCTGATAAATAAAGGCTTTGAAGGCCATCGACATCGCCGAAAAAATATTGCTCAAAAACCAAAAAATATTTTCAATACCCACATCTTTTGACGCAATTTTTGTCACTCTTGGAATCGAAAATCATATCGTTTTCTCAAACTTCTCCTCCGACACCACTTCAGAATCGCCTTCCGCTCCGCGCCACGATCTGCCACGACTCTTTCATGAACAAACGCCTCAAAATTCTCTTCGTCTGCGGCCGCAACAAACGCCGCAGCCCGACCGCCGAGCGCATCTTTCGTCAGGATCACCGCATGCAAGTGCGGGCTGTCGGTCTGGGCGAGACCAGTCCTCGACGCGTGCGGGAGGACGATCTCCTCTGGGCTGATCTTATTCTTCCGATGGAGCGTAAAAATGCGTCCCGCATTAAAGCCATGTTCCCCAAGGTTGATCCCTTTCCGCCCATCGAGATTCTCGACATCTGCGACGATTACACGTTCATGGACAAAAAACTCATTGCCGTCCTCCAAGAAGCCGTCACCGCAGCCATCGAACGATTCACTGAAGAGCAAGATGAATGTAGAAGTTAGCTCTGGGGATTCCTCTCCTCCCACTGTGCCCTTCTTTTCCGGTTCGTGCTGGCAGCTACGGCAATATCCTTGCGGGAATCCAAGGTGTTTTTCCAGCTCTGATTCGGATTCGAAGGCGCATGTTCAGCCCCCGCCTGGCCTATGACTGCGTTTTCTGAGGTGCGCAAGCCTGCCGCTCGCGCAGGGTGGTGAAGATAAGGATCCAGAAGCAGGTGATGAGGATGGCGATGGGAATTTGGAGGAGGGAGGGCATCGCGTAGATGAGGGTCACCCCCGGGATCCAGATCATCCATGCGGCGCATTGTATTCCGAAAATCCGCAGGGGGAGATCAGGAAGAACGGCGCGAATTCCTGCGATCCGGAATCCGTGGTCGGCCCAGGCAAAATACAAAATCGCCAGAGGAGTTCCAATGAAGGGGCTGTAGAGGAATTGGTCCACAAGCACTTTGGGCAGAATGGTGGCAACGTCCGTGTTGTTTCCAAACCAGAGCTCCTGGGCGCGGTACAAAAGATCCACGATCATTCCAATGACCCCCCAGAATGGGGCTGCGATGAAAAAGTTTCGCAGGTTTGCGGGTTGGATTCGCAGGTTTTGGAAGAAGGCAATTTTGAGAAGTTCGGGGAGGAGAGCTGCCGCGAGCACATAGCCCACAAAGGCAAAGGCAAACCCGGCTTCAGCTTTGGTGGTGGCAAGCAGGGCCAGCAGTTGGCGGGTGCCTTCATGGGACAGGTAGAGGCAGAAAAATACCACCATGAGAGCTTGGACGAGCAGACCTGGCAGCAGGTTCTTTTTTGCGGCGCGGAGGCCCTCGGAGATCGCGTGACGGATGGCCATTAAACCAAATGAGGATGATGAACTGACAGAAGGAAGCAAAGGTGAGTGAGTTGTTTACGAAGCCGGCAGGATGCCAGCGGTCCCAGTGTTAAATTCCCCCGAAACGCCTGCTGCGCTTCGAGTAGTCCTCCAGGGCTACAAAAAATTCGGGTTTACCGAAGTCGGGCCAAAGTTGTGGGGCCACATGGATTTCGGTGTAGCTGAGTTGCCAGAGGAGAAAATTGGACACGCGGAGTTCTCCTGAGGTGCGAATAAGGAGGTCAGGGTCAGGGATTCCGGCTGTGTGGAGTCTGGAGGCCACGAGGGGGGCATCGATATCATCCGGCACAAGAGAGCCGGCAAGCGCCTCACGGGCGAGGCTGCGCATGGCGTCCACAATTTCATCCCGACCGCTGTAGCTCAGGGCAAGGATGACGGTCAGCCGGGAGTTGGCTGAGGTGGCGGAAATGGCTTCACGGAGCTTGCGCTGACAATTGGGAGGAAGGTCTGAGGTGCGTCCGATGGTGAGCAACCGCACCCCTTCCTTCTGCATCTCCTTCACTTTCTCATCCAGGAATCTTTCGAGCAGACGCATGAGGCCCTCCACCTCGGCGGCTGGGCGCTTCCAGTTTTCTGAGGAAAACGCGTAGAGCGTTAAATATTCGACCCCTTTTTCAATAGCGGCCTCCACGCAGGCTCGGATGGATTTGGAGCCCTGCTCGTGGCCCGCCAGGCGCGGCAGCCCGCGTTTCTGGGCCCACCGCCCGTTGCCGTCCATGATGATTGCCACGTGGCGAGGAACAGACTTTTCGGGGTGGGGTGAGGTTTTCATTCAGGATCGCGAAGCGATCAGGAGACGACCATGGTTTGATCACGATCGGGACCTACGCTGGCAAGCGTCAATCGCGCACCGGTGAGGGAGCAGATTTTTTTTAGGTAGGCACGGGCGCGAGCGGGCAGTTTGTCGAAAGACCTGACCTCAGCCGTGCTTTGTTGCCAACCGGGCAATTCGATGTAAACGGGGGTGGCCACTTGAAGCTCGGACAAATCGGAAGGCGGAACCTCCACGGTCTTTTTGCCAACCTTGTAAGCCACGCAGATTTTGATGCTTTTCAGGGCATCCAGACCATCGAGATTGGTGACCGCGATGTCATCGATGCCATTGATCATGGTCGCGTAGCGGGCTGCGACCGCATCAAACCACCCACAGCGCCGGGCTCGTCCGGTCGTTGAACCAAACTCGCGCCCCATCTCATGAAGACGGTCAGACAACTCCGGAGACTCACTCGGGAAGGGCCCCTCGCCGACACGGGTGGTGTAGGCTTTCATGACCCCCATGACACGATCAATCCTGTGGGGCGGCACGCCGGTGCCAGTGCAGGCCCCGCCTGCGGTGGTGTTGGAGGAGGTCACGTAGGGATAGGTGCCATGATCCAGATCCAAGAACGTGCCTTGGGCGCCCTCGAAGAGAATTCGCTTTTTGGCTTGGATGGCCTCGTGCAGATAGACGACGGTGTTTGTGATGAAGGGCCGGAGTTTCCGGGCGGCCACCAGGTAATCACGGCTCACCTGAGTATAGCTCAGCGGTTTGCCTCCCAGGGCTTTGAGGATTCGGTTATTTTCCAAAATCCGAACCTTCAGCTTTTTGAGCAGATTGTCGTCATCCAACAAGTCACCCATGCGCAATCCGGTTCGTTCAACTTTGTCACCGTAACAGGGCCCGATTCCGCGTTTGGTCGTGCCAATTTTTCTACGGCCTTTGGCACTTTCACGCAGTTCGTCGATCTGGCGATGGTATGGTAAAACCACGTGGGCGCAGTCGCTGATGACGAGGTTTTTTTTGACGGGGATGCGTCGAGCCCGAAGGCCCTCGATTTCGCGAACCAGATCGACAGGATCGATGACAACACCGTTTCCAATCACACAGACCTTGTCTTTGCGAAGGATTCCGGAGGGGAGGAGGTGCAATACATATTTGTCCTTGCCGACGATGACCGTGTGGCCGGCATTATTTCCGCCCTGACTCCTGGCAACGATATCTGCTTTTTCCGTGAGATAATCGATGATTTTCCCTTTTCCTTCATCTCCCCACTGGGCTCCTACAAGAATTGTGTTTGGCATATTTGGCAAACCATCAATTATGCCTCCTCGTCGCGACCCCACAAGGGAAATCCAACAATCGACAGTTTCACGAAACTTACTTCACCTCAAGAAGCTCAATCTCGAAAATCAGCGTCTCGTCAGGGCCGATGGCTCCCCCAGCTCCACGGGGTCCGTAGGCCAGTTTTGAAGGGATGTAGAGCTCGATTTTGCCGCCCTCTTTGACGAGTTGCACTCCCTCGGTCCATCCTGGAATCACGCGGTTGAGAGGAAATTCGATGGGCTCATTGCGTTTGTAGGAACTGTCAAATTCCGTGCCGTCGAGCAGCGTGCCGCGGTAGTTCACTTTGACCGTGTCCGAGGCTTTGGGCGACTTGCCCTTGCCTTCGGTGAGGATTTTATACTGGAGGCCGCTGGGGGTCTGAACAACTCCGGGTTTTTTGGCGTTTTCTGCAAGAAAGGCCTGGCCTTTTTCGAGAGCGGATTGGGCGGATGCGGATTGTGGGATCATAAATGCGGAAAGTGCAGCAGCGAGAACCAAATGGGAGAGTTTCATTCCAATCTGGTAGCGGACTTGCCTCATTTTGAACAGCCAAGATTTTTAAAACCCTTCAGGCAGCTTCGCCAAGTGAACGGGCTTGCTCATTCGTCATGCTCATTCGTCATTGGCAGCAGCCAAGGGGCTGTGATGTAGTGGGAATTCGAAAATGACCAACACCCGCAGACATTTTTTGAAAACCGCCGGCCTGTATTCTCTGGGTTTTTTGGGGTTGAGGGCTCTCGCGGGACGTCCGGCGTATGCGGCCGAAGCCTTGGTGGCAGGTTTTGGGCCACTGAGTGAAGACCCTGCTGGCATCATTCGTTTGCCGCGAGGTTTTCGGTATACGCTGTTTTCAAGGGCCGGAGAAAAAATGAACGATGGGTTTTTTGTTCCTGGCTGCCATGATGGAATGGCCGCTTTTCCGGGTCCCGATGGAAAAACAATCCTTGTTCGGAACCATGAAATTCAGAGCGCTTGGAAAGGTGACAGCCCCTTTGGGCCAACCAATGAGCTTCTCGATCGGGTGCCTCCCTCAAAGATCTATGACCGTGGTGGCGGTATTGAACCGAACCTTGGTGGGACCACCACGATGGTTTTTGATACGAACACCCAAACCTTGGAAACCCATTTTTTGAGTCTAGCGGGAACCGTGAGAAATTGCGCCGGCGGTCCCACCCCATGGGGAACATGGATCACGTGCGAGGAGGTCAACGATGATCCGGAGGAGCATGCTGAGAAACCCCACGGCTACAACTTTGAGGTTGCCGCCTTTGCCGAGCCGGGCTTGGTGGATCCCATTCCCCTGAGGGCGATGGGCAGGTTCCGCCATGAGGCGGTGGCAATCCATCCCGACTCCGGTGCTGTGTACCAAACCGAAGATATCGGTGATGGCCTTCTTTACCGTTTCCTTCCAGATCAGCCCGGGAATCTCGCGGCAGGCGGGCGCCTTCAGGCGCTGGCCATTCGGGAGTGGAAATCGGCGGACACCAGGAATTGGAGCAAACCAACCATGCCTGTGGGCAAAGCGTTTGCCGTTGATTGGATCGATCTTGAGGAAATTGACAACCCAAAAAACGACCTGCGACTGCGAGGCGCCAAAGCCGGCGCCACGGTCTTTGCCCGAGGCGAAGGCGCGTGGTGGGGGAATGACGCTGCTTATTTTGCGATGACAACTGGTGGTCAATTGCGCCGGGGCCAGGTATTTTGCTACCGACCCAGCCCCGTGGAGGGCACCGCTGCTGAGAAAGATCAGCCCGGAAGCTTGGAACTCTTCGTTGAGCCCAATGACAGCGCCATCTTGAGCCATTGTGACAATCTCGCCGTTGCCCCTTGGGGAGATCTCATCCTCTGCGAAGACACCGACAAACTTTGCCGATTGATCGGAGTGACTCCAGAGGGCCGCCTTTATGTGATTGCGGAGAAGTATGACACCGGCCGGGAATTGGCGGGGGCTTGCTTCTCAGCAGATGGCACGACCCTCTTTGTCAACGTTCAAAGGCCGGGTTACACGCTGGCAATCACCGGGCCATGGAAAACCCCCACCTCATAAAATGCTCCTCACCGAATCAGAAATCAACGATGCCCTCTCAGTTCTGCCCCATTGGAAACGGGATGGCCAAACGATCTCCGTCACCTTGCAATTCCAGGGTTTTCCCGAGGCCATCGCCTTTGTGAATCGGGTGGCCGAGTTTGCCGAAAAAGCCAATCACCATCCAGACATAGATATCCGCTGGAACAAAGTACATCTCACCCTCTCCACACACAGCGAGGGAGGACTGACCGCCTTGGATTTTGACCTTGCCGGGCAGTTGTCCGCGGCAGGGTCTGGCGGCAAGAAAGCCTGAACACGGCAACAAAAGGACTCAAAAGCTGCCGCCGCGCTGGCCGCAGAGACTTCCCTCCGTGGGGTGCCTTGACCCATCTTCTACAGTTACGAAAAACGTGTTGTTGATAATGAGGCAGTTACAGTGATCAAAAAATCGTTGGCACTACATTTGCGTCCCGACCACTCTCACGGGATTTCCAGTAGCACCGGGGGTAACGCCACTTCG
>JBGTAR010000349.1:0-8886 GCA_041749815.1 Terrimicrobiaceae bacterium
TTCATTGAGGTGTTTGGGTGGATTTGTTTCGTGGCAGAACACAATTAATGCGCCGCGCGCGGCATTTGTAGGAGATATGCCGTGCGCTGTATGACCCCTACAAATGCCACACCGAAGTGCAGACTTCGTCCATGGCATCTCATTGAGCTTTCTTAGCCGCACGAAGACCCCCGTTCAAGAAAAATGAGGATGTCAGTCAGACCATGTCCTTAAGCGAGATCCAGAGGGCTTGGGCCCCCTGCACCTGGGCGTTTTATGACGTGTAGATAAATCATTGTGGTGGAGATGTCTGTATGCCCCAGGAGGTCTTGGATGGTTCGAATGTCAATGCCACTTTCCTGGAGATGAATCGGACACAATCCAAGAAATATCGATCTGATCTCTGTGGACTTTGTGGCTCTGTGTGAGATGGATTGTTGGTTGTGGTGATTTTTTGACAGGATTTCAGGATTTGCAGGATTCTCAGGAAAAGGAAAAATCTGGACATAACATTTTATCGCCCTTCCCCGTTTTCCATCCGTGAAAATCCGGGTCATTTGCCAGCGTTAGATGGCTTGAGAAGTGGCTGGCCGTCTCGCTGTGCTCGGCTGTGGTCAATTGCCTTCCTGGTTCGACCCTTTGTTTCCTTCGTTCTCATTTGTTAAAAAATCACAATTGCCTGATCGGCATCGGTGAGGTGTCAACAAGTGGGTGTATTGAGAGGTTGCCGGCGGGACGCCAGCGGTCCCAGGGGGGGAAGGGGATTTTAAATGTTGGATTTTGAATGTGGCTGAAAATAGTAAACGGATTTCTGTAAACTTTTGGGACTGTGCCGGCCAGAGGGCAGCAGTCCCAGTGGCATCATCCTAGCTGCTATCCTTGGAGTTTTTTGGCGAGGATCTCGCCGGCGATCTGTGGGTTGGCTTTGCCTTTGGAGAGTTTCATGAGCTGGCCCTTGAGGAAGTTCAGGGCGGCTTCTTTGCCGGAGCGGAAATCGTCCGCGGGGCCGGGGTTTGCGGCGATGACCTGGTCGGCCAGGGCCTCGATGGCTCCAGTGTCGCTGACCTGCTCAAGGCCTTTTTCTTTGACGATGACTGATGCGGTTTTGCCGCTGGCAAACATCTCGGCAAAAACGTCTTTGCCCTGCTTGGAGTTAATTTTTCCGGAATCGACCAGGCTGGCAAGTTCACCAAGGCCTTCGGGAGCGAGGGGACACTCGGCAATTTTGATGCCTGAGGACGCCAGCAAACTAAGCAGATCGTTGATGATGTAATTGGCGATGGTTTTTGGCTTGGAAGCCTCGGCCGCGGCTTTTTCAAAAAATGAGGCCAGCGCGAGGTCATCAGCGAGCACAGCGGCGTCATAGTCCGTGATACCAAAGTCTTTCACATAGCGGGAGCGTTTGTCCCATGGGAGTTCGGGTTTCCGGGATTTTGCAATTTCGACGAGGGCTGCCGTTTTGACAGGCATGAGGTCAGGGTCGGGGAAATACCGGTAATCGTGGGCACTCTCTTTGATGCGCATGAGGGTTGTTTCTCCGAGGTCATCGTCCCAACGCCGGGTTTCCTGTTGGAGGGTGCCTCCTGCTTGAAGGGCTGCGATCTGACGCGGCACCTCAAACAACAGGGCGCGGCGAACCCCTGAGATGGAATTCAAGTTTTTGAGTTCGATTTTGGTGCCCCACGGAGACTCCTCAGTCGGGCGAACGGACACATTCACGTCACAACGCAGTTGGCCCTTTTCCATGTCGGCATCACTGATGCCGCCATAGATCATGACCTGCTGAAGCACGGTCAGATAAGCAAAAGCTTCCTCCGCGCTGGCGATGTCGGGTTCGCTGACAATTTCCAGAAGGGGCGTTCCCGCACGGTTGTAATCAATGCCGGTTGAGTTTTCCATGTGGAAAGATTTTGCGACATCCTCCTCCAGATGGATGCGCACGAGACGAACACTCTTGCCGGGGTTGGCGATGTTTTTTTGAACGTCCTTGGGATAGGCCAGGTCATGGAGTGGAACCGACCCGCCCAGACACAACGGCAGATCGTATTGGCTGATCTGATAGTTTTTTGGCATGTCGGGGTAGAAGTAGTTTTTGCGATCGAATTTGCAGACTTCCGGAATTTCGCAGCCGAGCATGAGGCCTGCGAGAGCCGTGAGCCGAAGCGCTTCTTCATTCATCACAGGAAGCGCTCCTGGCATCCCCATACAAACCGGGCAAACATTTGTATTGGGCTCAGCACCGTATTCGACCTTGCACCCACAAAACATTTTGGTGCGGGTTTTTAGTTGGACGTGGACTTCAAGACCGATGGTTGTGATGTAGTGGCTCATGGTGAGTGGGAAGGGGTTGGTGCGGGACGTGAGATTGGTTTGGTGACGGCTTGTTTAAGAGCCTCACGCAGGTCGATGGTTTTGAGTTGCTCGGCAAGCGCAGGATCTTCCACCGCTTCCCGTAAGGCTTTGCTGCTCATCAAAGCAATGAAATTTCTTTTTTCTGCCGCGGCAAGCACTTCCGGATCTGCCAGCAAGTCGGCGACCTTCTGATTGTTCATCAGCTCTTGAATTCCGGGGTATTGGATGAACCGCAGCATCGCCTCCTGATCACTCGTGACCCGGGCGATTTGCACAATGATGTCATAAACCTCTGAAGGAACCACATCGATGGATTGGACAAACTCGCCGGCCTGGCCGAGTTCCAGGGATTCCTTCAGCGTAACCAAACCTTTAGCAACCGGAGGTGCTGGTTCAGATTTTCTGGCGGAGGTCTCGGCCCGTCCTTCGGCCAAAGCCCCCATTGTCCGGATGAGAGAGATGCCCCCCCAGAGTAGAAAAAATCCTGTCAGGATTCCCAAAAGCGCTCCGCCGCCCCCCCAAAAAAAGCGAAAGATTCCAGAGCCTTGCTGGGCGGTGCGTTTGAAGAGGACGGCTCCCACAATCCATATCAGGAAAAACACACCGAGACCCAGCCCCCCACCAAACATAATCGCCGCACCCAGCCCCGTCGGCGAATCCATGCCTCCAAAAAACCGAGCAGCCACCTGTCCCGCCGCAACAGACAAAACCCCGGAGATCACCAGGGCAAGGAGGTTGATGGCTGTGCGAACGACTCCCGCCCGCCAGCCACGCCACGCTTCGAACAACAGAAAGACGATTGCAAAAAATAGCAGGGCCGCCTGCCAAAATGGGGATCCCGTCGAAACCGTCATGCCCGCGGCAAAATATCCAGGGCTCTCTGACGCAGCACGTGATCACAGATCACCAGCCAAACCATGGCCTCAATCATCGGAACGGCCCGGGGAAGCACGCAGGGATCATGACGGCCACGGGCCGCGAGGTCCGCCGCCTCGCCTTCCACGGTGACCGTCTGCTGGCTTTTGGCAATGGTCGCTGTCGGCTTGAAGGCCGTGCGAAAAACAATGGCCTCCCCATTGGAAATGCCGCCTTGAATCCCTCCGGAGCGGTTGGTGAGTGTCCCCACTCGTCCGTCTTTCATCACATAAGCATCATTGTGCTCGGACCCACGGAGTTCCGTGCCAGCAAAGCCACTCCCAAACTCGATGCCCTTTGTCGCAGGGAGGCTCAGCACCGCCTTGGAAATATCGGCATCCAGCTTGTCAAAAACCGGTTCGCCCAGTCCCGCAGGCAGACCCCGGACCACACAACCAATGACTCCCCCAAGGGAATCTCCCTCGGCTCTGATCGCCTTGATTTTTTGAATCATCACCTCTGCTGTGGCAGCATCCGGGCAACGCACAGCATTGGCCTCAATCTCTGCGAGTTGGACCGTGAGAGGGTCCACATTCGCACGGAGGTCATGGATCGTCTCCACAAAGGCCAGAACCTCAACCTCCGGGTGAAGCATGGAAAGGAGTTTCTTAGCAACCGCGCCGGCGGCCACCCGCCCGATCGTTTCGCGCGCTGATGAGCGTCCCCCACCCTCCCAATTCCGAATGCCGTATTTGGACTGATACGTAAAATCCGCATGCGAGGGACGAAACATCGTCTCCATCTCGCGATAGGCTTCGGGCCTCGCATCCGTGTTTCCCACCATGATGCATATGGGTGTCCCCAGCGTATGCCCGCGAAAAACCCCGGAATAAATTGTGCACGTGTCAGCCTCCTTGCGGGGGGTCACGATATCACTCTGACCCGGACGCCTCCGGTCCAACTCCGGTTGAATGTCAGCCTCGGAAAGCGGCAGTCTGGGAGGGCAGCCATCAATGACAACCCCCACCCCGCCTCCATGGGATTCCCCCCAGGTAGCAATCCGAAACACTTCTCCAAAAACACTGGCCATATTCCCGAAGAAAATGACGCCTCTCTGGGACTTTGTCACGTGATAACACCCATGGCCCAGCAGCCACCCGAGTCTCGTGGGTAACGATTCACTGATGGCAGTCCCAGCACGCCCGAAACACTTGGAATGTGACAGAGAGCGTCAGGTTCCATGCATCCTTTAATGGCTCAGGCGGTGACAAGTCGGCGGGCAAGGGACTGCCCGGCCCTACCCAAGAACATCCGAGCTGGCGCAAGCGCGAAGCGCTTCTTGATGGTAGGGCAAGGCAGTTCCTTGCCCGCCGACTTTTTCGCTTTCCGCGAGACCACGATCTCCCAGGTGGGCGACAATTAACCTCCCCCCTCAGCTTTTGCGGCGACGCGCCATCAATAACCAGCCGGCACCTACACTAAATAACAAGGCCGTCCCAGGCTCAGGCACAATCGTCACACGGAGACTGCCTTCCTCGAAGAAAGCACTTTTTCCATCGCCGATTGAGACAGCATTGGCAAAACCAAGGTCATTGACGTTCTCATAGTTGAACGTTGCTGCTCCATCAATTAAGAGGTAGGTGCCATTGGCCACAGAACCATCCAGTCCAACAAGATCAGCGATGCTAAAGCCACCGAAGTCGACGTTCGATCCATTGACGGTGAGCGTTTCGGTAAGACTGAAAACAAACTTGGCTCCGGCCTCCAAGTTCAAACTGCCCGCGATGCTGCCAGCTCCTCCAAGTGTTGCGCCGCTCTGAGCAGTCAGGGAACCATTGCCCATCTGCATTCCATCGAGCAGGAACGTGCCCCCTTCGAGCATTGTCGTTCCTGAATAGGTCGCGCCTTCGTTGAAAGTCACCACCCCACTGAGAATGTTGACGGCTTCAAAATTCGAGATGATGCCATCATAGCTGAAGGAATTGCTGTTCGAACCAAGGTCAAAACGAAGTGTGTCATTTCCGTCCCCTCCGTCCATTCCGCCGATCACGACGGCTCCATCGCCTGTAATAATCAGGAGATCATCATCGCCTTCCAGCGCAATCGCAGTTTCACTGATGCCGCCATCGTGGATGACGCTCCCCGCATGAGTCACGGCATCATTGCCTGAACCAGTTTGGATCACCGATTGCCCCGTGATGGCCCCTCGAATCGTGCCCGTGGCATTATTGGTGATGGTGTCTGCAAATCCGCCGATGATTTTGATTCCAAAACCACTTTTGCCTTGGATCAATCCCGAGTTGGTGATGCTGGTCGCTGAGTAGGCTCCCCCCCCATTGCTGTCATCCACAAGGATGCCATTACCCAGTCGTGTGGAATCTCCGTTGGGAGCATCGGCTGCGAGCGTGCTACCAATGATCTGTCCCGAGGCCCGGTTGATGATTGAGCCACCACCTGTGGCAACAGCTTCGGCATTGTTTTGCCCGCCATCACTTCCAAGACCCTTTGCGCCAAATCCAAAAATATCTCCCGCATTGTCGAGGGTCAGCGTTCCATCCACATCGACCCCATCGCCATCACCATCGACGGTTGAGGCAAGAACCTGCCCGAGAATTTGGGCACCAAAAGCATTGTTCACTGTCGCCCCGGAGGTGCTGGACAAACCGTCAATATTGATACCTGAACCATTCACGCCTGTGATGCTTCCTGAGTTGTTGTTGATGGTGATGGCAAAGTTGGTGTCTGTGCCACCGGTGATCCCATGACGACCAGAGATCGAACCGGTGTTGGTGATCTGGACTCCGCTGCGAGATTGGGCATCGATGCCATCGCTGCCAGTAACGTTTGGTGGATCTCCGCTATCTTCGATCGGGATGGCGAGAATGGTACCCGCATTTGTAACCATGGCATTGGCCCCTGTGCGAATTGCGTCGGCAGCATTGGCACGGATCAGGCCACCAAGCTTGTTTTCGATGATCACCGTGCCGGTGGTGACAGCATCAAAGTCCAAAGCCTGGCTGCCGCCGCCTCCAGGGTTGAGCGAAAGGATTTCCCCTGAGTTGGTCAAAGTGACATTTGATGCCGCGCGATTGACCCGGATCGTGTCACCACTTGCGGATTGGATAAGCCCTGACGCATTATTCGTGATGGAAATGGACGCATCATTGCCACCGCCCGTGTTGTCAATCGTACGTCCAGTGCCTGTTTGAAGAATGCTCCCATTGTTGATGATGGAGGATGTTCCTCCCAAGATGGAGAGAGCCGTCGTGCCCCCGCCAATTGTGATCGTTCCAGTGGCACTAACAGTCCCCATACCCGACGAGATACTTTGGTTACCAACAGATCCCGCGATGGGATTGGGGCCTGGGTTAAATTGGGCAAGTGATGCTGTGAGCGGAACCAACAAACCAACAGCGACGAGGTGGAAACGTGAGGTGAAATTCATGATGCAGTCGGTTCATTAGGTATAATTTTTGAACGCATCAACTTTTGGAATGTGACAATATCGTCACCATTCATGTGGTCGCTGTGATAACGGCTGTCCTGACTTTTCAGGGTTTTCGGTTTTCATCGCGGGCATTGTCCTTTAGGGGTTATGGGATGAACACCGTGCGTATCCTGGGCGAAACGAGTTTTGAGATCCATTCTGATCTTGTGTCAGCTGCTCTGACTCAAAACGGAGGCCAATTGGGCCCTGTGGAATTTGTGCTCGGGAAAAAAACCGTGTCACCTTTCCATGTGGCACCATGGGCTGGCTCGAAGGAATCCAAGGCGCTTCCTCCAATCTTGCGGGTTTTGCGGGGAGATTTTTTTTGCATGCCCTTTGGTGGAAATGAATCACCCTGGAAGAAGGAAAAGCATCCGGCTCATGGGGAAACAGCCAACAAACGCTGGGAATTTCAAGCCGCTGAGACCAAGGGATTATGGACGGGACTGCAAACCGTGCTGCGAACAGACATCCGCAAATCAACGGTCACCAAGCTGATTGCTCTTCATGCCGGACACACGGCGGTCTATTCCCGTCATGTGGTCAGCGGAGGTTCCGGGCCAATGAATTTCGGGCACCATGCGATGCTGGCCTTTGAGTCCGAGCAGGGGAAAGTTTCGACATCACGCTTTGAGAGGGGGCAGGTTTTCCCCGGGGAGTTTGAAAAAGCTGCGGAGGGCGGATACACGAGTTTGAAGCCCGGTGCTCTTTTTAAAGATCTTGCCAGGGTCCCCGCAGCTGATGGCTCCTTGGCCGACCTGTCACGTTACCCGGCCAGGGAAGGGTTTGAAGACTTGGTGATGATCAGTTCCAAGCCGGGCACCAAGTTCGGCTGGACGGCAGTGACATTTCCCAGAGCGCGGTTTGTCTGGTTTTCGCTGAAAGACCCGCGGGTTTTGGCATCCACGGTGCTTTGGCACTCGAACGGGGGGCGTCATTATCCCCCATGGAGTGGACGGCATCGTGGCGTGCTCGGCTTGGAGGAAGTCACATCCTATTTCCATTACGGCCTGGCAGAGTCGGTCGCTCCCAACGAAGTGAGTCAGGCAGGGATTCCCACATCTGTGATCCTTTCGCCCGATGACCCCTTGGTGGTGAATACCATCCTCGGAGTGGCAGCCATCCCATCAGGGTTTGACCGCGTGAAATCCATCAAACCCGGAAACGGTGAAATTTTGATCGAGTCCCAAAGCGGAAAATCCGTTCACACCAAAGTTGATACCTCCTTTCTTTATGGAAAAGACACCTTCTAAATCCGGCCTCGCGCTCCACTGGCAGATCGCCATCGCCATGGGACTCGCCGTGGTGACCGGTCTTTTTCTTCCCACAAACCTCGGGGGGGTGGCACCATTTGCGGTCCTCGCATTTTTGGGCAAACTGTTTTTGCAGGCCCTGCAAATGTTGGTGGTCCCCCTGATTGTCTCCGCCGTGATTTCTGCCATTGCAAAATTGGGTGGAGAGCAGGCGCTCGGACGCCTCGGGCTGAAGACGCTTATTTATTACACGGCCACAACAATGATCGCCGTTGTGATTGGGTTGACCGTGTCAAATATTCTTCAACCCGGGAAGGTCTCCCCAGAGGTCTCGGAAGCCATGATCGCGGCTGCCAAGACGAGTTCCTCAGAAGTGGCCGAGAAAATTGGGGAGCGCGGCGCTTCGGACATTTGGGGAATCCTTCAACGGATGATTCCAACCAATATCTTTGATGCCGCCTCAAAAAACAGCGAGATGCTGGCCCTCATCTTCTTTAGCATTTTGTTCGGCTTTTTTATTACCCGGCTGCCCGAAACCCGGAGGGAGGGAATGGTCACCTGGTGGGAAAATATCTATGAGGTCATGGTGCTGATTGCGGATTTTGTGATTCGCTTCACGCCTTATGGAGTCTTTGCGTTGGTGGCTTCCACAATTTCCCAAACCGGGGCGGCTGCATTTATCCCTCTGCTGAAATTTTTCTTTGGGGTGATCTTTGCCCTGGGGCTTCACATGTTTGTTGCGCTCCCCCTCATCCTGCTGGCCTTTGGAATTTCTCCGGCACGGCATTTCCGAACAATGGCCCCGGCCTTGCTCACTGCCTTCTCGACAGCTTCCTCGGCAGCAACCCTGCCGCTCACCATGGGCTGCCTTGAAAAAGGGGGCGTGCCACGAAGGATTTGCGGTTTCACAATTCCCCTCGGTGCCACAGTGAACATGGACGGCACGGCACTCTATGAATG
>JBGTAR010000350.1:0-12960 GCA_041749815.1 Terrimicrobiaceae bacterium
TCGATTGATTATTGTTGATTTTTGAATGTTGAAGGGCCTTAAAACGTTGCGATTGGACTTCACCGATAAAAAATCAACAATCGGGAATCATCAATCCAAGGCGATGGAATAATATACATTCCGCTTGGCGGCCTACACTAGGAAATCGGGCACCTTTGGTACAATCATTGCAAAGCCCCAGGGCGGCGGGCTCCTGCAGGTGTCCTGATTTTTCACATATTTTTGCGACTTTTTGGTCATGTGGGAGCGCGGCAGAAACTTGACAACACTGCATTGTGCGCCATAAATGTAGCATCATGAAAACAGCGACCGTTCGAGACTTGCGAAATCGCTACACCAGCCTGCTAAGTTGGATTGGGGCGGGGGAAGAAATTATCATCACCCAAAGGGGCAAGGCCATTGCCCGTCTGGTGCCTGAGAACGGCCAGTCCGCAAAGAGCGTGGATTGGTCCCAAAGCCCCGCAGTGAAGCGGGATCGGTCAAGATCGCCCGGGCTGTCAGCAGGGGAATCCCTGGAAATCATCCACGAAGCCTCTGGAAAATGGTAACCTGTGCTGACACCAGCTTTTTGTTTTCTCTCTATGGCAACGATGCGAACACGCCACGCGCCATCGAATGGATGACGTCCCAGCGGGTTGCTCTGACTCTCACGACCTTGGGGGAGTATGAACTGGGCAATGCTCTCCGGTTTGCAGAGTTTCGTGGAGGGATGGCCCCGGGTGAAGCGGCTTTGTTTTGGGCGCAATTTGAGGCCGACAAGGCCAGTAGCAGGCTTTTGGTCCACGTCTACAACCTTGCTGATGCGGTGAATGAGGCCAAAAAACTTTCCGCAATGCATACACTGACAAACGGGCATCGCGGATTTGATATTCTCCATGTCGCGACGGCCCTTATTGTGAAGGCAAGGCAGTTTCTCACCTTTGACGGGAACCAAAAAAAGCTGGCCGAGGCAGAGGGTCTTGTGGTGCCGATATGAGGGGAGGCCGGGACGTGATTACAGCAATGTCTGAGGTCAGGAAGCCAGTCCTCATATATGGGAATCTTCAATCCGCCCTGAATTTCTTGCGAGTCAAGTAGGCACACAGGCGACTACTTGACACAACCAAGAAAGCGACGCTTCGCTGGAACTCGTTTGTTCCTGGGGTAGGGCGCGGCAGTCCCTTGACCGCCCACTAAATTCGCGGGAAAAATATAGATATGGGCTCGATTTGGATTCAGGTGGACTACACGCCAATTCGATCCCGTGACAAATATTTCCATCATATTCCTAAATTGGCATTTGAAGGCGTTTGGCTATGTTTTATAAAACCTATTTCAAAACTTCCCCGATCAATGGGGCAAGATCCAAGTGAACTGAATGCCAAAATCAATCAGGCTGACAAATCAATGCCTCCCCACGATTTGGCTAGATCTCTGGGTTTTAATACTTGGCTGAATGAACAGACTTGGTTTGAGTTTGCATGGTTTGAGTTTGCAAGTGACAAGTGCCAGGGGATTGGTTAACATGAGATCGGAATTCGCAGTTGCAGTTCTTCGAGAGATAGCAAATTCATCAACCCCTGAATTAGATGAAGGACTTCGCAAATTGAAGGATTCCATCCCGAAAGAAGTCTTGGAAACAAATTTCAATCCGTCTGAGGTTCTCAAGAGATAAGTGGGCGGGCAAGGGACTGCCCAGCCCTACCATCAAGGGGGCGCTTCGCGCTTGCGCCAGCACGTTTTTAAATTGGTAGGGCGCGGTTTGCCAAACCCGCCGACTTCTCTCTTACCAAGACGGACGCCTCGGCGAGGCGTCCCTACCATCCATGGGGCGCTTCGCGCTTGCGCCAGCCCGTATTTATATTGGTATGGCGCGGCAGTCCCTTGCCCGCCGACTTTTGTGCCTGACAAAAGAATCGCTGCAAGGGACCTAATCGCAATGCAAGCAGCCATCCCGCAACTGAAACACTGTCGCCGACCATGGCGCTTCTTCCAGCCAAGTCAGCGTGGTTGTTTTGACAAGTTTTTGGGCCGCCTATGGAAGCGCGGTGAGCATGTTATTTCTCCGGGCAGGGTCAAGTTCGCCGAAAACATCATCGATCAAATAGAGAGGCTCCCGCCCGGTGCCTGATGCGATTTCACGGGCTTGCGCCAATTTGAGCGCCAAGGCGATGGAGCGTTGCTGGCCCTCGGAGGCGAACGACGCCGCAGGTTTTCCATCAAGCAGGAGAGGCACATCATCACGGTGCGGTCCCACGGTCGTCGTACGCAGGCGCTCCTCATTCGCAGCGGAAGCCGCCAAATCTTCGATCATGGGAACCCCGGACCCCGCTTTGTAGGCAACCCCCAGGAGCTCACCTGTGCCGGAGATCGACCGATACGCCTCCCTGGCTGTCGGAGCCAGCCCGGCAACCAAACCCGACCGAGCATCCAACAAAAAATCGCCCGCCGCGCAGAGTGGCGAATTGAAAGCCGCAACCTCCCGCCGGGGTCGCCCCTCGCGCAGAAGCGCATTGCGGGAACGCAGCGCCCGTTCATAGGTGCGAAGCTGATGCAGGTAGCCAGGCACAAGCTGCACCCCAAGAAAATCCAAAAACCGCCTTCGGAAGGCTCCGCCGCCGCGCACAAGTTCGAGGTCACCGTTTGCAATCCAGACAACTTTTGCCACGGCCAGATAATCCGCGGCCAATGATTGAGGTTTGGAGTCCAAGGCATAATGCCTGAGCTTCCCAACATACTTGACGTGCAAGTGGCGGTCGGCCCAATGACCGTCAATCGAGAACCCAGGATGCCCGAACCTCACGCATTCGCCGAGCGTGTTGGTTCGCGGCGACTGAAGCCGCAATAGCAGACAGGCCGCCTCAAGAATGGACGTCTTTCCCTGGGCATTGGGGCCCACCAAAAAATTCGCACCCGGCACCGGGTGAAACTCCAGCTTGGGGAACGGTCGAAAATCGTGAAAGCGGAGATCCGTCAGCATTGAAAACACACGGTAGCGCACCAGGAGTTTTCACGAAATCGAAATTGATTGGGAGGCGGCTGAAGCTAGTGCAACGTAACCGAAGAAACGGATACACCGCTTCTTCGGTTACGCTGCACTAGGACCGAATTTTTGTGTCTCTTGGTGTGGTGTTTGTGAATCGACGGTAAACGGCGGCGAAATATTGGGATGACGAAAATCCCATCTCCATCGCCACATCGGTCACCGACACGCCAGGACGCTTGAGCCTCCGAGCGGCTTCTTCAACCCGTAGGCGCAAAGCATATTCGGCGGGAGGAATTCCCAACTCTTCTTTGAAGCGAGCCTTAAAACGGGACACGGATAATCCCACCAGCCCAGCCAAATCCTCCACTTTCAAGTCTTCGGGCTTATCCAAATGACTTTGGATGTGTCGAATGACGACCTCAAAAATGTGGTTCCCCTCCGCGTCCGCTGACCGACTTCGAGCATCCAGCAGATCAAAAAGAAACGCTTGGATTTGGTTGGCCATGATGGCCGCATTGAGAGGTTTGTGGGGAGCGTGAAACAGTTCGGTGATCGCGTCGAGGTGATGCTTAAGGTTTTGAGATCCCGGGAAGTGTCGCTTGCCGTTGAAGTTTAGCTCTTTCCACAGAGACCGACTGTCACGGCGGCCGAGTCCTACCAATGCGCCATGAGTTTTATCGGGATGCTTTAAGGTCATCCAATACAACAACCCTTTTTCTTCAGGTTCTCCTCCTGTGCTGTGCATTTCGTCGGGCAGCGTGATAAACACATCACCTCCCCGGAGACAAAATCTTCGCCCTCCAACGTAGTAGGTCTGGCGTCCCCGAACCAGATAACAAATTTCCATTGCGCCACGATGCCGGTGATTTTCCAAACCCTGCTTCGCCCGGGAGTGATTATAGCGCCCAAAGCTGGGAACCGAAGGGATTCCACAAGAGCGCAGGTCCATAACCGTGCGTGAAGCGGAGCGGAGGAAAGGCGGAAGGGCCATGTTTGATAAAGTACTGCGGTATTCGCTCGAAAGCAAAATAAGAATGGGATCGTTAAGATTGCGAAATGTCCTCACCCATTCCCTCTCCACTTCAACAAGAGCCGCCTCTGGCCGTCTTCACGGAAAAAGTCCACAAGAACATCTCTATCACGTGGTATCGGACAAAACTCCCCGCGGGTGCGGTAAAATCTCTCCACGCGAAGAGTGATTTCAAGGCCGCTATCCAAACCCTGGGCTATTTGTCCCTTTTAGCCGCAACTGGCATCACCGCTTGGTATTCCTTCCATCATGCCGCATGGTGGCTCACACTGGCATTAGTTTTCCTCTACGGCATGGTGGCTTCGTTCCTGATCAATGCCGTGCATGAGCTCGGTCATAACACTGTGTTTAAGACATCATGGCTCAACACCTTTTTTTGTCATGTGTTTGCCTTCCTTGGATGGATCAACCACGAAACATTCCAAGCCAGCCACACCCGCCATCATCGATACACCCTGCACCCGCCGGATGATCTCGAGGTCGTCTTGCCTGTGAAGCTGATGTTATGGCATGTGCTCAAAGTGGGATTTTTTTATCCCATGGGCTTTCTTCGTGGGACTCTGCCGAACACCCTGCGTATTGCGAAGGGCAAGTTCCGGGGCGAATGGGAGCTCACGCTCTACCCGAATTCAGACCCTAAAAGCCGTTGGGCGGCCGTTCGGTGGGCAAGGTTTTTGCTTCTCGGCCATTCTTTGGTATTGGCTGCGGGATTGGCCAGCGGCCAATGGATCATCCCCGTGCTCGTCTCCTTCAGTCCCTGTTATGGCGGTTGGCTCTTTTTTCTTTGCAACAACACCCAGCATGTCGGGCTCAAAGACAATGTGGACGACTTCCGGCTTTGTTGCCGGACGTTCACTCTGAATCCGTTTGTCCGGTTCCTCTATTGGCAAATGAACTATCACATCGAGCACCACATGTATGCGGCCGTGCCCTGTTATCATCTCGACCGTTTGCACCAGCTGATCCGTCATGACCTTCCCCCTACCCCCCATGGACTCATTGGTGTTTGGAGGGAAATTGATGCCATCCTTCGTCGTCAGGCCCTTGATCCAGATTACCAATATGAGGCTCCCCTCCCCAGGCCCCACTCTCCAAGAGGGGATTGAGGTGGGTGGCACTGGATTGAACGGGCTGCCATCGATTTCCGCCATTTTTATACCCGCGCCATGTGGGTGCCGTGCGATCTCCTGCCATCTCGGCTTGTGCAAAAAGCAATTTCCCATACGATCCGCTTCCTATGATCCGCATCATCTTCCACCCCCCCTATGGAATCAGCTGATGTAAAATCCAGCAGCTTTCGAGGAATCTTTGTGCTGGTCCTTGTTTTGGTAACGGCCGGATTTTTTCTGGCTGTTGCTTGGCCGCTCCTGAAGGCCCTCTTCATTGCAGCAATCTTGAGCGGCCTGAGTTACCCCCTCCAACGAAGTTTGGTGAAAGCTTTACGGGGCAGGCGCGGGCTGGCGGCGGCATTGACCGTGGTGATTGTCATTATTGTTCTTTTCGGACCTGTCAGTGCGCTCATCACGCTGATTGCGCGCCAAGCTATTGGTTTGAGTGAACATGCTATTCCTTGGCTGCAAGCCAATCAGGATGGTGCAGGAATCAGCAGGCTCAGATCGGCCGTTGTGGGAATGGCACCCTGGCTGGGGGAAATGATCCCCAGCACAGAGGTTCTGGTTACGTCATTGGGAACCGCCGCTCAGTCGGTTGGCATGTATCTCATGAGTAAAATTACCGCCATCACGGCCGGAACGGCGGGATTTCTTTTGGGCCTGTTTGTGATGTTTTACGCCATGTTCTTTTTTCTGCGAGATGGGAGAACAATCATGGAGCGCTTCCTTTATTACATCCCGATGCAGGATGACGAGCGGGATGCCATGGTGGAGCAATTTATGTCGATCACAAAAGCCACGGTGAAGGGCACGTTGCTGATCGGGCTGATCCAAGGCACGCTGGGTGGAATCGCTTTCTATTTTGCGGGGATCAACGGCGCGGCCTTTTGGGGAGCGGTGATGGTTGTTATGTCGGTTATTCCGGGGATTGGGCCGATGCTTGTGTGGGCGCCTGCTGTTGTCTCCTTGTATCTCTCGGGAGATTCTCTCACGGCCACCCTGCTGCTATTATGGTGTGCCGGGGTGGTGGGGACAATCGACAATGTGCTGCGTCCCCGCCTGGTGGGCCGGGATGCCAGAATGCCCGACCTTCTCATACTTGTTGGCACAATTGGTGGGTTGTATTTGTTTGGCCCGATTGGATTCGCACTGGGCCCGATTATCTGCGGGTTGTTTTTGACGGCGCTGGATTTTTACGCTGCTGCCTACCGCCACGTCCTGTCACCGGTCAGAAGTCGTGTTCCTTCGCCAATGGGTGATCAGAATGCGACGCCGATCGCAAAATGAAAGGCCCCCTGCGCTTCTCCCTGCCTTGGTGAGGGGTTTAATCCGTAGTCGAACCGAAGAGCCCCAATCGGCAGTTTGTATCGCAAGCCGCCACCGATGGCATACCGCATATCGTCGATTCCAAAATCCGAAGCGTCCGAGATCACATTTCCGGCATCAACAAAAACTGCCCCGTGCAAATCACCGTAAATCGGGAAGGTGTATTCGGCATTAAATACGGTCCGAGCCTGACCTCCGAGCGGGTATCCTGCGCCATCCCGCGGTCCAAGCGTCAGCTCAGAGAAACTGCGAACCGTCGTTGCGCCCCCGTTAAAATACCGTTCATCAATGGGGATTCCCGAGCTATTGAGTGGGGAAATCACTCCGGCCCGCGCTCCCAAGGACAACGTGGAATTCGCGGTAACCGGGATATACCACGAAAAGCTGGCCAAACCCCGGGCAAAGGCCACCTCCCCCACGCCATTGGGTGCAACCTCGATGGACGTGCTAAAAAGAATGCCTTTTGTCGGCAGGGCTGCATTGTTTCTGAAATCCAGCGTTTGCGAGATTCCGAGGGAAAACACGGAATAGTTCTCCAAGCCCACCAGACTGGTCGGCGTGATTTCTATGTCATTTATCGACACATTTTTTCCGGTCACAAATCCTGAAACCTGCCACGCATCCGTGATGGATCGCGTGATGCTGGGTTGAAATCCAATCTCGTTTTTCGAGTATCCCTTGAGCGTCTCGGTGGCTCCATACAGTCGGAGACGAAGCTCGTAGTCGGTATCAAACAGCCAGGGGTCCGTGTAGAGAACCTCTCCCGTGAACCCACGCTGATTGGCTTCCACCTCCACGCTGAGTGGCCGTCCCGTGCCAAACAGATTGAGATCCCGATAGCTTGCGCTCACAATTCCACCGTAAAAACTCGCATATCCCAGCCCCACGGCAAACTCCTTGGGTTTTGACTCCTCCACGGAGACCAGCAACCGCACCTGATCGCCCGCAGCTGCCTCGGGAGTGATGCGGAGATTTCGAAAAAGGCCTGTTTGAATGAGCGTGCGGAAGCTTCGGTCGATTAAAGCAGGATCGTAAACCTTACCGCTCAAGCGCCGCATTCGTTTTTTGATGAAGGATGTTGAAACATCGTCATTGCCCTCCACCGAGACCCCATCGAACCGGAAAACCTGACCTGGAGTGACAACAAATTGTACTGGCACGCGTCCTTCAACTGCGCTGGCAAGGTTGCCTTCGGTTGCCACTGCAGCCTGGAAATATCCCCTTCGAACGTAGAAATCCACCATCGCGCGCCTCGCCGCATCCAGTTTTCCTTCCGTAAAAATGTCGCGGGTCTGTTCCGCGACAATGCCAAGAAGCTCGTCACGCCCGAAGATCGTTTCCCCGGAAAATTGAATCGCACCGAAGCGAAATTGAGTCCCTTCCTCGATGGTGATTGAAACATCAGCCACCGTATCTTCAGGATTCATCGAGATCTGAGGCCCGTCCAAGATCGCGTCCAGATAACCACCGGCAGCATACAATCGTCTCACCAGAGCGACCCCCTCGTAGATATCCGTCTCCACAAATGGCAACTCGGAATCAAGCCGCACCCGTGGGAAGCGTTCCCGCAATGGACCGAGAAGGTAATCTGTCAGAGCTGCATCATCGTAACCGGAATTGCCCACAATTGCGACGGTCCCAAGTTTGGTCACCGGCCCCTCGGTGACCACCAACCGGAGAGTCCAGGCCCCGACGATTTCCGGGGCCACCTCAACCGAGGAATATCCCTGCTTTCGATAATACGACTCGAGGCCGTAAGCAGCATCATACGCCCCGGGATCATCCAGACCAAACTCCTCAATTGACTTCACCTGGAGGGAAATTCCTTCACGCAGCACGCGATCGGAAAAGGCGGATATTCCCTCAAATTCCAGGGTGAGCTTGCCTTGTCCTCCAGTGGCTGGCGCATCCAGCACAGGCAGGTCATCGGGTACCAGTGGTTCCTCGAGTTCTGGAGGGGCATCCGTCTGGGCAACGGCTCTGACCGCAAACATAAAGATTAATAAAAGCCGTTTCATTTGAACCGAATGAGATATTTGACCTGTCCCCGATAGTTGCCACCAACGTCCAGGCCGCCTGACAACATGATCTGATCGGAGAGCGGCACGCGAATGGACGTGGACTGGCGACCGGTACTTGGATCGGTGGCTCCGATATCAAACTGGATGCGGTTCAAGAACGAGTCGTCCTGCACGGGGGGGCGGCCGCGGTGGAACACCTTATTATAGAGGCGCTGAAAAACCAAAAATGCCGCGCGTCCGGCGAGGGCATTGGGATCGTCGGAAAGCTCGGCGGTGGTCATTCCTGTGGCGACCAAAGCCACCACTTCCGACTGTGGCAACGGCGGGTTGCTGGTGAACAGGGCCTCAGGATTGGACGCGGATCCGGTGATAAAAACATTCACGTCATAATCCCGGATCCTGGACGTCCCACGAATATTCAACTGCGGAACAAACGGCTCCTGTTGTGTAAAAAACACCTGTCCGTCATTGATCTGCAGGCGGCTAAATGGCAGCGACGCCGTGAGTTCCTCGATGTTGACGGTCCCATCCATCCACGGTCGCAATCCCGTGCCTCCCAAACGCAGGTCCATCACGATGCGCCCCACGGCTAGATTGCTCTGAACCAAAAACGGATCCTGCGTCCGAATCCGGATATCAAATTTCCAATCCCGCAGCGGAGGATTGGGAAAACTCACCACCGGTGGCTCGGGGGGCGGCTGCGGGGCTGGACGACCGGGCAATCCGATGGGCAGGATGTCAATATTTCGAAAAAATCTGCTCCGTGTCACCCACACATTTCCTTCCACCAGGCCAGCGCTCAGCGGACCACTCACACGCAAGGCGCTGCTGATGCGAACGGAGAGATCATCATTTTGAAGGACCAGCGCATTTTTGCTGCCAAGCCGGAGGTCAAGGACCGGATTCGTGAGCGTGGTGAAATCAACGTTGCCGTTCAGAGAAAATGTTCCTCCCGCGATGATGCCGGCGCAGCGCTCCACCACAAGCTGGTCCCCATCAAAACGCATCCGGAGTGCAAAATCGTTCACGGGTGGCAAACTCGGATCGGTCAACCGAAGCGCGCTGAGATCGGCCTTAATGCTGCCTCCCAATTGGGGACTCTCAACGGTGCCGGAAACCCTCACATCCACGGAGAGTGTGCCCTGAGATCTGCGGATATCCGGCACCAGGGTGGGAAGGGCGCCAAGGGACGTGCTTGGAAGATGAATGCGAAGGTCGAGGGGAGCTTGATTGTCCAGCCGCCCGGACAGAATCACGTCCGCCACATTCAGAGGCATCGAGCCAGTGATGTCGAGGGGCTGAACCAGCTTCTGCCGGGCGCTGCCGTCCAGCGAGAGGCGGTTGTCTTTCAACTGCAGCACAAGCGTGATATTTGCGGGATCCAACTGCTCCGCAGCCTTGGCTGTCACATCCGAGACACGAAAATTCCCTCGGGCCTCCAGATCTTCGAGGGTTCCCTCCGCGGAGATTTCCATGGAGGCGGTCGCCTGCACGGGGGGCTCCTCGCCACTGAACTGCCGCATCACGCCCGCGACCCGGACATCAGAGGATTTCAGCGACACGGTCACCGGCTGATCAAAAGGAACCAGCCGCGACGGGTTTTTCCATTCGGAAATCAGCAGCGGAATCTCGATGTGGCCTTCCAGTAGGGGAACTTGATTCTGTCGGACCAGGAGATTTGTGAGTTGCAGACGTCCCTCTTTCCAAAACATTGCCAGCGAGGCCTCGCCGAGTGTCCCCGCCCTGGCAAAAAGGTTGGGGACAACAACAAACTCGGGCGAATACTGGAGCTTACCACTCGCATTGAGGTCCTCGAGCTCCCCATAGCGGCCGTTCGTGAGCGCCAGGTTCGCGGATCCTTCATGCGTGGGGTTCTTGACTTCCCCGTTGCCGTTCCAAGAAACCTGCAAGGCCCCCGCGATTTCTTTTTCGCCGACAAGGCTCTGAAACTTCGAGAGGTCCTCAAATGCCACATTCAACTGGCCTCGATAGGCCATGCTCCCATCCAACTGCAAACGCCCCTCGCCATGGATGTGATTTTGATCGTCCAGCACCAGGGCGAGGCGGGACAGGGTCACAAGGTTTTTATTCACGCTGAGATTGGCATCAAGTGCCTTCACGAGAAGCCCCTGAAATTCCAGGGCCTGGCCAGTCACGTCAATTTGGCTTTTTAACCCCTCCGCCCCTGAATTCACGCTGCCTGTAGCGTGAAGGGTTCCTCCGATTTGCGCCGTGTCGCTGGCAATGGCAAAGTCACTCACTCGAGGGACGCTGATTTCAAAATCTGCTGCCAAGGGCTGGGTCTCCCACCCGGTGCCATCCGGAGGCAATTCATACTTCGCTGAAGCATGAACGGTGTTCTCGCCGCGGACCAATGAGAATTCGTTCAACACCACGGTGGCTCCCTCCAACTGCGCGTCAACGCGAAGGTTTTGGGCCTCATAATCAGAAAATCGCACCGTGCCGATATGACCACGGATGGCAGCCTTTGAGGATTGAAACCACGGAGCGTCGGCTGGCGTGGTAAGGTCTTTTGCAAATTCGATGGCCAGATCAGTTTCTGAAAGCCCGACGCCCGAAGCAGCGAGCTGACCGGATTTAAGCACCATCTCACCTGCAAGCTGTCCTGAGTTGATTTTTAAATCCGCGTCCACACGGGCATCCCCTTCCACAGGCTCGGAAAGCCCCAACCCCGCGAGATCAGGAGCCATGATCTCCAATGTCCCGTGAGCTGTTGAACTGGGGAATCCGTCAAAAGTTTCCGGCAGGGTGGCATCCGCGCGAAGCACAAGAAAATTGGCAGGATCAAACTCATTTCGAACGGTCGCCTCTGCCTTCCCATCCTTCGCCGAGACATCCATCTGAAGATCCCCAATGCGTTGGTCTCGAGTCATCGTATCCGCCATCACCCCCTTCAGTCCCCCACGCCAACTGGACGGGACCATCGGAGTTCCCTCAAAGGTGATTGCAAGTTCCTGAAGCGTTCCGCTCAAAGGCACATCAAGGTTCAGATATTCCCATATGCGGTTCAACACCAGTGACGAAACCTGCATCTCAAGAGTCGTCACATTCGATGCATTAACATCCTTCACCTGAGCAGTGAGCGAAACCGGTGCCTCAAAAAATGTGCCATCGAGAGCAATCTGGATCTGACTTTTTTCGAAGGCAGAAAGATCCAGCCGAAGCTCACGCAGCGCAATTTCTGATCCAATGATCAGGTCCGAGAGCACAAAATTCCGATCCCGAAAGGTCGTCCCTGCCGAGATTCTGGTCCAACGGCGGACCCCGGGGATATCAAGGGTTTCAAATTTTAATGTCCCTGGCCGATCAGGGAGCAGACTAAAATAAAATCCTTCGACAACCGTATTTCCCGTCGGCGCGCGGATGAGGACATTGACGTTTTCAAGATTTAGCACCTCAGGGATCAGCGCCGGAAACTTGAATGCCTGGGGTTCCTCCTCCTTCTCTGGTGGCAATGGCTCCCCCGGCTCCAGTTCCACATAGACGTCATGCACATCAAGTTCCTGAAGAAACGCGGGCAGACCGTCACGCAGGAGGTTCCAAAGACTGTAACTGAGATGCAGTCTTCCGATTTCCAGTCTCTGAATCGGGCCTGGCTCAAGGGGGGTGGCGCGCAGGTCCGTAATTGAAAGCGTCGTAAAAATCGATCCGCTCATGGTGTATTCCAGATCGAGGTTCTGCTGCTTCGCGGCCCGCAGGACGAAATAACGTGTTCCCTCAAAAAAGATCGGCCGGTGGAAGGCAATCAGCAGCAGAATGAGGGCAAGCAGGAACAATCCCAGGCGCTTGAGCCAAACCTTCCAACGTGGTTTGGCTTTCGGCTGATCTCCACTGTTTGATTTGCTTACGGGCTCTTCCAGAATATTAATCTTCGCATGAAGCGTGCATGATGGGTGTAAAAAATAACGGAAAACTGGTTGCTGTTCATTTCACTCCGCTGTCATGGCGTGGACGGTGGGTTGAATCCCCGAGCCACGTCGCACCCTGACTTTGACCAATTCCGCCCCGAAAAACAGGATCGTTGTGGCATAATAGAACCACATCAGCACAACCACCAGAGATCCGGCCGCGCCGTAGGACGATCCCAACCCTGCTGTTCCCAGATACCACGCAAGCCCGCTTTTTCCGAAAACAAACAGAAGCGCAGTGAGCATGGCCCCTGGCAGGACGTCCCGCCATCGAAGGACGACGTCCGGCAGCGTTTTGAATAGAATGGCAAACAGGGACGCGACGACCGCGACTGAAATGACAAAATCCATGGCCATCCAAAGAATTGGGGGAAGTGAGAACATTTCGCTCAGGTAGCTGCTTGCGCCAGAAAGCGCCGCACTCACAACCAGCGAAACAAGCAGAAGGAATCCGATCCCAAGGATCAAGGAGAAGCTGAGAATCCGTTCCCGAACCATTGTCTTGATGGCACGCCCGGGCTTTGCCTGCACACCCCATATGACGTTCAGTGAGTTTTTCATTTCTCCAAAAACTCTC
>JBGTAR010000351.1:0-7255 GCA_041749815.1 Terrimicrobiaceae bacterium
ACCCCAAGAGTGGAAGTTTTATTATTTGGATCCGTCCGCAAGAGGCGGCGTCCGGGAACTCACCGTCGCCAACCGCGAGGTGACCTCCAACCGCACACCCCTCAGAGGATTCTCAGATCTTGGCAGCCGCACAGCCATCAATCTCAGCTCACTCAAAATCGACTCTGATCGGGCCTTTCAAATCGCAGAGGCTCAGGCCGTGCAGCGGAGAATTGCTTTTCACTGGATCGATTTTTCCTTGAAGGTTGCTGCCGACGGATATCCCCGATGGACGCTTCTCCTCCTGGACAGCATGGGGGTCCCCCTGGGATCGCTGGAGGTTTCAGCAGAGACCGGCGCTGTGGTCAGCCCCCTCAACATCCAAACCCTCTCACCCACCACCACAACCGCCCCGCGGCAACCGGTCGGCGGGATTCTGGGCACGTTGAGAGATATTGGGATTGGCGTTGGAACGACGGTCTCAAACATCGTTCTGCGCACCGTGGGCACCGGACAGGAAATTCTCACCGGGGAGCGGACCATTGGCCCGAAGGATGATTCCAGCAACAACGAATGACACCCACAAACGCCATTGTTGTTCTCAGTCTTGTTGGGTTCCTGCTTCTTGCGGCCGAAGTTTTTGTTCCGGGGATGATTCTTGGAATTCTGGGGCTCTTATGTCTCGGGGGGGCCATCGCTTTTTCCTATGTCGAGTTTGGTGCTTATATTGGAACGATCACCCTCGTCTGCGTCATGGGTGCAGTTTTTGTCGGCTTCATTGGCTGGATGATGGCATTTCCGCACACGTCCATCGGGCGGCGACTCATGCTCAAACAAAATCTCACCCGCGGCGTGGGAGAAAAAGATCGCCCCAGCCAGCCTTTGGTTGGTCAAAGCGGGCGCGCCCTCACTCCCCTGCGCCCTTCAGGCACCGCGCTCATCAATGGGCAAAAAGTGGATGTGGTCGCAGAAAGCAGTTTTGTTCCCCAGGACACTCCCATCGTTGTGATTCTCCAGGAGGGCATGCGCATTGTGGTCAGAAAGATTGTTAGTTGACTTAATTATCAATGCAGTTAAGTAGTTCGGGATGGCTGCTCCAAAACGACTCAAAAAAATCCTGCTGACGGTGATCGGTTTGGTGGTGATTATCGGGGGAATTGTGGGGTTGAAGGTTTTGCAGATTGGCAGCCTCATCGGTTATGCGTCAGCCGCTGAAAAGGCCGGCATGCCCCCAACGCCCGTGGCAACCACTGTCGCACTTGGTGAAACCTGGGAGGAAACCTTGAAATTCACGGGGTCCCTGAGGGCGGTGCAAGGAGTGACCATCACAGCGGAGCTTCCGGGAACTGTTGTAAAACTCGCGGTGGAGAACGGTGCGGAAGTCAAGCAGGGCGATATTTTGCTTGAGCTTGATACCACGCAGGAACAGGCCGACCTGGCTTCTGCCCTGGCGGGTCTTCGCCTCGCCAAGATCAATCTCGACCGAACGAAAGGGCTTCTGGAGAAGCGGATCATCGCTCAATCGGAATATGACACGGCTGTGGCGACGTTCGATCAGGAGCAGGCCAAGTCCGCGACCTTGCGAGCGACCATTGCAAAAAAAATTATTCGGGCTCCCTTCACCGGTCGGGTTGGCATTCGCAGGGTGAACTTGGGCCAGACTGTGGCGGCTGGGGATGCGCTGATTCCCCTGCACTCCAGCGACCCGATTTATGTGGAGTTCTCCGTGCCTCAGACGCAGTTGGATTCCATCAAAGTGGGCCAGACTCTGAGAGTCGCGACGGATGGGGTGCAGGAAGCGGTTCCTGGCGAGATCACAGCGATCAACCCCGTGGTGGATGAGGCCACCCGCAGCGCACGTGTGCAGGGGACGTTACGCAACGCCGATGGAAGGCTAAGGGCAGGACTGTTTGCCGAGGTCGAAGTGGTGTTGCCAAACCATCTTGAGGTCGTCGCCGTACCGATTTCCTCCATCCTCAATGCCGCCTATGGGGATTCCGTTTACGTGATCGAAGAAAAGGATGGCAAGACCTCGGCTCGCCAGCAGTTTGTGAAATTAGGAAGAAACCGCGGGGATTTTGTTTCCGTCATCAAAGGGCTGACTGCGGGGGACCGGGTGGTGAGTGCTGGCGCGTTCAAACTGACCAATGGGGCCCCTGTCGTGATCAATGATGCCATGCAGCCCGAGGCATCGTTGGAGCCCACACCGGACAACAGCTAATCCACAAGGACAGCTCCCATGCATTTCACAGACATATTTATTAAGCGGCCCGTGCTGGCCATCGTTGTCAGCCTGGTGATCATCATCGCCGGCATCCAATCGATCTCCAGCCTCAGCGTGCGGCAATATCCACGGCTTGAACGCGCCACGATCACCATCAAGACCGCCTACATTGGGGCTGATGCCACCCTGGTTCGTGGTTTTATCACCACACCTCTGGAGAGGGTCATCGCATCAGCTGATGGCATCGATTACATCCAATCCCAAAGCCAGCAGGGCCTGTCAAATATCGAAGTGATTCTTCGATTGAACTATGACCCCGTCAAAGCCCTTGCGGATATCAGTTCCAAGGTCGATCAGGTTCGCGGTGATCTTCCGCCGGAAGCCGAAGTGCCCATCCTGAGCATTGAGCCGGCTGACGCTCAGATTGCCTCCATGTATCTGAGTTTCAACTCGGACATCCTGACGCCAAATCAGGTCAATGACTACCTGCTGCGAGTGGTGCAACCGCGCCTCTCGGCCCTGGCCGGCGTTCAGCGTGCGGACATCCTTGGGGGTCAGACGTACGCCCTGCGGATCTGGCTGAATGCGCAACGCATGGCAGCCCTCAATTTGTCACCCACGGACATCCGCGAAGCTCTTCTTGCAAACAACTACCTCTCAGCGGTGGGTCAGACCAAGGGCCAGCTCATGCAGTTCAACCTCACCGCAAACACCGACCTGCGGACGGTCGCGGAATTTAAAAAGCTGGTCTTACGGGAAGTGGACGGTGCGGTGGTACGGCTTGAAGACATCGCGGAGGTGGAGCTCGGGGCCGAGAGTTATGACTCCACGGTGCGGTTCTCCGGCAAGGACGCTGTGTTTATGGGTATCTGGGTGATGCCAACATCCAACTCTCTCGAGGTCATCAAAACCGTGCGCGAGGTCATGGCAGAAATTCAGGCCCAGCTCCCCTCGGGGCTCACAGGAAGTGTGGCCTATGACAGCACCACCTACATCGAGGAGGCCATCCACGAAGTACAAAAAACCCTGTTGGAAACCGTGCTTGTCGTCATCGTTGTCATTTACCTCTTCCTGGGATCCTTCCGTGCGGCGTTGGTGCCCATGGTGACGATTCCCGTGTCACTGATCGGGGCGGTGTTTCTCATGCAGTTGTTTGGATTCACGATCAACTTGCTCACTCTGCTCGCCATTGTGCTTTCGGTGGGACTGGTGGTCGATGACGCCATCGTGGTGGTGGAAAACATTGAGAGGCATCTGCATGAAGGCATGGACGCAATCCAGGCCGCCATCGTGGGTGCCCGGGAGCTGATTGGTCCGGTCATTTCCATGACGATCACCCTGGCGGCGGTTTATCTGCCCATTGGTTTTCAAGGGGGCCTGACGGGAGCCCTCTTCCGCGAATTTGCGTTCACTTTGGCGGGGGCCGTCCTCATTTCCGGCATTGTGGCCCTCACGCTGTCGCCCATGATGGCCTCCCGGATGATCCGTCGGGGAGATGATGAGAAAGGCTTTGCCGGCCACATCACACGGAATTTCGAGCGCCTGAAAAACCGTTATTCCAAAGTCTTGGATGGCACGCTGGCGAACCGGCCTCTCGTCTATCTGGTGTGGGTGACCCTCACGGTGTTTGCGTTTATTTTCTACGTTGTTTCGCCCACCGAGCTGGCTCCGAAGGAGGATCAAGGCATCGTTTTCGGCATTCTTTCGCCCCCTCCCAATGCCTCGCTTGAGCAGGCCACCTATTATGCCAATGAGGCCGCCAAGGTTTTTAAATCTGTGCCGGAAATGCAGCAGAGCTTCCAGGTCACCCAACCCTCCTTTGGTTTTGGGGGAATGTTGGTCAAACCATGGTCGGAGCGCAAGCGTACCATCTTTGAAATTGAGCCTGAAGTGATGATGGGTCTTGGCTCCATCACCGGCGTCCAGCATCCGGCTTTTCTTCCTGATCCCCTCCCCGCAGCTGGAACCTTCCCTGTGGAATTTGTGATTGCTGGAACCCAGGAAGCACCGCAACTGCTCGAACTTGCCAAAGAGATTGTTGGGAAAGCCATGGCATCCGGCCAGTTCGCATTTTTGGAAACGGATGTGAAAATTGATCAGTCCCGCGAAGTCGTCGAGTTTGACCGGGAAAAAGTTGCCAGCCTTGGTTTGGACCTTCGCAGTGTCGGCGGCGACCTCGGCATCATGCTGGGTGGCAACTATGTCAACCGATTCAACCTTGATGGGCGCAGCTACAAGGTGATCCCACAAATCCAGCGCGGAGGTCGCATCACCCCCGAACAGCTCGACCAGATCCATGTTCGGGGACCCGATAATCAATTGCTTCCTCTAAGCGCAATCGCCACGATCCGCCGTGAGCTGGAACCCAGGAGCCTCAACCGATTCAACCAACTCAATGCAATCAAAATCCAAGGCATCGCCCCCCGGTCGCTCACAGCAGGTTTGGATGCGCTGAGCGCCGCGGCCGAGGAAATTCTACCCAAAGGAACACAGATTGAATTTGGCGGGCAGTCCCGTCAGCTCAAGCAAGAGGCCGGAAAATTCCTGCCGGCATTTTCGCTGGCCGTGATCCTCATCTATCTGGTTCTTGCCGCCCAATTCAACTCCTTCCGTGACCCGTTTATCATTCTTCTCGGTTCGGTCCCCCTCGCCATGTTTGGAGCGCTTATTTTTACCGCCCTCAAAGCCGCCGGCCCTCCCGGATGGAGCTTCCCGCTCACCGAAGGCTGGACAACCACCATGAATATTTATTCGCAAGTCGGGCTGGTGACCCTCGTGGGTCTGATCTCTAAACACGGCATCCTGATCGTCGAGTTTGCCAACGTGCTCCGCGAAAAAGGTCACTCCAAATTGGAAGCCATCCGCGAAGCCTCTCGCCTGCGCCTGCGCCCGATCCTCATGACCACCGCCGCCACGGTGTTTGGTCACATCATGCTCATCTTTGTGACCGGTCCTGGCGCCCAGGCCCGCAATTCCATCGGGCTTGTGCTGGTCCTTGGAATGACCATCGGCACCATCTTCACCTTGTTTATCCTACCCAGCATTTACATGCTCATCGCCCCACCGGATGCCAAGGAGTCTGACCCTGATGCCAGCATGCTCCGCAGCCAACCTGCCAGCGTGTAGGGACTGCCCTGTTGAGGACTCAGGCGATTACCGTTGGTCTTGTGAACTTCTCTAAATGATATACGATGAACATGATCCCAGGGTGCGATTTCCGTATTCCTTATGACCTGTGCACCAACCCGGATCCAACGGCAGGGCTCATATTTGCCCTCTTGAATTTTTTTCCCAAAGCAGCAATAGAATTCCCCATGAAGAGCAGGGCCTTATGTCATGAAGTTCCGCGCCTACCCGCTCACCCCAGGGGTGATGGGATTTTAGTCAACGTCTTCATGACCTTCACGCGCATCATGGTAAAAATCATTCCTCTTCGGTCTCCCAACGGCGGGATTTAGCCCTATGCACCACGACACTGCTTTGATTGCCATGATTGCCATCGGATTTGCCGTGGCATTTGTTTTTGGGTTTGCAGTGAACAAAATTGGGCTTCCGCCCCTCGTGGGCTACCTGCTCGCTGGGATTCTGCTGGGTCCCTACTCGCCGGGTTTTGAAGCCGATGCGGCGTTGGCCGGCCAACTCGCAGAAATTGGAGTGATGTTGCTGATGTTTGGCGTGGGACTTCATTTTTCTGTCTCTGATCTCGTCGCTGTTCGGCGCATTGCGATACCGGGGGCCATTGGTCAGATTTTGATCGCAACGGCCATTGGTGCGGGGCTGGCTCTGACATGGGGGTGGAGCTTTGGGCAAGGATTGGTGCTTGGGTTGAGTCTCTCCGTTGCGAGCACGGTGGTGCTTTTGAAGGCACTGGAGGAGCGAAACGCGATTTCCACAGGCAACGGTCGGATTGCGGTGGGATGGCTGATTGTGGAGGACCTTGCCATGGTCATTGCCCTGGTGTTGGTGCCCGCCTTTGCCGCAGCCTTGGGAGGCAGTGCGGATGATCACAGTCCGCCTAATCAGGGATTGGTGATGGGGTTGGGTCTCACCCTGCTCAAATTGGTGGCCTTTGTGGCCATTGCGCTCACCGTGGGACCACGGGTCCTCCCATGGCTGCTTCGGCAAGTGGCCCGAACCGGTTCGCGCGAGCTGTTCACTCTTGCCACGCTGGCTGTCGCATTGGGACTTGCCTATGGATCTTCCTTACTCTTTGGGGTCTCGCTGGCCCTGGGTGCCTTTTTTGCGGGAGTTGTACTTAATGAGTCGGAGCTGAGTCACAAAGCAGCAACAAATTCTCTGCCGCTTCAGGATGCGTTTGCTGTTCTGTTTTTTGTTTCCGTCGGCATGCTTTTTGACCCGGGAATCCTGCTGCGCGAGCCGATGCAGGTGGCTTCGGTTGTGGCACTCATCATGATTGGAAAGTCCGTCGTGGCTATCGGAATTGTGCTGGCCCTCGGTTTTCCCATCAGCACCGCCCTTGTTGTTTCCGCATCTCTCGCCCAAATCGGGGAGTTTTCGTTCATTCTCGCCGGGCTTGGGATTAGCTACCACCTGCTTCCCCAAGAGGGCCTCAATCTGATTCTCGCGGGAGCCCTGATTTCCATCACCCTCAATCCGCTGGTTCTCGCGGGTTCCGACCGGGTGTGCCTCTGGCTGCGGTCCTCGCCGGAACGCAAACGCCGGTTAGAGACCATTGGCGCAAAAAATTACGCCGCTCTCATGCTCGACCTTGAAACGGCCGCAAAGCGGGCCGAAGAAAAATCCGCGGCTCACCGGACATTTTCTCCCCAAGAGCTTGTCGAACGTTTTCCGCTTTTCTCCAGACTGTCATCAGAACAGCGCGAAGCACTGATTCTCCACTTCAAACCCGTTATGGCCGGGCCCGGTCAACGGATCATCCGCCGTGGCGATAAAGCGGATGCCATGTATTTTATCTCCGAGGGCGAGGTGGAGGTTGCTGTCACCGATCAAAAATTCAAGCTTGGCCCGGGAAGCTTCTTTGGTGAGATGGCCCTAATCACCGGCGAACCGAGATCTGCGGACATTACCACG
>JBGTAR010000352.1:0-3073 GCA_041749815.1 Terrimicrobiaceae bacterium
AGGCCTGATCGGCTACGATCTCCTGTGGTGCTGGTACTGTGACTGGATGACCGGTCTGTGGGCGCTTGGCAGCGAAATGCTCCGCAATATTGAGTCCTTTTGGTGCCCCATCCAATTCCTGGACCCTGTCAAAAATCGCAACGCCTCCGTGGATTTTCCGGATGTTGCCAAATGGGCCCCTCCTGATGGCAGTATGGAAGATGCTGTGAAGGCCTTTGAGGCGCACTATGATGGAAAACGCAAAAATAGCTGGTGGGGACATCCCGACCGCGCAAAAAACCAGGAAGATATTGAAAACTGAGTCCGCTCCCCCTGGGACCGCTGGCATCCTGCCAGCAACTCGAAACATTCATGGACTTTCACCGCGCTGATTCGAATGCTCACTACCGCTCCCTCCGCTTGGTGAGCACCGGAGCAATGTGGGACCTTGGCCTCAGCCCGTATCACCACGGAATTCGCCTCCGCATGGGACCTTCCGGCAAACCTCCGTCCGTCCTTGATTTTTGCCTTGGCCAAAACCCTGAGCTGTGGGGAAAAGTTCTCACTTTCGCATTGGACAGGTTGGAATCATTGCCCGAGTCAGCCGATGCTCTAACCATCGACGCCGTCTTCCCTTGGGCCAATGCCCGCCCCGATCTGAGGATTCACCTGCCGGAATTTTTTCACAAACCCGCCGACTTCTCTCTTTAAGCGACGGCCGCTGCTGCGATGCGTCCCTACCATCCAAGGGGCGCTACGCGCTTGCGTCAGCTGTTCCCCTGCGGTAGGGCGCGGTTCGCCGAACCCGCCGACTTCTCTCATCCAAAGACGGCCGCTGCTGCTACGGAATCTTTTATCTCAGTGAGAAGGCCCTGGATTCTTTCTCGCGCTTCCACTGATTTTCTGGCTCTCCTCCCGGAGAACCAACCCGATTCGAAGCTGATCATCGTGGTGCAGCGCCGCCCCAGACAGGCCGAATGCGCCAACCTTTTGACGCTTTAAAATTGACGCCCCAGAAAACCGCTTCCATATTCCTTTCATGACTGTGACTGTGCCAGCCACGTTGGAAAATTTCGTGCAAAGCCAGTTGGAAAATGGTGCGTTTTCCAATACCGAGGATGTCGTCGCAGCGGGCCTCCAGTTACTCCGGCAGCAGGAAGCAACTTGGGGGGCCTCCTCCCGCGAAAAAATCGAAGAAGGATGGAGCCAGTCCAGAGCCAGGCAGTTACTCACACCAGAGCAAGCCCGCGCCTCTCTGGGCGCGCTCAAGGCCACATTGCCACAAGCCCGGCGTTGAAAATGGGGGCGTCCCCCACTTATCTCCTGACCCCTGCCGCCAGAGACGACCTGGGCGAAATCTGGCTCTATGTTGCCGGGTTCAATCCCGCAGCAGCGGATGTTCTCGAAGAAGATATCTTCGCTGCCTTCGCGCTGGTGGCCATCAAGCCCGATCTCGGCCATTGGCGTCGCGATCTGACGGAAAAGCCCGTTCGGTTCTTTTCCGTGCGCCGTCGATACCTGATCGTCTATAACCCCGATACCCGGCCTCTCGAGGTTATTCGGGTGCTTCATGGCGCAAGAGATGCAGGCCCTCTGCTGGAATAAATTGGGATTGCAGGGTCGCTTCCCGATTTTCTGCCCAGCACAAACAGCCTCCTGTAGAGACGCAAAGGCTCAGAGAAGATGAAGTAAAAGAGCGGTTTGAAGACACCTTTGGCGTGAGCGGTCCAGTTTGAAAAAACTCTGCGCCTCTGCGTCTGCGCGAGTTTCTCCCGCCCCATTTTTCTTTCTAGGCAAAAAAGATACAGCCCGTCGCAGCGATAGCTACAACGGGCTGTTGTTCCCCCCAGAACAATCTTTCAATGGGATAAGAATGCCAGAGATGCAGGATCCTGCAAGAGATTTTTTTAAGAAAAACTAATAGTTGCAGTTAAGTGGCTCATTTTGAACAGGATAAATTATAAAAATATTTTTGTTTCTCTTTGGAATTTGCAGCAAATCAGGGAAATCTCCCAAATTTCGGGGTTTTTCTGTGATTCGCTTTGATTAAGCGATTTCCAGACGAACCGCCCGGGTTTTATCGAGTTTGAGCACGCCTGCTTCTCCCAAAGAAAGGGATGCTTTGGGATCAGAGATTTTTTCGCCTTTCCATTGGATACTTCCTCCCTCCACAAGCCGCCTCGCCTCGCCTCGGGATTTAGTGATTCCGAAACAAGAGGCATAAGCTGACACCGCCAGGCTGATGATGTCTCGTCCGGAGTCCCCGGGATGAAAAACCGGCAGTTCGACATGTTCCAGATCTCCCTTGGAGAATCGGGTTTCGAATTCTGTGCGGGCGAGTGAAGCCGCCTCGTCCCCGTGAAACCTCGCGGCAATTCTTGCGGCCAGGGTTTTTTTGGCCTCCATGGGATGGATGCCCGTCGAGAGGGATTCTCCCAGTAAAAGCCGGTAGTATTTTGCCATCAGCTCATCACTGATACTCATCAGCTTCCCAAACATGTCCCCCGCACTCTCATTCAAAGCCACATAGTTCCCAAGGCTCTTGCTCATTTTTTGTTTTCCATCCAACCCCTCAAGAATGGGCATCGTGATCACGACCTGCTGGGGCTGGCCTTCCTCACGCTGAAGATCCCGTCCCACAAGATTGTTGAAGAGCTGGTCCGTGCCTCCAAGTTCGACGTCCGAACGCACCTTCACCGAATCCCAGCCTTGCATGATGGGGTATTGGATTTCGTGTGCCCGCACTGGCTGGCCGGAATCGATCCGCTGACGGAAATCCTCCCGCTGGAGCATTTGTTGAAGGGTCACACGGCTGTTAAGGCGGATGACCTCTTCAAAACTCATGGCTTCAAACCATTCTCCATTAAAAACAATACGCACGCGCTCCCGGCTGAGAATTTTGAATGCCTGCTCTTGAAAGCTTTTGGCATTTTCAAGCACCTGATCATGGGTAAGTTGGGGGCGAGTGGCGGAACGCCCGCTTGGGTCGCCGATCATTGCCGTAAAGTCCCCGATGATGAGAATCGCCTCGTGACCGGCATCCTGAAACTGACGCAACTTGGAGAGCACGATCCCATGGCCCAAGTGGATATCG
>JBGTAR010000353.1:0-9386 GCA_041749815.1 Terrimicrobiaceae bacterium
GGCTTCCTTTTGGATTTTCGCGCCATCAGCGGACTTTATGAAACGTATGCCGCGTGGTTTCAAACCGGTATCACCGCTGGGGGTCATGAAAAAACCACCTATGAAATTGGCCCTTTCAATTATTACTGGTTGGCGCTGATGGCAAAATACGAGTGGCCGTCCCTGGTGGGGGTCGCCGGCAGCCTTTGGGCCATGAGCCGAGTGGATGCCCGTGTGCGCTACACGGCCATTTTCGGGGCAGGGGTGCTCATCGCTTATTCAATCATTCCTTACAAAACGCCGTGGTGCATCATCTCGTTAATCTGGCCGTTTTATTTGGTGGGCGGGGCCATGCTCGAAAAACTGCCTGTGAGGTTTCGTTATTTGGCAGCCGGGCTTCTGATTGCGGCCTCTCTGCCGCCGATGCTCCGATTGAATTTTGAGAAATTTGACGACGACTCCGAATCGTATGTTTATGTGCAGACCTACTCGGAAATTGACAATGCTCTGGGTCCCCTGCTGAAAAAAGCCGCTGCCGATCCCCGGTTTTACCATGCTCCCGGGAAAATATTTTTGGAGAGTTATTACCCGATTCCCTGGATCCTTGGGGATTTTACCGGGGTGGGTTATCACAAGGAGTTGGAAGTGCCGGAGGCCATGGATCCGGCCTTTGTGCTTTGCTCGGTCGAAAATGCCGAGACCGTTCAGGCTGCTCTTTTGGGAAAATATTACCGACGGGAATTCAAGCTGCGCTCCGGCATGAAAGATGGGGTCGCTTTTTTTCGTTATGAGGATTTTCAAGAACTCTTTGGAGGAACGCCCGATGTGATCGGCGAGGCAAAGCAGGACGTGCTGCGATGAGAAGTGTCTCAATGATTCTTACCTTTTTGGCAACCACGGTTGCCGTTGCCGTGTTGCTTGCCTTGTTTGGAAATGGTCTCTCTCTTGTTATTGCGCTGAGCTCCCTCTTTGCCGGCGCCTGTGTCGGGATCTTTGCGTGGCGGAGAACGCTTTCTGGTCCTAGCTCATCGTTGAGCCAATGGGACCTCCTGATGTTTGGAGTTTTTTCCCTCGCATCGCTGAGGTCCTTCCTTTGGCTGATCTATCCCTCGGGAGATTCGCTGATGGTACAATCTGCAAATAATTTAGGGGACATCTCGAAGCATCTCCAGATTATCCGTTATCTTGCGGCGGGTGCATCTTTCTGGCCCGAGAGCCCGTTTTTGATGGGAGCGCCCCTTAATTATTATATTGGCGCGGACTTATGGAACAGCCTCCTTGTGCTTTGTGGGGTGCCTGCCGAGCGAGGTCTGATCTGGGTTGGCCTGGCTGGCTCGGTGCTTGCGGCTTGGGCTCTCTGGAGATGGGGAGGTGCCTTTGGTTTGGCCGTCTTTCTTTTTAATGGCGGACTGGCTGGTTTTCAGGTTTTTCAGACGCACGAAATCATCGACTTTCAATCAGACCTTGCCTGGAAAAACTTTTTCCTTGCGATGTTTGTCACGCAGCGGGGCCTGCTCTATGCCCTGCCGGCAACCCTCTTCCTTTGGTCGGCATGGAGAGAATCCGTTTTTCGTGGCAGGCTGATTGTGCCCACGTGGGTCGGTTTCCTCATTTATTCCACGATGCCACTATTCAGTGCGCATGCTTTCCTTGCTCTCAGCGCTCTGTTGGCAGGAATGTTTGTGTTTCAAAAAACTGCCCGCCTCAAATTGCTCGCTTTTGTGGGGTGTGCCGTTCCGCCAGCAACGTATTGTGCTTTTCTCGTCACGGGAGGATTCCGCGTCGAGTCTGGTGTGCGGTTTTTGCCAGGTTGGATGCAGGACACCGGGGGGGTGTGGTTCTGGGTTTTAAACTTTGGGATTTCCTTGCCGATGATGGCGCTTTTGGCCTGGAAGGTCATCAGGACTGATGACCCGGAACTTCGGAGCTTTGCAGGCACCGGCCTGTTGCTTTTTCTGGTGGCCTGTTTTGTGGCTTTTGCCCCATGGGAATGGGATAACACCAAGATTTTTCTATGGGCCTGGCTCCTCTGTGCGCCGTACCTCTGGAAACTACTGATCCGCCCGCTTCCCCTGGCCGGGCGCTATGCCCTCTGCTTTGTGTATTTCTTCTCCGGAGCCATTTCCCTGGTCGGGGGCCTTAGCAACAAAACCGGATATCACCTCGTCGGGATTTCCGAGATGAATGAGGCGCGTGTGGCGCTTGCCAATGTTCCCGCTTTGGACACCATTGCAACCGAACCGCACCATGGCAACCCCGTGATCCTTCTGGGAAGACCGGTTGTGTGTGGTTACGAGGGCATGCTCTGGGCTCATGGGTTGGAGTACAAGGAAAACTGGTCCATTCTCCAGGACGTGCTTTCAAAAGAACCCGTTTGGGAAAATCAATTGCGGCAACTCGGGGTTTCCTGGGTTTTTACCCAAGCCGGTGGATTGGTCTTCATCCCTCCACAGCAGGGAGTGCGGGATTGACGCAGCCGGCAGTGCTCGCTAGAAATTGACAGATTCCAAACCCATGAAAACCCTCCAGCTATTGGTTTGCACTCTGCTCCTTCCCGCTTCGCTGATCCATGCTCTGGACACCGGGGCGCTCGTGTCATCTTCCTTCGACAATTCTACCGCCCTCGCGGGATCGGCCGCTTCAAACGCCAAAGTCGAAGGCCAGATCAAGTTTGAAGAAGGGGTGAACGGGAGTGCCGCCACATTTGATGGCTCGTCGTGGATTGAGGTTGCTGACTCCCCGGCCTTGCGTCCCGATCAGTGGACCATTGCGGCATGGGTTGCCCCACAACAAGAACAATGCGGGGGACGGGTTATTGAGAAAGGTGCCAGCAATTCTTTCTGGCTGGTTTTTGCCAGAGGGAGAGCACGCCTCGGGTTTTGGAACAAGGAAGTCGGATATCAGGAGATTGATTCTTCCAGCGCGTTCAAGGCCAATGAGTGGCGCCATGTGGCCGGCACGTTTGATGGATCCACGCTGAGAATTTATGTGGATGGTGCTTTGGAAGGCATGAAAAAAACCGTCGGCAAACCAAACTTCAACACCCAGCCGCTCGCCATTGGGGCAAAATATCAAGGGGTCGCCGGCGACAGGCTCATTGGCGCTCTCGACGAACTCGCATTCTATAACCGAGCCTTGTCGGATTCTGAAATCACGACGCTTTTTGGAAACGGAGCCAATTAGTTCCAGCATCGACGGGCAAGACCCGCCAACTCTGGCAATCGTTCTCCCCGTCTTCAATGAGCAAGAAGCCATTGAAGGGGTTTTGAATGAGTGGCTCCCGCAAATCGAACGACTCGTTCATCGATTTTTATTTATTGTTTGGGACGATGGCTCCACGGACCGCACCCCCCAAATCCTGGAACAATTTTCCGGCAGGTTTGATGGTCGAATCACATATTTCAGGCATTCGAATTTGGGTCATGGGCAAGCGTGTTTGAAGGGGTATCAGGCTGCCATCGCACGGGGTGCCGAATGGATCCTTCAGATTGATTCTGATGGCCAATGTGACCCTGCATTTTTTCCGGCCTTGTGGTCCAAGCGTTTGGAGTTTGACGTGGTCTATGGGGTACGTAAAACCCGTGATGACGGCCTGCGCCGGATCCTGGCAGGGAAAATTCTGAGATACTCCCTGAAGATCCTCTATCAAGTGCATTGTCCCGACCCCAATGTGCCCTATCGACTGATGCGTTCTCACGCCATCACGGCGCTTATCCCACAAATCCCCGCGTCATTCGTGCTCGCCAATGTGGCCCTTGCCGCTCTGATTGACCGGACCCCAGGCATCAGGGTTGGCAGCATTCCCATTCGATTTCGAGAAAGGGCTGGCGGTGAACCCAGTGTTCCTTTTCGAAATTTTGCAAAGCGTGCCATCGAGCTCTTTTATCAAATGGCAAGTCTGCCAACCACACGGTCGGAGCGCGGTTCTGCATGAACGATTGGAGGTGTCGCTTGGAGGTTGTCTTGTCCTAAAAATCAGAGTATCGCTTACCCCATGTCCTTACAACAATCTCGTCTCTGGCTGATGTATCCGGCCCGGCTGATCACCCGCCCCGTGGTTCATGAACTCGGCAAAAACTTTGACGTCGTGACGAATGTGCGCCAAGCCAGCGTCACCGATGAAATCGGAATCGTTTCTTTGGAATTGCAGGGAGAACGTGACGAAATCAAAAAAGCGATTGCGTGGCTTGAGGACCTTGGCATCAAGGTCGAGCCTGTGGAAATCAACACGATTGAAGGATGAGTGCTCCAGGAACCGCCCGGGCCGTGATTGCCATCGGCTGCGCCGTTGTCATCTTGTCCGTCGTCGTCTGGGCCGTTCTCGGTGCCAACGCAGGCTGGACGAAATCCTACATTGAAATCCCCAAAAAAGACGAAATCACCGGGATCGATTACACCGAAAAGATCAATCGCTTCGTCCCCGGGGTTGATCTGTTGGTTCCAGCCCTCGGCGCAGGTTTTGTTTGCGTTTTTGCGGGAATCATTATCTTAAAAAGGAAACCAAAAACGCACACCACCCTATCATGAAAATCCAACACATTGCTCTCGCCGCCCTGACCCTCGCCACCGCTTCCCTTCAGGCGCAGCCGATGAATTTTGACTTCAAAGACCCCAAAGGCGTAAACAACATCGTCTTCAAATTGGATGCCCCACTGGAATCCATCAACGGCACGGCCAATGGGATCAGTGGAACGATCACAGCCGACCCCAAAACTCCCGAAAAAATCTCGGGAAAAATCCTGGTTGATGCCAAATCCTTAACGGTGCCAAATCCCATCATGCAGGAACATTTGCATGGAGCAGACTGGCTGGACACCGGAACACACCCACAAATCACTTTTGAAATCAAGGAAGTGATGAACACCACACAAAATGGCAACCAAGGCACTGCGGACGTCAAAGGCATCTTCACGCTCAAAGGTGTGAGCAAGGAGGTGATTGTCCCTGTTAACGTCACCTATCTCCCCGGCCGCCTCAAGGACCGTGGTGGTGACAAAGATGGTGACCTTCTCGTCGTGCGCACCAACTTCAAAATCAACCGCGGCGAGTTTGGAATCCAGGAAGGAGAAAACCTCGACAAGGTTTCCGATGTCATCGACATCTCTCTGAGCCTCGCTGGCGCAGCTCCAAAAAGCTGATCTCCTGACCCCAAAGCGGAGAGGGCGCATCTCCGAAAGTTGCAAGTTCAGTGAGGGCGCTTTGCGCCTACAATCGGGAACACGGCAGCGGAGTGCCGTGGCTACAAGATTCCAGGCTTCGAGCACGCTTGCCTTCGTTGTAGCCGCCCCACTCCGTTGGGGCGTTGCCACGGCTCCGCCGCCATTTTTATCGCTCTTGCAACTTTCGGAGCTGCGCCTGGCGGAGCGGTCCCTGCCAGGGAAAGCTTGTCAGTCGGCAGGGATGTGTCATAGTGGCATTTCAACAACAAATTATTAACATGACAGATACCAAAAACAGCGAAGCAGCAAAAAAACTTGAGAGCGGAGCCGATCACGCTAAAAAGGCTCTGGATGCCGCGACAGAGGCCAGCAAGGCCGTTGGGGAATCCGTCAAGAAGCACGCCGGTAACGTCATCGAGACCGGCAAAGAGCATCTCGGTGCAGCGGCTAAAGACTTGGGGGATGCCGCCACGGCCAAAGTGTCCGAGTTTCGCGGTCAAGCGAAGCAAGTGGCCTCAGAATATCGTGCCAAAGCAGAAAACGTCCAAGGCGACGTGGAGAGTTACATCCGTGAGAACCCAATCAAAGCCGTCGGTATCGCCGTGGGCGTTGGTTTTGTTGTTGGGGTGATCTTCCGCCGCTAAGGCGCGGTTTCACCATGCCAGATTTCACCACGCCTCCGCAGAATTCGCGGGGGCTTACCGCCGATCTGCTGAGCTTTTGGGGTTCTGCGGGTCGTCATGTGGTGGCCGTGGTGGAATTGGCCGGGATCGAAGGCAAAGAAGCGGTCGCCCTTTATGTGCGGTTGGCAGTGATGCTCCTCGCCGCCATCATTTTTGTGGTTTTTGGCTATGTTCTGACGTTGTTCTTTCTGGCCTTTTTGATCGCAATCATTTTTGGAGTCTCGTGGCTCTGGATATGTCTCGGGTTCGCGCTCCTTCATTTTCTGGTGGCTTTCCTCTGCGCCACCCATGTGAGAACTCATTTGAAGTCCCCTGTGTTTGCAGCGACCTCTGCTGAGATCCGTAAGGATCTGCAATCCCTGAAATCAGTGAAGCCATGACAAAGGAAGAATTGCTTGCCGAAATCAGTCGAAGCCGCCTTGCCATTGCCCGGGATTTTGGAGCTGTTAAAGAGGAACTGAATGTCTCCAAAAAGCTTGGAAGGACATTCAGTCTTCATCCTTATGCCTGGCTGGGAGGAGCAGCCGCCTTGGGCTGGATCCTTGCCGGCCCCAAAACAAAAACCCGGGTGGTTACCGTTGGCAAAGACAAAAAAGGCGGCACCAAAAAGACCGTAAAAACCTCTGCCGGTCTCTTCGGAATTTTTCTCACCCTCCTGCGGATTGCCGTTCCCATGCTCAAACCGGCCTTCAGTGCTTATGCCGCGAAGCGGTTTGCGGAAATGGCCTCCAAGCTGGCCAGTTAGGGCTTGGACCCCCCGGATGCCTGGACGGCCCTAGTGCAGCGTAACCGAAGAAGCGGATACACCGTTGCGATCAAAATGCCCCGCCACCAAGGAGCGACGAGGGAGCATATCCGTTGCGATACGTGACCGAGGAGGGACGCCGGTGCCGGGGCATTTTCATCGCAACCCGCAGGGCCGGGTCTCTTTGGGGCGCAGGCTGCGTTGCAAGCTCGACCAGTATGAATCACATACAGGCCTTCGCTTGCGCCTTGCCTGCGACCCAAATCTTCCCCGGCGGTGTATCCGTTTCTTCGGTTACGTTGCACTAGTTATTTCACGGCTTCATAACATGGGAGTTCGTGAGTTCGTTTGTCTGGGTGTTACACCCCATTGAGATGGAAAGGGCTCCTCCTTACTGTGAAATTATGAAAAATCACAATAAGGCTCTCTTCAGAAGACTTGCTCCCGCTCTCATTATTCCCGCTCTCACTTTTCTAAGCTTTCCTGCGTTCGGGCAAGTGGAGGAGATACTCCGTGTCCCTGTGCGGGTTGCCAATAAGGTCGTGCGAACCGTGGACCGTGAGGTGCTGCAGCGTCAGTTGTCCTCACCTCCGAGGGTGGTTGTTGAAACCCGTGAGGTGTCACCCGTCAGAGAGTCCGTGACAGTTGTGGAGACCGTGCAACCTCGTCGGGTGTACGATATGGAGCGCAACGTGGTTGTTGTCGAAGAACAGGGACAAACCCGTGAACTTAACTACGTCACCTTGCCTGTGCTCTTTGAGGTGGAAACCAATGAGCTGCTCGATCAGGAATCACGTCTGGCCTTGGAAGAAGTTGCTCAGGCCATTGTCACCATCAGCCAGCAATCGCCGGGAACCCAGTTTGATATTGAAGGGCATACCAGCACAGAGGGAACCGACCATTACAACATGGATCTTTCGGCGGCACGAGCCAAACGGGTGTTTGACGAACTCACTCAGCGCTACAGCATTCCCGCCAGTCTTCTGACAGCCCACGGTTACGGAGAGAACTTTCCCTCTTTTCCCAATGGCACAGAAGATGAAATGCAACTCGATCGCCGTGTGTTAGTTGTGAGGACAAAATAGCCTCATCAAACTCCTTTGGATTCGACGCGTTTCACCCGGCCTTTCATGACCTCAGCCCGATTGATGGCATTCACGTAAGCTCTGGCACTGGCTTCGATCACGTCGGTGCTGGCGCCTTTGCCGGTGATGAGTTGGCCGTTGCCAAAATCCACTTTCAGGGTCACCTCGCCAAGGGAGTCCCGGCCCTGGGTGACAGCTTCCACGCGGTATTCGCTCAGGTGGCCGGTGTTTTTGGTGATGCGGTCGATGGCCTGCATGGCGGCATCGGCGGCCCCATTGCCCGTGCTGGAGTCTTGGAAGGTCTCTCCGGAGCGCTGCAGACGAACGGTGGCCGTAGGGACCGTGGTCGAGCCACTGGTCACGTTGATGTATTCCAAGGTGTAGGCTTGGTCGGGTGAGGAGAGGGAATCCTCCACCAAGGCTGCCAGGTCGTCATCGTAAACAAATTTCTTTTTGTCCCCGATTTCTTTGAAGCGGTTAAAAATGGCGGCAATTTGCTGATCCGGCAGATGGAAGCCCAGATGTTCCAAACGCGCGACCATGGCATGACGGCCACTGTGTTTGGTGAGCGGCAATTCGGTGCCGCCCCATCCCACATCCTGCGGATCCATGATTTCATAGGTCTCGCGTTTTTTCAGGATCCCGTCCTGATGAATCCCCGAGCTGTGGGCAAAGGCATTTTCGCCGACAATCGCCTTGCTGCGCGCAATGTGCAGTCCGCTCATGCGGCTGACAATGCGGGAGGTTTTTAAGATCTCTTTGGAGACGATGTCGGTGTGGATATCCTTGTAGAAATCCTGACGGGTTTTGATGGCCATCACAATTTCCTCCAAAGCGCAATTTCCGGCACGCTCTCCGATGCCATTAAACGTGCCTTCCACCTGCCTTGCGCCAGCGCTGACAGCGGCCAGGGAGTTGGCAACCGCCAAGCCCAGGTCGTCGTGACAATGCACACTCAGCACCGCTTCCGAGATGCTTTTGACGTGGCTCATCAGGTATTCGATGATCTTGGCAAATTCCCCTGGCACGGCAAAACCGACGGTGTCCGGGATGTTGATTGTGGTGGCACCCGCTTCAATGGCCGCTTGAACCACTTCGGCCAAAAAGTCCGGTTCGGTGCGGGAGGCATCTTCCGGGGAAAACTCCACATCCTTCACCAACCCCCTGGCCCGTTGAACCCCGTTCCGTGCCAACCGCAAAATTTCCTCGCGGGCTTTTTTTAATTTATGCTCCCGATGAATCGCCGACGTGGCCAAAAAGACGTGGACCCTGCCGCGGTCGCCTGCGGGTTGGACGGCTGCTGCGGCTGCGTCGATGTCACCATCCACACAGCGGGCCAGACCACAAATGATGGGACCTTTCACTTCAGTGGCAATCGTGCGCACGGCTTCGAAGTCTCCGTCACTGATCACAGGGAAGCCTGCCTCAATCACATCCACATTGGCGCGGGCGAGTTGACGGGCCACCTCCATTTTTTCGCGCAGGTTCATGCTGGCGCCGGGGCATTGCTCCCCATCGCGCAAGGTGGTGTCAAAGATAATAATTTTGTCGGACATAAGGTGTTTGTGTTGCTCGGCGGAGGTCAACAGGAGTCACGGCCACTTAGCCGCGTCCGCACGATGCGCAGCCAGGATCCGTTAATGAAAGAGGGAAAGAAGTCGGCTCGGGCGCTGCCCAAGTCGAACCGGCATTAGGACCGGAGAGAAGATAAGATGTGCTGCGGATGCTTTCACAG
>JBGTAR010000354.1:0-11407 GCA_041749815.1 Terrimicrobiaceae bacterium
ACGGCGAGAATGGGCAAGTTCTCCAGCGACCGAACCATCTCCCAATACGCCAGCGAGATCTGGCACCTGGATCCCTGTCCGGTCTAAGTGGCCGGTCATGAGTTCCCGCTTGCCCTGGATGGCATCGGTGGTGGAACCTCCATTCCGATGGATCCCCCGCCGATAGAATTCTCAGTCATAATTCCTGCCCGCGATGAAGAAGGAAACATCCACCCGCTGCTTGATGAGCTGAGTGTCTTGTTAGCTGGGGGATCTTTGAACTGGGAAGTGCTTGTTGTTGATGATGGCTCATCGGATGGAACCTTGAGGGCACTCTTGGATGTCGGAGTGCGGCTGGATCGCTTAAAGATCCTCTGCCTGAAAACCCCTCAGGGAAAAAGTGCGGCTTTGGCTGCCGGGATCTCTGTGGCGCGCGGGGACTTCCTGGGGATGATGGATGCTGACATGCAAAATTGTCCCAAGGACTTCTTGCCAATGATTCACATGCTGAAAGCAGATCCCAAGCTCACGTTGGTTCAGGGGCACCGTGTTCGTCGTCACGACTCATGGGCCAGGCGAAAGGTTGCGGATATTGGGTTTTTCGCCAGAAAAATTTTGCTGGGAGATCAGGTGCAGGATACAGGTTGTGGCCTGCGGGTGATGCGCCGCGATGCAGCGCGCCAACTGCCGCTGCAGTTTGAGGGCCTGCATCGATTTATCCCCATTCTTATTGAGCTTGGTGGAGGAAGAGTTTGCGAAATCCCGGTGGATCACCGCCCCAGACATGCTGGTCGTTCCAAATATCACATCGGATTCCTCAGTCGCGGGGGTTGCGGGTTATTGGACTTGCTGGCTGTGCGTTGGATGATCTGGAGGAAACGATCGCCGTCGGAAGCCATTGTTTTAAATCGGGAGAAAACCCCATGAGCCGAGTTCCATTTGGCAGGAGGAATCTTGGTTCTCTTTTTCTGGTTGTGGCGGCTGTTTGGTTGGTCCTGATTTTTACCTCCACTCGGTCAACCTTCTGGGATCGCGACGAGGCGAGGTACGCGACCGCAGCGCTTGAGATGTCCCACTCGTCAAACTGGATTTACCCGACATTCAACCATGAATTAAGAGCCTTCCAGCCAGTGTTGATTTATTGGTTGATGAGTGCATCCATTCATGTTTTTGGTCCCAATGAGATGGGAGTGCGATTTGTTTCCACGGTGGCCATTGCTGCGGTGTGTCTTTTGACGGGTCTTATTGCCAGGGAATTTTTGGGGACAGGCACCATGGCTGCGATTATTGCAGGCACCAGTCCGATGCTTTTGATGACTGGCGCAGCGGCAACAACCGATGCGACATTGCTTGCACTCCTCCTGCTTGCTGAGTGGGTTTTTGTGCAGGCGTGGCTGCATGGTCCCCGCCGATGGCATGTGCCGGTTTTGGGGCTGGCCATTGGTCTCGCCATGCTGACCAAGGGTCCGGTCGGGTTGGCTGTTCCCGTCTTGTCCATCGGTGCGGCCCTTGCTCTGGCGAGAGGACGGTCACAAGCGGGGCCTTTTGCTTTGAGACTTGGTGCGGCAGTCATCATGGGGACACTTTTGTTTCTTGCCTGGGGAATCCCAGCCAATGCTGCGACCGGTGGGGACTACCTGCGCATAGCCATCGTGGAGCGACTTCCTCAACGGCTGTTTTCCGCGATGGAAAATCACGGTGGAGAGGGTTTCCTTCCCTTCCTTTTGCATCTGCCCTATTACCCGTTGGTTCTTGCCATTGGTTTTCTGCCATGGACCATGTACTTGCCCATGGTGCCCGGTTCGTTCCGGAGGGAGCGCTGGCCGGCAAACCATGAGTCTTGGGCGAGGGGGCCACAAGGCCTGATGACATTGCTGATGGGGATGATTCTTCCAACCGTGTTGTTGATGACGCTAATCGTCTCGAAGCTTCCCCATTATGTTCAGCCTGTTTTTCCATGGCTGGCCATCCTTGTGGCGGCCGCACTTAGGGCAGGAGGTGGCAATGCCTGCACGCTGTCAACAAAAAGGCGGATGCGTGTTTCCTTTTTGGTTTTAGGAATTCCGGCATTTTTTCTCGGTCTGGTGTTGGTAGCCCTTCCGTTGTTTTGGGCTCCCTCCTCCGACTTCCGGGTCGCGGGGGCGGTGATTGGGTTGCTGACGCTTGGGCTGCTGCCTTTGCTGGGATTCTATTTTTGGCGCGGGGAGATAAAAACGGCGGCCCGGATTCATGCGGTTGCGATGCTTGTTTTTATGTTGGTGGGTGGGGTCTTTGTCCTTCCCCTGATCGAGCAGCTTGCCAAGCCGGCCCAATCACTGGCCCGCGAAATCATGCCACAGATGCCACGTCACACCGAGGTCGCGACCTATGGTTGGAGAGAACCAGGCATGCATTTCTATCTTGGGGCCCGGCGCCTGAATTTTATCCATGACCCCCAATCCCTGGCAACATGGCTGAACGAGCCAGGGACCAAGGTCCTTGTTTTGAATGAGGACGATGCCGGTGGATTACAACTCCCACCCACCGGATTTCGTCAAATATCCACTCAAAGCGGATGGAATGTCGTTAATGGAAAGTACCTCCGTTTGTCGGCCTACTTGCGGGAGTGATTCAAAAACTGATGCAAACGTTCCGCAAAGGAGATAAAACGCAGGGGATGGAAAATGACGAACCGATTGCGATCACTGGGATCGGCTGCCGCTTTCCGGGGGGGGGACATGGTCCGGAAGCCTTTTGGAATCTGCTTTATCAGGGCATTGATGCGATCACCGAGATCCCGCAAGCCCGCTGGAATTCTGCTGCTTTTTATAATTCCCAGGCGGGGCTCTGTGGAAAAACCAATTCGCGATGGGGAGGTTTTATTGAAGGGATCGACCAATTTGATCCGGCCTTTTTTGGAATTTCCCCGAGAGAAGCGGCCTCCATGGATCCGCAGCAGCGACTTCTGCTTGAGACATCATGGGAGGCGATGGAGGATGCGGGCTTTGTTGCTGATGCCACATCCGGCACGAACACTGGCGTCTTCGTGGGAATATCAACTTTTGACTATTCTCGGGTGCAATCCAGCTTTCGTGATAAAACAATCATCAATGCCCATTCCACAACGGGCTCGGTTCTGAGCATCGCGGCCAACCGTATTTCTTATCTTTTCAATTTCCACGGTCCCAGTTTCGTGGTCGACACGGCCTGTTCGTCATCGCTTGTTGCTCTGCATCTTGCTTGTAAAAGCCTGCGAAACGGAGAATGCACGACGGCCCTCGCTGGTGGCGTGAATGCCATTTTGAACCCGGACACATTTATCGGATTCAGCAGGATGTCGATGTTGTCGCCTGACGGACGCTGCAAGGCCTTTGATGCGAGCGGGAATGGTTTTGTCCGGGCGGAAGGGGCTGGTGTGGTCGTCCTGAAACCTCTCTCTGCTGCGCAGGCGGGAGGGGACCGGGTTTATGCCGTGATCCGTGGCACGGCCGTGAACCAGGACGGAAAAACGAGCAGCCTCACCGTGCCGGGGGCCGACTCCCAGCAACGCCTTATCCGGGAGGCCTGCCGCGACGCCGGGGTCAACCCTCTGGATATCGATTATATGGAGGCTCATGGGACGGGCACGCCCGTGGGAGACCCCATCGAAGCCGGTGCCATCGGGGCCGTCATCGGTGAAAAACGCACAGGGCCAGATTGTTTGCTCGGATCGGTCAAAACAAACATCGGCCACCTCGAAGCCGGCTCTGGAATTGCGGGTGTCATCAAAACCGCCCTACTGCTTCATCATGGGGAGGTGCCCCCGAATCTCCACTTCAAGAATCCCAACCCGGATATTGATTTTAAAAAATGGAAACTTCGTGTGCCCGCTGCCGTCGAAAATCTTGGCAAAACGAACGCTCTGGCTGGAATCAACTCGTTTGGATTTGGCGGAACAAACGCCCACGCCATCTTGCAGCGCCTGCCCTCCGTCGAGTCGAAGATCTGCCCGGTTGAGCCAGCGCTGTTTGTTCTCTCGGCGCGCAGCTTGGATGGGCTGACAGCACTTGCAAGCCAATATGCCGGGTGGCTGACCTCCTGCGGGGAGTCCCTCTCCGATATTTGCCATAACCTTGCAAGTCGTCGGGTCCATCATCCTCACCGTCTGGCCATCGTCGCAGAGACGAAGCCGGAGGTGATTGCCAAGTTGGAGGCTTACCTTGCTGGAGAGACCCGTCCGGGGCTTGCTTCGGGCCTTGCGATGCCTTCCCGCCCTCTGGCCTTTGTTTTCACAGGGCAGGGGCCGCAGTGGTGGGCCATGGGCCGTGAACTGCTGTCTTCCCATCGGGCCTTTCAGGAGAAAATCACTGAGTGCGATGCCCTGTTTCGTCAGTGGGGGGACTGGTCGCTGATTGAAGAGCTCACGCGGGAAGAGACAGCTTCGCGCATGGACCTTCCTTCCATCGCGCAGCCGGCGATTTTTGCCCTTCAATTGGCGTTGTGTGCCTGGTGGGAGGAACATGGAATTTGCCCGGATGCTGTGATTGGTCACAGTGTGGGTGAGGCCGCTGCGGCCCATCTCTCGGGAGCCCTTGATCTTCCCTCTGCCGCGAGGGTGATTTTCGAGCGCGGGCGCTGCATGCAACTTGTGCCCCCCACAGGAAAGATGCTCGCCGTGGCGCTTTCCCCGGAAGCGATCACCCCATGGCTGGCCGGGTTCAAACGCCGGGTTGAAATCGGCGCGATCAACAGCCCGCGCTCCATCACGGTGTCGGGTGAACCCGCAGCACTGGAGCAAATAGCGACACGACTGAATGCTGCAAACATCTGGTGTCGCTTCCTGCGAGTGAATTATGCCTTCCACAGCGCTCAGATGGATCCCGTCAAAAAAGCCATTAAAGGAGCTTTGCGCGATATTTCCTCACAGACACCGATTCTGCCGCTGTGTTCAACCGTCACAGCCAAAATCTCCAATCAGCAAAAATATGAGGCAGAATACTGGTGGCAGAATGTGCGTCAGCCCGTGCGCTTTGCGGATGGAATCCAGTCCCTCATCCAAGCCGGTTTCACGACATTTTTGGAGGTGGGCCCTCATCCCGCGTTGTCGGGGATGGTTTCCGAATGTCTCAAAACAAGCAGCACGGAAGGCTTCGTCACGCAGTCTCTCCGGCGGGGAGAAGGAGAAACCCCCACCTTGCTTGGTTCGCTTGGTGCGCTGCATGTGAGGGGAACTCCCGTTCTTTGGAATACTCAGGGCCGGAATATCCGGCTTCCGCTTTACCCATGGAAGCACGAGCGTTACTGGCATGAAGCCCCTGAATCTGCCGTGACACGCCTTGCCGAGCCGCCCCATCCCCTCCTCGGTCGGTCACTCGGCACAGCGGATCCTCACTGGGCTTTGCCTCTCAATTTGGAACTTTTGCCATATTTGCGCGACCATCGCCTCAACACGCATATGGTTTTTCCTGCATCCGGCTACTTGGAAATGGCCGTCGCCGCAGGTCACGAAATTCACAAATCTTTGCCCCTTGCGGTCGAAAATGTCGAATTTCTGAGAGCCCTTTTTTTGTCGGACGCCGAACTGACGGCCTCACTGGAATTCCGAAGCGAACCGGATGGGACTTTCCATGTTCACTCCCAAGCCGCAGCCAAATCGCCATGGACGGCCCATAGCACCGGCAAAATCCGCAGATCGGATGCTGCAACTCCCGCGCAGGCTTCTCTCCTAAAAATCAAGGCCCGCTGCACGGAAGAAATCACAGGGGAATCCAGTTACGAAGTTTTCCAAAAACAGGGCTTGCACTACGGAGAATCTTTTCGCGGCATTTCCCGGGTTTGGCGAAGAGATGGCGAAGCCCTTGGCGAAATCGTGTTCCCCGAGAATATGGTGACCGAGGGATACCATCTCCACCCTGCGCTGCTGGATGCCTGCTTCCAAGTGATCCTTCCCACGCTGACGGCCCATCACAGTGCCCAGAGATTATATCTGCCGGCAAAGGTTGATCGATTGGTCGTCTTTGCCCCGGCCTCTGAAAAAATATGGAGTCACGTTGAGTTGATCAGTCAGAGTGAAAAATCCATCACCGCAAATATCCGTCTGCTGGATGGAGAAGGCCGCGTGATTGCATTGATTGAAGGTTTTTCCTGTGCTGCCATTGAACAAGGGAGTTCCAAGACCGACGACTTGGAATCCTGTCTTTATGAAGTGACCTGGAAGGAAAAAGCGCTGGAGCCTGAAGGCCCCGGCCCGTCAGATAATTCCTGGGTCCTCATGGGTGGCAAAAGCCTGCTGATTGATCCCTTGTTGGCAGCGCTGAAAGCCAGTGGCGACCTCTGTGATGTGGCCTCGGACATTGATGAACTGGAGGCCAAGCTGGCGGCCTGCCCGCAGTCCACGCAGGTGGTCTTTTTTGCCTCAGCCTCCGGAGACAACGCCAGTCAGGCAGAGCATCTCTGTGTTTCGTTGCTGGAGGTCGTGCAGAAATTGGCTGCCCGGGGATCCAGAAATCGCCTTGTTGTCTTCACCCAATGTGCCCAGCCGGTGGAGGGAACCCCGGTTTCTCCCGCTGCGGGAGCCCTTTTGGGGCTTGTTCGAGTCGTGATGAATGAACATCAAGAGCTTGAGTGTCGTGCCATTGACTTTGGGGTCTCCGCAGATGAAATCGCAGCTCTGACCACTGAACTTCGGATGGGGGATGAGGAGGAAGTTGCCCTGCGTGGAACCCAACGTTTTGTTCCCCGGTTGGTCCGGCTCTCACCCAAACCCAAAAGTTTGTCAGGCGCTGATACTCCCTTCCGGCTTGAAACCGTCAAGCCCGGCGTCCTCGATCAAATCGCGTTCCGAAGGATGAACCGTCCGTCCCCCAAAGCGGGTGAAGTCGAAGTGGAAGTGCTCGCCGCAGGACTAAACTTTCGGGATGTGATGAAAGCGCTTGGGATTTATCCCATGGAAGAGGCCGTCGATCACTTACTGGGAGATGAGTTTTCCGGACGTGTCATTTCCGTAGGTGAGGGTGTGACCCACCTGCAGCCGGGTGATGAGATTGTCGGAATATCGCCGGGAAGCTTTGCCAAGTTTTTGATTCTTCCCTTGGAATTTGTTGTTCGGAAACCGGCACATCTCTCCTTTGAGGAGGCAGCTACCATTCCTGTCACATTCCTTACCGCGCACTATGCCTTGCACCACTTGGCACGGATTCAAGCCGGGGAAAAAGTCCTGATCCATGCCGCTGCTGGCGGAGTGGGGCTGGCCGCCATGCAGATTGCGAAACTGGCAGGAGCTGAGATTTTTGCGACCGCCGGAAGCGAGGAGAAGCGCGCGCTCGTGACACGGCTGGGCGCGGCCCATGTGATGGATTCCCGTTCTCTTGAGTTTGCGCAGGAAATTATGGAATTCACCGATGGGGCTGGGGTGGATATCGTGCTCAACTCCCTCGCCGGAGAGGCAATCCCGAAAAGTCTTTCGGTGCTGGCGCCCTACGGTAGATTCCTTGAGATCGGCAAGCGGGACATCTACCAGAACAGTCGGATCGGCCTCCGCCCCTTCCGCAGTAACCTCTCGTTCTTTGCGATTGATCTCAGCCGTCTCCTGCGCGACCGGCCAAAGTTCATTGGAGAGATGCTTGGCGGACTCCTTGAGCAGTTCGAATCCCGCGCTTTGAATCCATTGCCAGCAACGATCTACCCGATCACCCGGGCCTCTGACGCATTCCGCGAGATGGCGGCAGGTAAACACATCGGGAAAATTGTTTTTTCCCTGAACAATTCTGCCAGCGTGCCGGTTTTTCCACGGCCTGGCGATTCGATCCGCTTCCACAAAGATGCCACCTACCTGATCACCGGTGGGGTCGGGGGATTCGGGTTGGCTGTGGCCGAGTGGATGATTGACAAAGGGGCTAGAAACCTCGTGTTGGTTGGATCGCGTCAAGCCTCGGCAGAATCGGCCCGCAAACATTTTGCTGGCTCCACAGCGAAAGGCATCAACGTGCTGGCATGGGCTGTGGACGTCAACAACGAGGTCGCCATGGATAACATGTTTCGCGAGATTCAAACAACGCTGCCCCCACTCCGCGGTGTCGTCCACGCCGCGATGAAAATTGATGATGGAGTCCTCCTGCATCTCAATGCGAATCGATTCCGCACGGTGATGGGCCCCAAGGCCGCAGGAGCATGGAACCTTCACGTGAGAACACGCGAGCTGCCATTGGATTTCTTTGTGATGTTCTCATCCATTGCGTCGCTTGTGGGGAATCCGGGCCAGGGCAACTATGCCGCAGCAAATGCCTTTCTTGATGCCCTGGCCGCGCACCGTCATTCCCTCGGCCTGCCGGCACTCACCATCAATTGGGGCCATTTGGGTGGCATTGGGTATGCTTCCCGAAATGCCCGCATCAGTGAATTTCTGAACCGTCATGGAATGCCGGAATTGGCCCCCGGTGAAGTTCTTGATCTGCTGGGACGCCTGCTTCAGGCGGAGAACACCCAGGTATCTGCCATGCGCATGGATTGGCCTCAATGGGTGCAATCCAACCCTCGACTCAACAAAGTTCCCCGATACAACGAGATCATTGCGAGGGAGGTTCTGTCCCTCCCGCAGGCAGCCCAAACTGTGGGAACGGCCTTCGCAGTCATGAACGCCATCGGCCAGGAGCGGGTCGAACTGCTGGAACAGTTCATTCGCGAGACCGCCGCCCGGGTTCTCGGGTTGCCGGTCGCCAATCTTGACCCTGCCACTCCGCTCAGCGATTCCGGACTCGACTCCCTCATGGCCATTGAACTGGTCAACAGGCTCGAGGAAGGACTTCAACTGCGCTTCCCCGTCGAAAAAATTGCCGGGGGTCCCAGCATCAGCAAACTGGCACAGATTCTCGCTGAGAGCATGCCATCCCGACCCAAGAGGTGACACAGAATGCCCGCACGGTCATGGGCATCCTTGGCTTTGATCCGGCGGATCGCGCTTGTTGCGTCGGTGACGCAGACGCGCTTGCGGGATTCGGCGCGGTCGGAAAAGTCGACCGTTCCCTTCGGATGCATGCGGTATTCGGCGGTGACAGCGACGAGACCTTGCTGGCCGAAGTGCTGGCAGGCTGCCCAGAACTGGGTGGGGTCGCCTCTCTCCCAGCTGTTTTCGACTCCATCCAAATCACTCCATCAAAGAGAATCGCCTCCTAGCACTGCATGTCAAAGGCGGCACGTTTCAATTTTCGGGTCGCCAGCCAGTATCACCAGGATGGGAAAGGCCAGTTATTTACAATCTTACCGCTTTCGTTCTTATACCAGCTTTGACAGTCGTCCACCCAGACCGTTCTCTGATCCTGCCGGTCGATGTCCTGATTATAAGAGAGCATCATTTCCTGACGGACTTCCAGTGCCTTCCCCTGACTCGAATCCATCCAGACGAGTGCTTGCAGAATGTATTTCGTCTGATTCTCAATCATCATGATGATTGAGTTGTGTGCCAGATTTGTGTTCGGTCCGTAGAGGAGGAAAAAGTTAGGAAACCCTGCCACTGTCATGCCGAGATAGGCTTCCGCTCCTTTCTCCCACGTGTGATGCAGGTCGACGCCCTGTCTTCCCCGGATGCGGATCGGCGCTAAAAAATTGGTGCTTTCGAACCCGGTTGCGAAAATGACTGCATCAGCGCTGAACCGGCTTCCGTCCCCTGAAATAACCTCGTTTCCGGAGAGAGCCGCCGCTCCCGAACTATCAAGGGAAACGTTCGGAAGCTGCAGGGTTTTATACCATTCACCTGAGAGTAGAATTCGCTTACAGCCAACTGCAAAATCGGGCAGCAGCTTCTCCTGCAGATCCGGCGACTGAACACGGCGGTTGATGTGACGAGTCAAATATCGAGCCACGAGCCAGCCTGCTGGACTGTTCCGCGTAAACATCGCGAACCGCGCTTCAAAAGCAAGGAAAGTGGAGAAACGGTTGAGATGCTTCAGGAAGGGAATACGGCGCATCCGCTGACGCTGAATCGGAGTGACCTCCTTATCCCTCTTTCTTGAGATCCAGTTTGGTGAACGTTGGAAAACGGTGAGATGAGAGGCGATTTTCGCAAGATGGGGAACAAATTGAATGGCAATGGCTCCATTGCCGATCACGGCGATTCGGCGCCCATCCAGCTTCGCTGCATGATTCCATCGCGCCGAGTGAAAGAGGTCTCCTCAAGTTTCGCACCATTGATATCTACCAGGGCAAGGTCACTGCCCTTCCGTGACAATTCCAACGCAAGTGCCTCGCCAATGCCGGAAGCCGCGCCAGTAAGAAGGACGACCCGATTTCTTAGAGGAATTTTCATTTTCACGCCTTCTTAATCCGTACCTGATTGTACGGCGAAGTCACAGACCGGAATATCCTTTTTCAAGCCATTTCTAACCCGGCCTTACCGACGGAAAAAAATGATGTGAAAGAAATCCCAAAGTCCGCTGGCCGGACTTGCTAACCTAAACTCACTGCACCATCATGTGGCGTGCTGCCCTCAAAATTCATTTATCTTGTCGGCTACTCTTTCTACTTGGGCGCCACACTGCTCGTGCGACCAATCCCGCTTCCCGTGGTTTTTTTGGTGGGAAAGTTTTTTGGCTGGCTGGGGTTTTGCATCATGCCCAAACGCAGAAACCTGGCTGTCTCAAACATGACGACTGCTCTACGGATTTCCGAAAAAGAGGCTCGTGAACTGGCTCTGCGGCATTTCAAAATGTTTGGGGCGAACGTCTTTTCCATGTTGAAGGTGCCATCGATGAGCGATGCGGCCATTTGGCGTCATGTCTCTTTTGAAATCGGCCCCACCATTCCCCAAGAACCCGGGGGCAAAGGTTGGGTGGCCGTGTTTGCTCATATGAGCAATTGGGAATTGCTTGGTCCCCTCACAAAACTTTTTCCGCAATTTCGCTTCGGTGCCATCTATCGCAAGCTGTCCAACCCTGCAGTGAACCGTCACTTCAACAAAAACCGCTCACGTTTGGGCGTGCGACTTTTTGATCGCCAGGATGAGTTCTGGGATGCCGTGGCTTTTTTAGAATCTGGGGGAGTGATGGGGGTTCTCTCCGATCAGTACGCTGGCGCCTCCGGCACATGGATGCCGTTTTTTGAACGTCTGACGTCCACCTCGACCCTGGCAGCCGCCCTCGCCAAGCGGATTGATGTGCCGATTGTTCCCATCCAAATTTCCACCACGGGATTGGCTCGCTGGCATGTCCGTGTTGGAGAGCCCATCCTTGAGGGATCTTCAGTTGAAGCCACCACAGCAATTATTAATCAAGACCTGGAAAAGCAGATCAAGCGGGCTCCCGCGGATTGGTTGTGGACCCACAACCGCTGGAAAACTCCTCCCTTTGGTTTTCTTTTCACGGCGAATCGGCAACAGACGCATATTCCGGTTGGTTTTGATGTTTCCAAGATGACCCCATTCCGCATCCTCGTGCGTTCCGTCAACGAACTCGAAGAAGCCCGCCTTGCTGCACCGGCG
>JBGTAR010000355.1:0-3427 GCA_041749815.1 Terrimicrobiaceae bacterium
TGCCCCCTGCTTCGTTTTCAGAAGGCCCGCAAAACCGGCAAGGTCTGGGTTCAGGAAGCCCTCTTTCCCAATTACCTGTTTGCCAAATTTGACTACTTCGAAAGTCACCGCCGGATCAAAGCCACCCGCGGTGTTCTGACCATCCTGAGTTTTGGAGGAGAACCGGTTCCCGTGTCAGATTCAGTGATCTCCGAACTCCGGGACGTGGTTCGCGAGGAGGAAACCATCATCGTCGAATCCTCCATCCAAGCAGGGGAGGAGGTCGATGTGATCGGTGGTCCCTTCCAGGGCCTCCGTGCCATGGTCACCCGCGTGATGCCCGCCAAACAACGAGTGGCCATCCTCCTTGAACTCCTCGGCATGGAACGCGAAGTCGAAGTCGCCTCGGAACTCGTCCTCCCCCCCAAATCCCACCCGCTCCAGCACTAAGACCACGGTCGTAAGGAACGGCGACGAATCCCGCACAACTCGAAGAATCCGAAATTCCTCAGCCGGGTTAGCCGCAAAATCGCGCAAACGTTACAAAATAAGCAGATTCACTCTTGTGCAATACAGGATCTCCCGCAGAGACGCTGGGACGCAGAGAAGAGGCTCTCAAGGGGAAAGGCGAAAATGGGGCATGATTTTTGATGCTCAAAAAATCAGTAACTCGCTGCTAAAATGGGGTGCAACCTCCTTGGTTTTTGGCTTTTCTTGGTATCCCCTCTGCGCCCCCGCGTCTCTGCGGGATTTATTTTGGACAGTAATGAAGCAGATTGCAGAATGATTTAATGAACGTTCTGGTTCTATAAGGCATCGTCTTTTGCGCATCTTGCGACTTTTTGCTGCCCCTCCATTGGGTCTCAATAAAACTGGATGAAGTCTCCCCTCCTGGGAACGCTGGCTTCCGGCCGGCAATCCTTATTTCTCTGACCCACTTTTAATCCCAAAAACAGGAAGGAACTTTTACAGAAGGAAACGAAGAGAACGAACGGTCGAACCAACAAGACATTCAACCACAGCCGAGCGCAGCGAGACGGCCAGCCACTTTTCAAGCCCTCTAACGCTGGCAAATGACACAGAGTACACAGATTCACAGAGAGTCAGTCACTCCGGAAATCCGGGTAGAGAAATTTGGAACAAATTTCTTCTGACTGATCGGATTTTTCAGCAAGGCCGTAGCCCAGCGGAGGGATAACGGCGCCCCCCGGCGGGCGCATCTCCGAAGGCTGCACACTGGGAGCGGCGACATCCTGTCGCCTTCCTAATGTCTCCCCTCATTCTACAAACTGTTGACATGCACCCAGCCTGAGCACACGAGCTGGCCGGATTTTCCGCTTTCCTGAAAATCCTGAAATCCTGTCAAAAAACTGTTTCGGAATCCGCTTACAGTTTTCAGAGGCCGCATCTCCGAATTCCGTTTCTACATTGCATCCAACGGGGAGGTGACCGTGATCCCGGGTTTGTTGAGCACATGGGTATAAATCATGGTGGTGCTGACATCTGCATGCCCCAATAACTCCTGCACGGTTCGTATATCCGCCCCCCCCTCCAACAAATGCGTGGCAAAACTGTGCCGCAACGTGTGAGGCGTCACCGGCTTGGTGAGCTGAGCCCGCAGGGAAGACCGCTTCACCAGTTGCTGAATCCCATTTTCGCTCACATGATGCCTCCGCATTTTTCCGGTCCATGGGTCCTCGGAGATTTCGCCTGCCGGGAATAACCAATACCAAATCCATTCCTTCTCCGCCTTGGGATATTTGATCGACAAAGCCTCGGGCAAAAACACTCCCTCCAACTCCATAGTCCGGTCTTTCTCCCAACGCTCACGCGCCAGCTCAAGCTGCCCGCGCAGGGGGTCAACCGCTGACTTCGGTAAGGGAGCCCGGCGGTCCTTGTCGCCTTTACCTCCCCGAACCAGAATCGAATGATTGCCAAAATCAATGTCTTTGACCCTCAACCGCACACATTCCAGCACCCGCAAACCCGCTCCATACATGAGCACCGCCATCAACTTTCCCGTGCCGGTCATCTGATCCAGCAGCGCCTTCACCTCCTCGCGGGTCAACACGGTCGGCAGGCGCTCCCGTTTGGGAGGCCTCTTGATCGCCTGCCCGCCGCCAGGTTTGATTTTGAGCACGGAACGGAACAGGAATTGCAGCGCACTCAGGGCCTGATTTAATGTCGAGGAGGAGACCCTGCGAACCAAGGTCAAATACTCGAGGTATTCCTTCGCGTGGTCCCACACAATGACTTCACGCGACGCCGGCATGGAAAAAACAAGAAAACGGCTGACCCACTCTGCGTAGGTTTTTTCTGTCCGGTAGGAATATCGCTCAAGACGCAGGTGTTCCCTCGTCTCCCCCAAAAAAGCCTCATACCTCGCAGGAACCGGCCCGGTGTCCACCCGGCCCTTGAAGCGGGCAAGATTTCCCACCGGCCCCCGCGGAACCTCCGCGGCATCGTCCCTGGAAAGATCTTCCTTCACCCCCCGCAAAAGATCCTCAGGCCAGGCCTCAGCCCACGTTCTTGGGTCTATGTCCGAAAACATCACCCGCAAAGCCTCCTCGGCCTGACGGAGCTGCCACATTTTCTTGCCCTCAGCCCCCATCTGCGATAAAAAGCTCTCCACATCTGCGGTTCCGGCCTCTGCAAATCCCTTTGGCTTGATAAATGACAAAAATTTCAAAATCCAGCCCCGATAAAACTCGTGAAAACGTGGCTCAACCCCTTTTTGATTCAGTGCCATCCGAAAACGCACCCATCGATTGTTCCAAATCGCTGTATTGCAGGTTGTTATGTGAGTTTGATTCATGGTGAATATGTTTGCATTATTGATTTAGAATGATACAATTATTATTTATATATTCAACATATAACTCCACAATACGTTCGCTGAAAATATGAAACCCCTAGCCGCTCTAGTTTGTAGCATTGCGCTCCTTACGTCGGTGCTTGCAGATGAGACGGAGATTTTTCAGGACAATTTTCTTCGCCCGCAATCTGACGGCTACGAGACGACAACGCTTGGAGAGATTTATCTGGCCCTTCCCCAAGAGTTCTTCGAGTTGACCTACCGAGAACGCCTCGATTTTCTCCTTCGAGGATGGATTCAGTTTAATCCTGAGAAGAAACAGATTTATGTTCCAGGAGACGGAGGCCAGAGCAGGATCATTGCCGTTGTTCAGACCCAGACTAAGGAGAAATTGATCTTGGATGTCACTCTTGAGTTCGAAGGTGAGAAGACATATTGGCTTTTAGAGCGTGATGGGTCAAAGTGGGTCGGCAAGATGAAGCAAAAATAATGCGAACGGTAAAGGGTGTAGCGGAGGCGAGGAACGAGCCCTCCGACTGCACCCATGGTTGAACAAGCCCGGTTGGTAAGAGGCGGGCGGCTATGCGGTTTAAGTTGTGATCGTGAGTGAGGCCAAGGCGTGCTGAGCTATTA
>JBGTAR010000356.1:0-49471 GCA_041749815.1 Terrimicrobiaceae bacterium
GACGGGTGACGGGTAGCGGGTAGCGGGTAGCGGGTAGCGGGTAGCGGGTAGCGGGTAGCGGGTAGCGGGTAGCGGGTAGCGGGTAGCGGGTAGCGGGTAGCGGGTAGCGGGTAGCGGGTAGCGGGTAGCGGGTGGCGGGTGAAGGGTGTTGCTTAATCCGATGCCGCATTTCTTGTCCCTTCATGCGACGGACGCCTCAGCGAGGCGTCCCTACCAGCTTTTTCGAAACACCCATCTGTAGGGCGCGTTTCGCAGAAACCGCCGACTTTTCCCATCATGCTACGGACGGCGAGGGACCGCCATCCCTACCTTTTTTCGAAACGTTCCGCGTGTGGCGTAAGCCTCCCCCCATAGGTAGGGCGCGTTTCGCCGAAACCGCCGACTTCTCCGCCATCCCTACCATCAGACACAAAAAAACCCTCCCTGCTTTCGCAGGGAGGGTTTTTTGTAAGGTTATCCGTTCAGCTTAGAACGAGAAGACAACTTTAGCACCACCCCAGAAGGTGTTGGGGCGAGTTGTGCCGAAGAGGTTTTCCCAAGCGTAGCTGTAGGCGCCATAACCGGAGACGGTGATGGTGTCATTGATTGCCCAAGGAACAGCGATACCAACTTGGAGATCGTTAGCACCAACGAATTGGTTGCCGTTTTGATCAACGTTGTAGTCGAAGTTTGTTCCGAAGGAAACCCAAGGATCAACGGAGACTTTGTCAGCGATCACAGGAACGCTACCAGCGAGTTTGGCAAGCAAGTAGCTGGTTGCCACGTCTGCGATACCTTGTTCAGCAACGTCAGGACCAAGGTTGAAGAAGTAAGTCAACGAAGGTGTGATTGTTGCGAATCCGAGATCGAAGGTGTAAGCAACGGATGCATTCAACTCATGCGAATAGAGCGGGCTGCTCCAGACGTAGTAGAAGATGTAACCAAAGCTCAGCGCGAGATCGCCGATGGTGTGTGTGTAGGTGGTGTAGATATCGACTTCTTTGTAGTCGTTGCTACCTGTTCCGAAAGCTACCCATGACCCGATGGTCAGGAAGTCGTTTTCGGTGAGGTTGAACGTCACGTTGAGGTCGGTCCAGTAAATACCGGAACCGTAGTCGTCGTTACCACGAAGCACGTTTGCGCCGCGGAACATGTAGAGGCTATCCCAACCGGTGCTGAGATTTGCTCCCCACCATTTGGTGGTTTCTTCCACGATCACTTTGTCTTTGAATGTTTTGCCATCACCAGCGATGAGCGGGTTGCTCGCGAGCATTGCTGCAACGCCGACGGCGGCAAGAATCTTGTTAGCCATTTTCATTTTGTTTTTTCCTTTGTTTTGTTGATTTTTGCCCCGCCGATTTCCGCATTTGCGGAACCGCCGGGTGGTTGCCTGAATTGGTTAGATCCAAGCATGATCAGTGTTTAGCACAGATCATGCCAAATTGATTACGGGAGAATTTCACGGACGTCAAAGATATTTTTAAATAAATTTGAACAATTTTTAACAGCAGGTGTCACTTTTCATACAGATCTCATTTCCCCAACCCCTCTTCAGGGGGCGATTACCTGGGCAGATGGGCAATTTTAAGGCCCTTTGACAGATGTTGACGATCCAGCGCCGCTTGTGCCAGGAACAAGTGAGCGAAAGGTCAGGTCCGGGTCTGGTAAAGAGTGGGTGAGGTCAAATACCTCTCGGATGTGAGATGGTGATACTCCTGTGCCCTCCATTGCAAAGAAGCCGGCGCACGCGCGAGGCGCCCATTGGATTGGTAGCGGTCCTCCTTCTCCAAGGCAACGGAGGACACGTCCCTCGCCATGTTCTCTTCCAAAGGGAGTACCGTCGCATGACGCTGGAGAAGTGGGCGGTCAAGGGACTGACTCGCCCTACCCTTGGTAAACGCGCTGATGCATGCGCGAAGCACCCCGTTGGTGGCAGGGACGTCGCTTGAGAGCATAATCGGCGGGTTATGAGTTCCCTCAACCCGGAAACTGACTGAATTTCCTCAGCTCCTTTTCCTCACCGCCGGCGCCTCTTCCGAAGCCTTGGTGAAGGAGGACTGCCCAGCTTTTGCTGGGCCCTTGTCGAAATCTACCAGTCTTGAGGTTCGAGGAAACCTTCGAGCTGACGGATCCGCGTGGGGTGACGCATCTTGCGAAGGGCTTTTGCCTCAATCTGCCGGATGCGTTCGCGGGTGACCTTGAACTGACGTCCGACTTCTTCGAGGGTTCTGCTATAGCCGTCGACAAGCCCAAAGCGTTGTTCGAGGACTTGACGCTCCCGTTCGGTGAGCGTGTCCAGAACATCTTTGATTTTATCCTTGAGAAGGACAATCGCGGCCTGATCGGCAGGATTTTCTGCGCCTTTATCCTCAATAAAGTCCCCAAAGCTGGTGTCATCCGAATCACCCACAGGGGCCTGGAGTGAAATAGGCTGCTGCGCCATCTTGAGGACGGCCCTCACCCGCTCGACTGGGAGCTGGATTTCATCAGAAATTTCATCAGGGGAGGGCTCACGTCCGTATTCTTGAACAAGCTGCTTCTGCACACGAATGAGCTTGTTGATCGTTTCGATCATGTGAACGGGGATACGGATCGTGCGGGCCTGGTCGGCGATCGACCGTGTGATGGCCTGACGGATCCACCACGTGGCGTAGGTCGAAAATTTATAACCGCGGCGGTATTCGAATTTTTCGACGGCCTTCATGAGGCCCATGTTGCCCTCTTGGATCAGATCCAGGAAGGAAAGGCCACGGTTGGTGTATTTTTTGGCAATGGAAATCACGAGGCGAAGGTTGGCTTCGACCATCTCCGTTTTGGCTTTGAGGGCCTTGCGGTGCCAGCGTTTCAACTCGGAGTGTCGACCATGCAGTTGCTCGTCATTCATCCAGTTCCGAAGCTGCATCTCGCGGACTTGGAGAGAGAGATTGCGCTTGGTTTTCTGGTCTGCGTTTTTCGATTGCTTCGTGTTTTCAGAAGACAAGTTTTGAGAGGCCCTCACGTTCTCGTCAGAGAGTGCCACAAAGTCCTCGATGACCTTCTGCTTGAAATAAAATTTGGGATAAAGCTTCTGGAGAGCATCCACGGCTTTTTGGAGGGCTTTCACGTCGGCCGGGGAAGGTGTTTTCACCGAGGCAATCTTTTTGGAGTAAAGGTTGCTGATGGCTTCGCACTGACGTTTGACCTGCTGACAGAGCCGGGGAAGAGCCTTCATGTAACGCTCGCGGCTCTCGATTTTTTTGTCGAGGATCACGCGGTCGAAGCGTTCACGCGCATCAATAAGTTTTTGGGCGAGGTCGAGGTGGGCGCGGCCAATGAAGCCGAAGCCGTAAAGGATCTCTTGAACCTTGAGTTCTGCCTCTTCGATGCGTTTGGAAATTTCGACTTCCTGCTCGCGGGTCAGAAGGGGCACTTGACCCATCTGTTTGAGATACATGCGGACCGGGTCATCCAGGATGTCCAACTTGGAGTCGGATTTTTCATCTTTTTCATCATCCTCATTGTCTTTGGACCGCACGTCCTTGACGCGGTCCACGTCGGAGGAATCAATAATTTCGATCTCGACAGCCCGGAGTTGGGAGATAACGGACTCGATATTTTCCGGATCGCTGACGCCTTCGGGGAGGGCCTCTTCGAGGTCGTCAAAAGTGACGTAGCCCTGCTCCTTGGCGAGTTTGATGAGGTCACGAACCTTTTCTTGGAGGGCTTTTTGGAGATCGGCGGGGGTGGTCGGTGTGAGAAGCGCGAGCTTGGAGGTTGTGACCTTGGGCTCTTTTTTGGGCGCAGATTTTTCAGCGGCCGGCTGCTTTTTGGCAACTTTTTTGGAAGCGGAGGCTGCTTTCCCAGACTTGGGCTGCTTGGATGACCCAACCTCTGCTGTTTTGGCTTTGGCCGTTTTTTTGGAGGACGAAGCCGCAGCTTTTGCGCTGGTCTTGGCCGCCGGTGCTTTGGCGGATTTGGACTTTGCGGGTTGCGGTTTTTTGGCGGGTTGGGTTTTGGTGGCAGCTTTCAAGGAACAATCGGGCTAAGGCAGCGGGGCGGGAAAGATCGTTCAGTCAGCGCCTGAGGTCAAGAATTTCTTTCTTGATTTCAAGAACACGAACCCTCACTCCCCAAGCAGAGAGCGCAATTTGAAAGAGAGGGTTTGGAATTCTTCGCGGAGAGACTGGGTTTCTGCAGGGGAAAGGTCTCTTGAGCTCAGCCTGGCGCTTGTTGCTTGCAGTCGGCTCCTGATCGATGGTTCGACCAGTGCCAGCCAGCATTCTTTGGTGGTTTCCAGCATGTCGGTTTCCACGATGCGGGTATCGATGGATGCCACGGCGCGTTCCAGTTGCTCGGGCAAACCCGCCACAAAGGCACTCAAATTCCCCGATTCCTGAAGATCGTGCGGGTAATCAACGATTTTTTGCAGCAATTGGCCGCCTTCTTCAACCTCCGCAGCTGAGACACCACCATTCTCAGCCAGCCATTGTCGGGATTCCGGATGAATCAACGCGTGACGGCACAAGATTCTCATCGCTTGGGAAAACACAAGGGGCGGCTCAACCACTTTTTCTTCTCCAATGCTTTGATGGGTGGGTCTTGGGGGTTTGGCTTGCCTCCTTTGAGCAGTAAAAACCGGGATCGGGATTCCAAATTTTGAGCAGATCCGGCCCACCACTTTTTCTCGTCGGACCGGATCCGCAATCAAATCCACATATCCCCCCAGCCTCCGGCTCACGGCCGCCACTTTGGCAGGGTCGCTCAGGGCTCCGGACTCAATGGTGCGTTCGATGGCATGATCAAAAAAATCCTTTGCTGTGGCCACAATTTGGCGGAAAGCGTCCGGGCCCTCGGAGCGGATCACAGAGTCCGGATCGCTTCCCTCTGGCAAACGGGCCACCTTCACACCCAAACCGCATTCGAGCAGCGCTGGCAGGGAACGGCTGGTTGCCTCCTGGCCAGCTTTGTCAGAATCAAAGCAAAGCACCACGGTTTCCACAAACCGGGAAAGCAACCGGGCTTGGTCGGGGGTGAAAGCTGTTCCTTGAGGGGCTATGACATTTTTGACGCCCGCCTCAAAGGCACTGATGGTGTCCAGTTGACCTTCACAGACGATGGCCTCTTTGGCATCGATGAGCGCCCGTTTCGAGTGGTTCAGACCATAGAGGACCTTGCCTTTGTTAAAGAGTGGCGTTTCTGGGGAGTTCACATATTTGGCACCTTTGGCATCAGCTTCCAAAACCCGACCACTGAAGGCGATCACCTCTCCATAGTCATTGTGAATGGGAAACATGACCCGCCCGCGAAATCTCGCGTAAAATCTTGCCGTTCCGGCCTGCTGGGATTCCTCGTCATCGCTGCTTGAGACCAAGCCGCTTTGCTGGATCTCGGTGTTTGAGAATTTATTTTCGCGAAGCAGATCTGGCAACGCGTCCCACAAATCCGGCGCGTAGCCGATCTGCCAGGCCTTGGCGATGGTGGAGCCAATCGCACGACCCTTGAGGTAATTTCGAGCCACCTCGGCTTCCGGACTCTTCATGAGGTTCGTGTGAAACCACTGTGCTGCGAAGCTGTGGATGGAGAGAAGCCGTTTCCGGAGATTTTCCGTGCGATCATCGGAGGAATTGCCAGCCTCCTCGATGACGGGAACACCGGCCTTTGTTGCCAGGCGGCGGACGGCCTCGGCAAACGGCAGGTGTTCATAATCCATCACAAAACGAAAGACACCCCCGCCCGCCCCACACCCAAAGCAGTGAAACGACTGCCTTGCGGGATTCACGTGGAAAGATGGGGTTTTTTCGTTATGGAACGGGCACGTCGCACGCCAACTGGCTCCCGCCCGTTTCAGCGGGAAGTACGAACCCACGAGGTCCACAATATCCGTGGCCTCGGCCACCCGGCGGATCGTTTCCTCGGAAATTCGTGGCATGGACGCTCCGCCTTAGGCAGGTTTTGCGGCCTCTGCCTCGAGGACGGTCGGTAGTTCCCTGAGAAATCTGCGGTTTTGATCCATTGTGCCCACTGAAACTCGAATCCACTCCGGCATTTTGTAGGACCGCATCGCACGGACAATAATTCCACGAGCCAGCAAGTCCTTAAAAACCCGGTCGCCATCGCCCACACGGACCAACACAAAATTGGCCGAGCTGGGGACATATTCGAGGCCGAATTTTGTGAATTCCGATTCAAAAAGTTGCCGCCCCTCATGGGTGAGTTGCCGGGTTTTCTGCATGTGCTCTTCGTCCTTCAATCCCGCGACGGCTCCCGCTTGAGCAATACCATTCGCATTAAAAGGTTGCCGGGTTTTTTGCAGCACGCTGGCCACGCCCGCTGGAGCCAACCCATAGCCGATCCGCAAAGCTGCCAGGCCTTGAATCTTCGAAAAGGTCCTCATGACAACCACATTGCGGCCCTCGCGAACGTAACGGATGACATCCGGGGGTTCATCAAGAAACTCAAAATACGCCTCATCAAAAATCACCAGCACATGCTCCGGGACCTTGTCCATAAAACGATCAATAGCCTCCTGCCCCACCAAAGTGCCTGTCGGGTTGTTGGGATTGGCGATAAAAACCTGACGTGTCCGTGGCGTGATCGCCGCCAACATCGCCGGCAAATCATGCGTGTAGCCGGGATCAGGAACCTCCACCGTCCTGGCCCCAAAAAGCTGGGCCATCAAACCATAAACCGCAAAGGCGTGACCGGCCGTCACCACCTCGTCTCCCGGCTTGAGAAACGCATGCCCAATGAACTCAATGATCTCGTTGGATCCATTGCCAAGAATCACATTTTCCCGTCCCAGCCCCAGCCTCTCAGCAATGGCACCCCGCAATTCCCATCCGCCACCATCCGGGTAAAAATGAGCCCGCTCCAGCGCTTCGCGCATGGCAAGGAGCGCTTTGGGCGAAGGACCCAGCGGGTTTTCATTGGAAGCCAGCTTAATGATGTCCGAGGCCTGAAGCCCCATCTCCCGGGCAAGTTCCTCCACCGGTTTTCCGGGTTCATAGGCGATCAGGTTCTGGACGTGGTCGTGTGCGTTGAGCCGCATAGGGAATGTTTTAGGCGTGTTGAGGTTGGGATCGGGCAGTGGGCCGGGCAGCCGCCACGATTTGAGAATTTTATACATTTGCCCGGTCTCCGCACTTTAAACTTTTAAAATTCGATCTTACACCTCCCCGCATGCGTATTGCCGTCATTGCCGACACCCACGGAACCCTGCCACCCTCGGTGGCCGAACACATCTCCAACGCTGACGAAATTTGGCACCTTGGCGACTTCTGTGACCATGCCACCCTGGATGCGGTGCGAAAAATCGGCCCGCCCGTGGAAGCCGTCTTCGGCAACAACGACTACGGGTTGAATCTCTCCCAACGACTGCTCTTGGAACGAGCGGGAAAAACCTTCCTCCTCATCCACATCCCACCCTCAAGACCGGGGGGGGCGGACTTTTTGCTACACGGCCACACCCACGTTCCCCGCGACGAAATCGTCAACGCCACCCGCGTCCTCAACCCCGGTTCCACCAGCAAAGCCAACAAAGGGGCCCCAGCCTCCTGGGCCTGGCTCACGATCAATGAAGAAACCTCACAAGTGGACTGGACGATCCACTTGGTCCCGCCTGCCCAACACCGGCGGTAGCAAACGCCGAGAAGGACAACGCAAGCAGCCGGGTACAACCTAAAATACGGAGGTGTCGGCGGTTGATATTGCAGACGGAATCACGAGAATTGACGTAACAAATTTTATTGTGTTACATTTCATGGGAAATGACACGGGTCTTGATCATCGGCTTTGGATTTATGGGGCGAAAGCATGCCGAGGTTTACGCCACTCTTCCCGGTGCCGAGGTGGTTGGACTTGTGGACAGCCGCTTGGATGCCGCTTCCCTCCCTGTAACCTCGTGGGGTGAGATCCCCGTTTTTCGCGATTTCGCTTCAGCGGCGGCAGCCGTGGATTTTTCGGTGGCGGATATCTGTCTGCCCACAGACCTGCACGGCGACGTGGCCCGGGAGGCCTTTGCGGCCGGGAAACATGTGTTTTGTGAAAAGCCCATCGCCCTGAAAACCGATGAGGCATCAGCCATGATTGACGCAGCACGGCAGGCCGGGCGGCAATTCATGGTGGGGCATTGCATTCGGTTCTGGCCGGAATATGTGGAGTTGAAGCGTCTGGTGGACTCCGGGGAACACGGGCGTCTGCTTTCCTTGGTGATGAGCCGCCGCTCGGGCCGACCCGCCTACACTGCGGGGGATTGGGTGAACAAACCCGAGCGTTGCCTCGGGGCGGCCCTGGACCTTCATATCCACGATGCTGACTTTTTGCTGCACCTGCTGGGATCGCCCGAAACGGTGGTGTCCCGAGGGCTGCGCGATGAGACCGGCTGGAGCAGCATCACCACACAGTACGGGTACCCCGGGCGCGCGATCACAGCCGAGGGAGCATGGAATTACCCTGAGAAATGGGGGTTTCAAATGCGATTCAGCGCCGTTTTCGAACGGGCCGCACTCGACTATGACTCACGTGACGGGCTGATGCTTGCGGTGGGAAATGCCGCCCCCGTGGGGGTGGCGGTGCCTCCGCAGGACGGATACCACCATGAACTTGCGTATTTTATCGCCTGCTTGGAGCGGGGGGAACCGGTGGCCATCAGCAACGGCGGGCAGGCTCTGGCCTCGCTCGAGTTGGTGCTGACGGAAATCGAATCCGCAGCCTCAGGTCACCTTATTTTTCTAACCAAATAATTCATATGCAAAAAATCGCCATCATCGGACTGGGCTTCATGGGGACCATGCACGCTCAAATTTACCAACAACTTCGGCAGGCCACACTGGTGGCCGTGGTGGACAAACAAAAAACCAAGGCCAAGCGCGCCCTGGCGAAGCTAGGCATGGAGGCTGAAGTTTTTGGCACCATCGAGGAACTGCTGGGAAGTTGTGATGTGGATGTCGTTGATATCTGTCTGCCAACCGATCTCCATCCCACCTTCGCTTTGAAAGCGATTTCCGCTGGCAAGCATGTGTTCTGCGAAAAACCCCTCGCGTTGAGCAACTCTGAGGGGAAGAAAATTGTGGTGGCTGCGAAAAAGGCGGGAGTTTATTTCCAGGTCGGCCAATGCATCCGGTTCTGGCCGGAATACATGGCTTTTGAAGCCTTTGTGAAATCGTGCAAGGCCGGCAAGTTGCTTAGTCTTTCGCTCCAGCGCAGGAGCGGACGGCCGTCCTACAGCGAAGGAGATTGGCTGAATGACAAAGCCCGTTCAGGCGGAGCCGCGCTGGATCTACACATCCACGATACGGATTTTGTGCATCACCTGCTCGGCAAGCCGGAAGCCGTCACCTCAGTCGGCACCAAAGACAAAACGGGCTGGAGTCATATTTTTACGACGTATCATTTTAAAAATGTGGCAGTGACTGCCGAGGGCGGCTGGAATTATCCCGCGAACTGGGGTTTCCAAATGGCCTTTCAAGCGGTCTTCGAACGCGGAGCGGTGGAATTTGACAGTGGAGCCACCCCGACTCTGATGGTGACAATCGGTGACGGCAGGAAGCTGCCGCTGCCATTTCAAAGCCCGGGAGCCGGCGAGTCCTCCACCGGGGCAGGAAACCTCTCCTCGCTGGGCGGTTATTACAATGAACTATCCTCCTTCATATCCGGCCTTGAGAAAAAACAGGCCCCCAAGGTGGCCACCGGTGACCAAGCCGCCGAGTCGCTTGCCACCGTTCTCTCCGAAATCCAATCCGCCACCACAGGACGCAAGATCAGCCTTTAAACCCACGCACTCCAAAACTTATCACCCATCACCATCATGAAAAAATCAGTCGGCATTTGTTGTTTCTACGGAAACTGGAACATCGAAGAAAAATTTCTCCTCGCGAAAGACGCCGGGTTTACCGGCTTTGAGATCGACTTGAGCGAGGACGGGGCGGTGAATATGACCAGCACGCCTGAGGAACTGATCGCCTTCCGCACTCTGGCGGAGAAGCACGGGCTGGAACTCAGCGGGTTGATGTCCTTTCTTTATTGGGGAGCCAATACCGCCAGCGCAGATCCTGCCGTGCGGGAGAAAGCAGCAACAATCCTGAACCGCCAGATCGAAGCGGCGAAAATGCTGGGCATTGACACGATCCTGGCTGTGCCCGGTGCTGTTGGTGTGGACTTCATTCCTGGTGCTGAAACGGTGCGCTACGATCTTGCCTATGAACGTGCGACCGATTTTATAAAAACCGCGCTTCCGGCCGCCGAAAAAGCGGGTGTGACCATCGGCGTTGAAAATGTTTGGAACAAATTTCTCTTGAGCCCTCTCGAAATGCGCGGGTTTGTGGATCAGTTCAATAGCCCGCATGTCGGTGTCTATTTCGATGTGGCAAACACGCTGGCCTTCGGGTACCCGGAGCACTGGATCGAGATCCTGGGTTCACGCATCAAGCGGGTTCACTTCAAGGACTACCGCCGCAATGTCGCAACCGTTGACGGGTTCTGCGACCTCCTCTCCGGCGATGTTGATTGGCCAGCTGTGATGGCCGCGTTGAGAAAGGCTGGATATGACGGTTGGATCACCGCCGAAATGATCCCCCCCGTGCCCTTCTACAAACACGCACCCGAAGTCCTCATCTCCAACACCGCCCGCGCCATGGATGCCATCTTCAAGCTGTAGCCTTCACAGTGTAAGTAACGGAAACATAAACCCCAAGGGGGTTAAATCCCATAGCCCAAGGCAAGCGCCTGCGCCGCCCTGGGTGTTGGATGAAAAGCCTAGTCTGCCCTGTAGGGGCAGCATCCAAACCCTGCAAAGCAAGTCACGTGGATTCACGAATGATGAGGTTCGGTTTGATGGTGCGAACGCGGTCCGCAAGCGCGATCCTTCCCCCTGCGGCGACCTTAAGCAGAAGATCCAGTGCTGCCGTCGCATAGTCGTCATGACATTGGTCAATGGTGGTTAATGACGGTGAAACGACCTGCGCGATGTCCAGGTTGTCATATCCGATCACGGCCACATCCTCGGGGATTCGCAGGCCGATTTTCTGCAACTGTAGAATAAACCGCGTGGCCCAGATGTCATTGGAGGCGATGATCGCATCAGCGCGCCCGCGTTGGATCATGCCGTCAATCGCACGATCAAGAAGCTCCACCGAGGGGTGATTGCCCGCCGCAGCCGCATCCCACACCATTCCCTTCCTGCCATGACTGGCCAGCATTTCGTCAAATGCGGTCCGACGGACTTCCATGAGCTCATCGTTTGCCCCATTCCACAAGGAGATAGCCAGCCTCTTTTTTCCCTGCGCCATCAAATGATCAACACAGCTTTTAATTGCCTCACCCGTGTCAACCCGCACCCCGTACCCCCCTTTCCACGCCGGACGTCCATGAAACACGATTTTCCGAAAGGTTTTAAAACACATCTTCGCCCGCTCATCCCGACCGGGTGCCAGATCAAAAAGGCACAGAATCGCCTCCACACCCCGCCCGGCAAAATCTCCCACATATTCTTGAAGCGTATCTGTCTGACCATGGGTCTGCCCCACGATCAACCGATAACCCCGCTGGTTCGCCGCCGCCTCCAAGGCAAACAAACGCTGACTCATCACAGGGATGTTCTCGGAATCCAAGATCACACCAATCGTTTTGCTGGAAACCCCCCGCAATTGCTGGGCCAACCGATTCGGTGCGTAGTGCAGACGCTGGGCCGCCGCTTCGATGCGCTCGCGCGTGCGGGGCGAGACGCGAACATGGTCTCCCCCAGTGCCCAAAAGGACCCGTGCGGCCGCAGAACGAGAAACCCCGACTGCCAGCGCAACGTCAGATAGAGTGGGCCGCTTCATCGCCATGGAACTACCAGCCAGGGACCAGATGGCAAAAAGATTTTTGGGTTTGGGTTTGACAGTTCTTAGTCATCACCGAAAATGATGTTTGGTAACATCATTTATGCAAATCTTAATTTCTCCCTGCCGGAAAACGAATGGCCAGGCGGCGGCGGCCCTGGGTGCCAACCTTCTCCGCGAGACACTTGCCCAACGCGGCGAAGCCAACATCATTGTGGCCACCGGGGCCTCCCAATTTGAAATGCTGGAGGCTTTGCTGGAGGAAACCGGTATCGCTTGGGACAAGGTGACCCTCTTTCACCTCGACGAATATGTTGGACTGCCGGTCACCCACCCGGCCTCCTTTCGCAAATACCTCTGGGAGCGTTTTCACAGCAAACTTCCGGCGCCGGTCCGTGCCTTCCACTATGTGGCTGGTGACAATGACCCCACCCTTGAATGCGAGCGACTGGGCCGATTGATCACGCAGCACCCCATCGACATTTGTTTTGCAGGGATCGGTGAGAACTCCCACCTGGCTTTTAACGATCCGCCGGCAGATTTCGACACGGAAGCCCCATATCTCGTCGTGAATCTCGACGAGGCCTGTCGAAAACAACAGTACGGCGAGGGCTGGTTCGATTCCTTGGACAAGGTGCCAAGCCAAGCCATCTCGATGTCGATTCAGCAAATACTGAAATCCCGCCATATCCTCATCACCGCCCCCGATGAGCGAAAAGCACAGGCGGTGCGGGACAGCCTTGAAGGCCCGGTGACAAATCAGATCCCTTCCTCAATCCTGCAACAACACCCAAACACCCACATCTTTCTTGATCCGGCCTCGGCCTCGCTGCTTCGGCAATCAGCACACTGATTGTTCCGGATATGGGGTTTTTCGACATTCAGGTCAACGGCTATGGCGGCGTCGACTTTAATCAAGACAACCTCAGCGCCGAGGACCTCCACCGTTGCTGCAGAAAACTCCAGGCCGATGCAGTGGATGGCATCCTCGCGACCATCATCACGGAAGATGCTGAAAAAATGATCAAACGTCTGGGGCGACTTGTCATGCTCCGGGAGGCTGATCCCCTGGCAAAATCCGTGATCGCTGGCCTTCATGTGGAAGGTCCATTTATCAGCCCCAAGGATGGTTACCGCGGCGCTCATCCAACGGATGCCATCCGTCCCGCCGATGAGGCCCTTGCCGGGCGACTGTTGGAGGCGGGCGCAGGCCTGATCCGAATCTTCACCCTGGCACCGGAGCAGGATCCGGGAGGCCGGGTCACCCGAATCCTAAAAAAAGCAGGTGTTGTTGTCTCGGCTGGACACACGGATGCCAGCATGGATGGGCTCCGCGCTTCCATTGAGGCCGGTTTGACAATGATGACTCACCTCGGCAATGGATGTCCGATGCTGTTGCCCCGTCATGACAACATCATTCAGCGCGCCCTTTTTCTGCGCAAGCACCTCTGGCTGGGCTTCATAGCGGACGGTGTTCACGTCCCACTGCCTGCCCTGCACAACTATCTCGAAATCGCGGGAGAAAAGGCCTTGGTCACCACGGACGCCATGGCGGCTGCCGGGCTGGGACCGGGCACCCACCAAATCAGTCGCTGGACGGTTCTTGTCAAAGAAGATCTCGCCGCCTGGGCTCCCGATGGCTCCCACCTGATCGGCTCCGCCATGTCCATGCAGCAGGCCACCAAAAACCTTTCCCACCACCTTGGCTTGAGCACGTCAAGAATTCATGCCCTCACCTGCAAAAACCCACGCGTAGCAATCGGTGCCCTGGATTCGTAAAAATCGAAGCCGCACTGAGCACGCCAGGCCTGCAAATTCCTTCCACGCTTTAAAAGGCCGTGCTAGATCTCAATGAGATCGTGCTTAAAAAAGCCAAATGCCTTTCATCGTGCGAGTTCATTCTGGCACTCGCCGTCGTCAGTTGCTACGCGAGTTCGGTGACGGCTCAAAGCGAGATCGTGCGCAAGAAGATCTCTCCACCCCCTGCACAGGAAAGCGCCACCGGATTAATTCGATCAGCCATCACCGACGTGGCCGGAAGGATGCAGAGCGCTGGCGGAGAGGTGGTGTTGGCAGCTGGAGATTATTATCTGGATGCTGTGCCTGAGGATGAAAAGTATCTCCTATCCATCCATGGCACGGACGGCCTCAAGATTAAGGGGGCAGGAGCAGCAACTCGGCTGATTGTCAGGGATAACACGCCTAATTCCCTGGGCTTCCACAGGAAAATCTTGGCGGCTTATGGCGCAAAAAGCTTTGTGATGGAGGATCTGACCATCGATTTTGCGAACTCAGCCAGGGATTGGGTGCAAGGGATTGCGAAGGACATCAAAGTTTCAGACGGCACCAAGGCCACATTCATTTTGGAACTCGATCCGGCCTCTCCTCCGTTTCGTCCCGACGCCTTCTCGGCACAACGCTGCTCGCTGCTGGGGATTGTGCTGAATGAGCATGGGCAACCCCTTGAGGGGTTTCCTGATTACTATATGGCCACAGATCTGCGTCCTCTCGAAGACGGGACTTTGCAGGTAAGCACCGAGGTCGCGGGCGTGGATCTCCCTGCGTTTTTCGATGGCCAGCGTGTGGCGATTGCTTGTCGGAAACCCGGTGAAGCCCTGTTTTGCTTCTCCAATGCCGTTCATCCTGTGCTCAGAAATCTGACAATCCATGCCTCGCGCGGCATGCTGATTGAGGCCTATGGATGTGATCGCCTGGAATTGGACAAGGTTCGATTGAAGCGCTCGGAAGGGCAGCTGATGGTTTCTCCAGGAGATGGGATCCACTATCAGGGCGGCGTCTCCGGCCCATATGTGCACGATTGCCACTTTGAGGGACTGGGTGATGACGGGATGAATATCTACGCCAAACCCTTCCCCATGGAAGTGCTGGGATCCGGGCAGTATCGGGTTGAAGGGGAACCCGTTCTTCAGCCTGGAGATCAACTCTGGATTTACACAGCAGGGCAAGCCCAGCACGCAAAATTGATCACGGTCACCGAAGTGGAAGGCCATCACTTTCATGCTGACATCCTCCCGCCTGAATTTGCCGCCAACCAAGCGGTCAATCTCAGCCGAAGCGGGCAAAACTTTGAAGTCATCAATAATTCCTTCGGTCCGCTCCGTGGTTTGGGGTGCCGGTTGCAAACCGGACCGGGAGTCGTTTCTGGCAATACATTTAAACGTTTGAGTGGAGCTCCCGTCTCCTTGGAATGTGGTCTCTCCAGCAGCGAAAGCTACGGACATGGAGAAGGGCCCTTCCCTTTCGACATCACCATCACAAACAATCGCTTTTCGGATTCTGGAACCAGTCACGGTTATGATCGTTCGGGCGTTCGCCGCGTCGCTCCTTGGAATCCCGCTGAACCGCATGGACGTGCTTTCCGCAATATCCGAATGGAGAACAATGCCACGGAGCGGATGACAGAAAGCAATTTCGAGTAGAAGGCTCAGAATTTCAGATTTATTTATTGACTTGGCACACTAGAAGCTTAATAGCGCTATATAGCACTACGCCATTGATGATTGATTCGCCTGTTATCCTCCCTCACTGCAAACTTTCGGTGACGCCTCCCTTGGTCTGCCAGGATCCCATTTCACGTCCCATCAAGTGAGCATGAAATCCACATCCCGGGAGCTGATCCTAAGAAACTGCCGGACTGACTTTTACGGGGATGAAATCTTGTTGGAGGCAAACAAATTTGATGAGGCCTACTTCCGCACAATCAAAGAAGGCGGTTACACGTCCATTTGGATCCGCGGGCAATTGCGGGATCTGGTGGAGTTTGCGGAGGCCCCCCATTGGAACAATCAAAACGCCCAGCGAAGAGACGCCCTAAATCGCATCGTTGCGGCAGGGCAAGAATCCGGTGTCGGAATTTATCTCTACATCAACGAACCCAAAGGTTTTCTCAAAGAGGATCCCATTTTTGAAAAATACCCGGAACTGAAAGGCCCGTTTAACCCCTTCTCTGAAAATCCGCAGGCGGCCACCTTCGAGCCGGCTTTTGCTTTCTGCACACAGTCAGCCTTCGCAGAGCCCTACCTCACGGGAGGGTTTCGCCAACTGTTTCTTCAATGCCCCGATTTGGCGGGAGTGATCATGATCACGGCCTCCGAGATTTTGAGTCATTGCTATTCCAATGTGGACGTTAAAAATCTGCTGAACGAGGACTTTAAGCATCGGGCGGTGCAGTGCCCGAGATGCAGGGAGGTGACCGCAATGGAAACCGTAACTGACGTGATTGCAAAAATCCATCAGGGTATCCGCTCGGCCAGCAATGCAGCCAAGATTGTCGCGTGGAACTGGAGTTGGGGCATGTATGAGGAATCGCCGCAGAAACAAATCATCTCAGGGCTTCCCAGCGATGTGATCCTTCTTTGTGACATGCAGCGCGGCGGGAGCAAAAGCGTGGATGGCCATGACATGATCGTGGATGAATACAGTTTCAGTTATCTGGGGCCCTCGCCTTTGTTTATCGAGACCGCCGCAGTGACAAAAAAAACCGGGCGGGAGTTCTGGGCAAAAATCATGGTGAATGTGACCCATGAGTTTCTGGTTGTTCCCTATTTGCCGCTGCCATTTCGTTTGGCAAAAAAAATGATCTCTGTGCGTGATTATGGCATCGGAGGACTGATGGGATGTTGGAATTATGGGGGAAACGCCCAAACGTGGATGGCCCAACTTGGCAGCAGGGTGTTGCGGGATGATGGTTTCACAAGGCTCAATATTGAGTCGGAAGTTCAAAGCATCGCCACCCAGGTGTATGGGCCATCCCGTGCCGATGCCGCTTATCGGGCATGGTCCCTGTTCGACCAGGCCTTTGAGTATTTTCCTTTTGATTTATTTCTCATTTACTACGGCCCTCACATGCATGGGACCGGGTTTGAGTGGGTCTTCACCCCGGAAGAAATTCCCATGCCGTGGTATTTCAAAGCTGAATCCGGTCGTCGGGGCACCAAGCTTTCAGACTGGTGCGGACACTTCACTCCACAAGCAATCACTGAGCTTCTCGGGAAGCTCACAGCCGGGTGGGGCAAGGGCATCAAACTCCTTGCGGAATCCTTCGGTGTTGAGGACCCTTACGACGCCATTCCTGACTTCGATCGGCTGTCTACAGAACCGGGCAGTAAAGATTTCCATATCTCCCGAACGATCATAATCCACTTTCTTTCCACCATTGGCTTCGTGAACTTTCGTTTGGCCACCCTGGCTTATTTTGATGGAACGGAGGAAAAATCCGCTCTCCGGGCCACCATTCTTGACCTCCTCGAACAAGAAAAGCCACGCATTCGTGCGATGTCTCAGATCGTCGGAACGTATCCTGAAATCCCATATTCCGAAGAAGCCCAAAAACACCTCTATACCAAGGAGGACCTCGAGCAGAAGCTGCGGAATATCGAGCAGTTTAATTTTCAGGCCGGTCAGGTCATTTGAGACAATCCTGACAAAAAGAAACCGCAGGGAATCAAATCAACAAACGCTGAAATGAAAGGGAAATCATGAACCACAAACAAAAAATCCATTGGAGAAGAAAAAGAAACCCGTCCACACAGGCCGTCACTCTCATTGAGCTGCTGGTCGTCGTTGCCATCATTGCCATCCTCGCTGCGCTGCTTATTCCGATGACAAACTCCATGCAGGAGAAGGCCAGGCAGGCGTCCTGTTTGGCCCATATGAAAGAAATGGCAGGCATCATCTCACAATACAGTGCGGAGAATGATAATCGCATCCTGCCGGCAGTTTCCGGCAACAATGCGAACATGAACGATGAGGCATGGTATGAAGAGTTGGATGAGAAGGGATATCTGCCTGGCAGCCCGCATGCCACCGCTGGCCTGAACCAGGCCACCGTCTGGTCCATGCGAAGCATCATGGCCTGCCCCGCCCGGGAGAATCCTCCCTCGCCTTATTGGGTCGGCGGCCGGCATGCCCTTCATTTCACAGCCAACCAACACCCCGGATTTTTTAATCGCGTCAATACCGCGGCCGGAGCCTGGCCCACGCTTGCACGGATCGCAAAACCCAGTCGCACATTCCTCCTTGCCGAGTCTTCCTTTTTTGTGGCTTATCCCGATGGAGAAAATCTGGTCTATCCACACCCGAAGAAAGGAAGAACCCCCGAGGAGGGGAATGGGATGAATTTGGTTTTTTATGACGGACATGCGGAGTTCTTCAAGGGACGTCTTCCCGTTCTCCCCGGCGGCGACTTCAGCGTGATCAATTATGAGCAACTTTCGCCGGAGGACAGCTTCCCATGGTATTAGAAGACTCTCCATCACTGTAGAGCTTGGCCCTCTCGCACCTCAGCTTCATTCGACCGTTGGAATCTCTCCTCCTATTCATAAATGGCGCCTGACAAACGCATGTCCCAAACCATCGGGCGCTCCCGCTATCAACGACGCCACCATGGACCGCTGGCATTCTGGTTTCTGAACCACCTCCTGGTGGAAGCGGAACTGGCTTTCCAGATTGAAGAATTTAAAAACCGCGGCTTCTCAGGATTTTTTCTTCATCCGCGGGCCGGCCTCCTGACTCCATACGGATCGGAGGATTGGTTCCATGCCCTTGATTTTTGTATCCGTCATGCAAAGAAGATCGGACTCGAGGCTTGGCTCTACGATGAAGATCCTTATCCTTCCGGTATGGCAGGCGGGCGGGTCACGCTGGACCATCCGGAGGTGCGCGCTTCGTATCTTCATCCCACGATCATGCCCATCCAACAGCATGGACGTCAGGTTCTTGATCTTCCACAAGGCCAGCTTATCGGTGCTTATTTGGTTCAAAATCATAAGATCACCCCCATCGAAAAGCATGCTGGTTTGGTACGCACGGATTGGGAGGGCATTCAGCTTCAGCATTTCAGCTACTACCCACCCCACACGGCATCCGGGACACCCCATTGGAGAGCCTACACGCTCAATCAGCATTTTCGAATCTCATTGGACGTGGCTGAGCGCGGAGGATTCCTGATCGCCTTCACGAGGGAATATGCCAAACACCAACCTTGGGGAGAATACGCAGATTTGCTCAACCCCAAAGCTGTTCAGTATTTTATTGAATCCACCCATGAAGACTATTTGCGGCGCCATGGTCATGAATTCGGGAAAAGCATCCCGGGAATTTTTACCGATGAACCAAGGGCGGTTGGGGATTTTCCCTGGTCAGAGAGCCTGCGGCCCCTGTTTCTCTCGCTGACCGGCCACCGCCTTCAAGATTGTCTGCCGCACTTGGTGGCTGACGTCGATGACTTATCAGCCTTCATGCGATGGGCCTATCGGGAAGCGATCTCCCGGGCATTTAAGACGGCCTATATCGATCAAATTGAGACCTTCTGCAACCGCGCGGGATTGGCGTTTGTGGGTCATATCAGCCCGGAGGAAGATCCAATCGCCCAGGCGGTGTACACACCGGGCTTGATGAGCTGGATTGGCGGAATGACCATTCCCGGCGCGGACTTTATTGGGTCTCAGATTGGGGACAAAAACCACCCCCTGCTTCACGTGGGGCAAAAGCTCGCCAGCTCTGCGGCCCACACCCGTGGCAAAACCGATGTGCTTTGTGAGGCCTTTGCCGTGGTTGACTGGGTACAGAACACATCCTGGATGGGCCAAACCATTAACTGGCTCTATGCCCTCGGCGTCAACATGCTGACCATCCATGGACAGTTTTACTCCATTGATGGACCGAGAAAAAAGGAAGCCCCCCCGTCTCAATTTTTTCAGGCTTCGTATTGGGAGCATTTTGCCGCGTTGTCGGCGTATGTCGAAAATCTTTCGCGGGAATTGACGGCCGGCCATCATGTGGCACCGATCGCCGTCTATTACCCCGCCGAGGATTTTATGGCTCTCTCGCCATCAGTCGCAGAACACCATACCTTGTCGGATTCTGCGGTGATTGAATCTGAGCGCTTGCGGGATCGCCTGGCAAACGTTGTTGATCAGTTGCTCGTGGCCGGCCTGGATTTTGATTTTGTTGACGCCGACGCCTTGAGTGCTGGGAAAGTGCAAGACGGCAAACTGCACGTTCAAGAAGAAGAATACTCCGTATTGCTGCTGCCCGGACGCAGGCTTAGCACCGGGCCAGCGGCCTGCATTTCAACATTTGCAAAGCAGGGTCTTGCCGTGGTTGGTATGGATAAAACCATTGGTATCTTGGGCGAAAAGGAGTGGATTCCCAACCAAAGAACGACCCTCGCTCATTTGACTCGAGACCTGTCTGCAATCTGCTCACCAATCTTCAATGCAAACGGCCGCCTGATCGGACACAAAAGGTCCACACCGCAAGGCATCAGCCTTTTCCTCACAAACAATGACACAAAAATGTTTCATGGAGAGATCACCGTGGATTTTGAGGGACCCTATGAGATTTATGATGCACAGAGCGGGCAGGCAGCACCAATTTCTGAGCCATTAATGCTGGAGATCGAGCCGGGGCGAGCCATTTTGATCCAGCAGATGCGGCACCCCAAAGGCAAGTCCCTCCATCGAGTTCCCGGCGATTGGCGGCAACTCAAAGACCTTTCCTCGGAATGGAAGGTCCGCCCCCTCTCAGATAACTGCCTCTTGCTCTCCGAGTTTCGAATGATGACAACGTCCGGGACGAGCTTGCCCACAAACGAAAATTTTGTGTTTGGGAGCTTGGTGGATTTGGTGGGATCCATGTCATCCGACGCCTGTGTGCCCGGGCGGGTGACATCATTTTGGACAATTTTCCAAAATCGGGGCTACCGGGGAAATCTCGCCCTTGTGCGCGACAGCCAGCTCGGTCCCCCGGCAGACTCCGAGATTTCCAGGAACTTTCGGTTCTTTTTAAATGGAACAGAAATCCGAGATTTTCGACGGACGCACCGCTACGACCCCTGCAATCAAGAGGCTGCGGTCGAGGGGCTGCTTCAGGAGGGATCCAATGTTCTCATCATGGAACAAACACTGCCCGCCAACTGGCCATTGGAGAAAGGCCTGCCATTTGACGGCCTGCGTTTGTTTGGGGATTTTTCCATTGACCTTCCCCAAGGAAGAGGCCCGGCCCTGTTATCCCAACGTCCCAAGGCTTATGAGATCGGAGCCCCCGCGACTTTTCAGCAGCTCGGCCACCCTTATTACGGAGGTTTGGTTTCCTACGGACGCGATGTCAAACTCCTGGAGGTGCCCACCCGCCTGGCAATAAGGTTTGAGGAACTCCACGAGTCAGCAGAGATCTTTATTAATGGCCAATCAGCAGGAATTCTTTGGCAGCCACCCCATTTTTTGGAGGTGGATGCTGATCTTTGGAAAACCGGAAAAAACACCATTGAGGTGCGATGCTCAACGTCTCCCGCAAACTACCTGCAGGGCCTGGGGCGCCCCTCGGGCTTCTGCGGATCGGTCAGCCTCCTCACCGTCTGAAACGCCCTTCATCACGAAATCAGATCCATGAATTCTCTTTTTAAACTATGAAAAAACGCAAATATGCCGCCGTGGGAACGGGTGGCCGCATTCCCATGTATATTGATCCCATTGCAGACACGTACCGGGAGACGTCCGAGCTTGTGGGTTTGTGCGATCCCAGCCTCACCCGGCGCACCTACCATCAACAGCGACTCATGCGGGACTACGGGGTGCCGGAGATCCCAATCTATGAAGATTTTACGATGATGCTTGCAGAACAAAAACCAGATGTCGTGATCGTTTGCACTCCGGATTATCTGCATCATCAATACATCATTGAAAGCCTCGAAGCCGGGGCGGATGTCATCTCGGAGAAGCCCCTGACCACGGACGCAGAAAAATGCCGTGATATTTTGGCCGCCGTCCAACGTACAGGACACCACGTGCGTACAGCGTTTAACTATCGCTGGTCACCGGGAGCAAGCAAAGTGCGGGAGCTGGTGGACAAGGGCGAAATCGGACGCGTTCGACATGTCGATTTTGAATACCTCCTCAACACTTCGCATGGAGCCGATTATTTTAGGCGCTGGCATAGTCAAAAAGAATTTTCCGGGGGCCTCCTCGTACACAAAGCGACCCATCACTTTGACCTGATCAACTGGTGGATCGATGCAATTCCGTCCACCGTCTTTGCCATGGGTGATTTGGTTTTTTATGGAAAACAAAATGCTCTCAGCCGCGGCCAAAAGACGTGGACCGAGTATGAGCGCTACACGGGTTCCGAAAACGCAAAAAAGGATCCTTTCCGATTGGCTCTTGATGAGGATGCCGCATTACAGGCGCTTTACCTCGCGGCAGAGAAGGACAGCGGTTACATCCGGGACCAAAATGTTTTCCGGGATGGCATCACCATTGAGGACTCCATGAGCCTGTTAATCAAATACCGCACAGGAACCATGGTCACCTATTCGCTGAACGCCTTTTGTCCCTACGAAGGATTCCGTGTTGCGATCTCCGGGGATGCCGGCCGCATTGAGTACACCGAGACCCACGCCTCCCACATCATCACGGGTGACAAAGAGCCAAAAGTCTTTCGCGACGAAGACATCACCTCACATCTTCGTTTACAAAAGCTGTTCTCCGACCCGGTAATAATCCCCATCCCTGTGGGAGAAGGTTCTCACGGAGGGGGTGATCCCTTGATTCAAGAACAAATCTACTCTCTCAACCCCCCTGCGGATCCCTTGAAACGGAACGCCGGCCACGAACAAGGCGCAGCGTCGGTTATAATAGGGGCTGCCGGCAATCTTTCGATAGTCTCGGGTCTTCCTGTTCAAATTGATGAGCATATCACCCTGAATCCCCAAGCCCGGCACCTAAGCGAGTTAATCTAAAATTCGGCACATCTCATGACATTATCCACATCCCTTAAAATGGCATCCTTCACACTGATTCGTTTCGGGACACTTGCTCTCAGCATTTTGCTAAATTTCTCCGCCTGCGCTGAAGAGCCAACCATCGTTCGCGATCAAAAGCCCACAGCGACCATTGTTGTTCCAGAAAATGCAGCGCCTCATAATGTCAGATCGGCTGAATTACTTAGCCAATACATCAAATTATCAACGGGTGCGACGCTGCCAATTTCTACCGCACATGGAAAAGGGGTTGAAATCCACATCGGACAAACACTTTATGTCCAGAATCATAAAATGATTCCTGATGACTTGGCTGAGGATGGCTATATCTTGTCACGCGCAGATCCGAAGACTTATGTCATTTCTGGAAAATCCGAGTGGGGAACCGAGTTTGGGGTTTACGAGTTTTTGGAGCGATTTTTGAACATTCGCTGGTTGGCACCCACAGATCTTTTTACGGAAATTCCTGAGACCAAGACTGTTTCACTCCCAGAAGGACAGGTCCGGCAAGATCCCACGTTTCTCTCTCGCGAGTTTTTTCCCATCGAACCTCAACGCGAGGAGGGGGACCCCGCAAGAGCCTCCGCCCCTCTATGGTATGCACAAAATGACACATGGGGCCGCAGAAACAAATTACGGGCCCATGTGGAGTTCCATCATAATCTCAAGGAATTAATTCCTCCCAGTCGGTTTGGTGTCACCAATCCCGAGTTTTTCCCCATCCTTGATGGTGAACGCCTGATTCCTCCCAACGATGATTATTTCCAATGGCAGCCGAATTTCTCGGCCCCCGGTCTCGTGGAAGTTGCCGCTGACGAAATCATCACTCACTTTGAAAAGAACCCCGATAAGACCAGCTACTCTTTTGGCATCAATGACAGTCATCGATTCGACGAGTCTCCAGAATCCCGAGCCCGGCGAAGCGGAACCCGGAACATGGTCGGTTTCGAAGACGTCTCTGATGACTACTACCCTTGGGTCAACGAAGTGGTCGCCAAGGTGCTGGAGAAAAAACCCGACAAACGCTTCGGTCTTTTGGCGTATTTGGAGGTTTTGGAACCACCCAAAAAGCATGAGGTCCATCCCGCGATTGTTCCGTTTCTCACCTACGAACTCACAAGGTGGAATGACCCGGAGTTTCGTTCCATGATGCAATCATTGACACTCGCATGGGAAAAATACAGCCCCGAGCTGGGGTGGTATGACTATGTGTATGGCAGCGTTTACCTGGCTCCCCGTTTTTTTCCTCGGGCCGAGAAAGAAGCATTAACTTGGGGTGCGAATCACAACGTGAAGCATTATTATGCGGAATTGATCCCCAACTGGGGTGAAGGCCCAAACGCTTGGGCGCTCACAAAACTCCTGTGGAATCCGCATCAGGATGTTGATGCGTTATTAGACGATTGGTACACGTCCGCGGTCGGGCCAGTCGCAGCCCCCAAACTCAAAGAATACTTCGCCATCTGGGAAAAATTCTGGGGAGAGGATGTTTTCTCCTCATCGTGGTACACTCCACAAAGCCTCTGGCTCGACTATTTCTCAACAAATTATTTGAACGATATTCCCCAATCCACGATCGATAGCTCAGATCGACTTTTGGCCGAGGCCCTGGAGCTGGCAGATTCCCCGCGGAGAAAAGCACGCGTGAAGGCTCTCCAGGACATGTGGAAAGTCTATCGGGCCTCCATTGTCGCGCGCAAAGGTGACACCCTCTGGCAAACCGCCGACCTTCAGACCCCTGACGATGTTTTGGCCTATGTGGACCAGTGTAAGATAGCCATTGAGGCGGCCAAGAATCGTATCCGGCTGATGGGGGCACTGCATGACGACCCCCTGCACGGCCACTCGATCTTTCGATTCACCGCCACCCTCTCAAGTGGTGACGATTGGGGGTGCGCATCCCTCTGGCCTTTATTGCCCTGGGTGGGGCGGAGCGACCAAGTTCTGACATTTCTTGAGACACTCGCCGCGAGCACGGATGATATAAAACAGGCTCCCTCATATCGCTACACCTCGGATGGCAATAAGGTTGCCATGACACACAAATCCCCACAAACCGCAAAGGCGATCCTTGCGGCAGGAAGAGGTGAGCACGAACAGTTGCTGAAAAACCCGTCATTTGAAGAAAGCCTAGAGAACTGGAATCCCGGGCCATTTGAAATCAGCTCCCAGCTAAAAAAGCACGGAGAAGCCAGCCTTCTTGTGACAAACGCGGAGGACACGTTGCTCTCGCAAGAAATTCCTTATCGCACGGGGTCTTATTATGCCAAGCTCAGTGCCTATGTTCCCGAGACCACCCCCAATGGTTCTGTGACGCTTTCGGTGACCGTTCTCGATGACAAAGGCTCTCAAATGGGCCTCATCCTTCCCTCCGCCTCGGCGAACCTTCACCCGGGCCAGTGGAATGAGGTCATTGTTCCTTTCGTTTTGGAACAACTCTCCTCGGAACCTTCCATCATCCGACTCTCCGTCCACTTAAAGGGCTTCTCCCCATCCGAACAAGCCTATCTCGATGACCTCGGCGTCTATCGAACCGATGAAGAAATCCGGACCCACAAGGGATCAGGACCAGATTGACAGTGATTCCATGCTTCATCCTCAAAAAGCCCATGAAGGATGATATCATCAAAATACGCATATTTTAAGTTTGACTTGGCACGATTATCGCTAGATATCGCTACATAGCACTTTTGGAAAATGGACCCACATAAAAATCAACCCGAGCCATCCGGCTACCGCTACCTGGCGGTCGCCAACATGCTTCAACGAGACATTGAGGCGGGGCGTTACGGCATAGGAGACAAGCTCCCATCGGAGCGGGCTCTGGCAAAATTGCTGGATGCCAGTCATCTCACTGTTCGTCAGGGCATTGATATTCTGGTTCGAAAAGGTCTGGTTCGTCGCGAACTGGGAAGCGGCACCTACGTGAATGCCACCCACTCGGATCCCATCATTGGAATTCTCTTCGGTCCGAGTTTGGTGGATGAAAGTGCGCACTTCTACCGGGCTCTTCTTGGAGCCTTGGAGGCGGAACTGATCGAAACGCAATACACCTGTCGCAGTTATGACGGATTTAACCGATTCGATGCGGAGAACCCGGAGCGATGCATCCCTTACCAACAATTGCTCAGGGACGCCCGAAACAACCCCTTTGAGGGCCTGATTCAGGTCAGCCTCACCGATTCCCGATGGAACACGCTCCAGCCGATGAAGCAAGTGCCGAAAGCCACCCATGGCGAAGCGAAGCGGGACGTCATCATTGATTGTTTCAACTTTGGAAAGCAGACCTTTGAATTTGCGCTGGGAAACAAATGCAAAAACATCCTCTATCTGCGGACCCTGACAAGTTCCCCAAGAGATCTCGTGGGGATGAAAGTCGTGGCAAAAAGCAAAAAAGTTCCCATGCCGGAGATCGTTCAAATTGACGGAATGGAACACAATATTGATGTGTTGGCCCATGATAAGATTTGTGAGCTGGCCTTGGAATGGAGCAAGGATGGCAAACACCCCGACGCTCTGATTGTTTCTGATGACATCGCAACCCGTGGGGTAGCTATTGCTTTGATCAAAGCGGGAATTCGGATTCCAGAAGACATGCAGCTTGTCACACTCGCAAATGAGAATATTGATCACCACTATGGCGTTGAGGCGGTGCGATTCAGTCTTTCCACTCCGGAATTGGCAGGCAAGTTGATCTCCGTTCTCATGAGCCGCCTGGTGGGGGAAACAAATATACCTCTGCATGTTATCACCGGCGGATGGGCGTCTGAAACCCCCAAACCTAAATTCGGGAGAGCCGGAGCACACCATTCCCCGCAAAGATGAAGATGCCGACACCAACCTTTTCTGCTCTTCGGGTGTTTTTGCCTGGGTTGCTTGCCGTGGCATGCCTCGCTGACTCATGGGGCGAGACGGATTCGGTGACGACCGAGCTGATTCAGGACATGCCCTCTGCAGGTGTGATGGTTTCCTTTGGTGGAGCCGATTACACCGACGGATGGGGTTGGATCCGCATCGATGAGGAGTGGAGAGACATTGGAATGTCTTTCCGCGCCCCAAGTGACGGGTCTTTCGACACGATCACACTTCGAATTCAAAAAGTCCCTGCAGGAATCCCGGCAGGCACAGAATTCAAACTGGAGGTTTTTGAAACCAACGCGCTGGGCGATTTACCGGATTCTGGAGTATTGGTCTTTGAAGGAAGGGGTACCCTTGACATCTCGCCGGACGACAACCATCTCTATCTCGCCCTCAAACTTCCGCAGAAAGTGCCGGTTTCCCCGGAAATGATTTACACATTCCTGCTTAGCTTTGTGACGGCGGATCCCTCACATCACATCATCTTTGAAAACAACATCGGCTATCAGAACGGCCAAAGTTGGTATCGCAGCGAACAAACACAAGGCACGCTCAAGGCCCTGAACCAATCCGACAAACCCGGCCTCGTTTTTGCCATTCAGTAATCTAAGTCAAGTGACCCGTCAGAAAACCAAAAACCAAACAAAAACCATGAAAACAAAACAAAACAAATGCCATGCCGTTCAGGGCTTTCTGACTGCAATGGCTCTCGTCGCAGCGTCCGGATTGGCTCACTCCCAGGTGATCACCACGTTCGGAGAAACTGTTCCCACCACGGATATCATCACATCTTATGAGCCGGTACCACAAGATGCCCTGACCTGGTTGAGAACAGCAGACACAAATCGCATCGTCAGCCAGTCGTTTATTACGCCTGGTGATTCGGATTATTCGGTGACAAAGATCACTCACAAGCTCAACCAGACGATTGGAGAAAATTTCGCAGCCCCAAGTGCGTTCACAATCGACTTCTACAATGTGGTGAATCCAGCTCTCAGCATCGCTGAATCTGGCAACGCGACATTCATGTCGACCCAGTCAGGAACCATGCAGACGACCACATCCATTGCGCTTGGAGGAACATACTTCACCTTCACGCTTGATGCTCCTCTCACGATTGATGCAGGAGAATCCTATGCGTATGTTTTGGCATTTGCTGAGCCTCAAGATTACAACCTGCTCCGAATGTCGATTAGTGCCGGAGCGCCGGACACTGCGGGTTCTCGTGCTTTCCTCCTGACCAATGGTGGCTCATGGGTGCCATCAGGTGAAACCTATGTCTACTACATCCAAGGAGACGCCATTCCTGAACCCGGAACCATCGGGCTTTTGGGAGCAGCAGGCCTGGGAATATTTCTCGGCCGGCGCAAATCCCGCCGTGGTTTGAATCTTCTGAAATAAGACGTTCATCAAAGGCACGGGATATGTTTGGCAATGCGCCAAACAGTCCCGTGCCTTTTCTTTTTCCCTGGAATGTTGGATGCCTGCAAAGAACTTGTGAGTTCCGAATTTCCCTGATTTTTAAGTCAACAGCACAATCTCTTCCATCCTGACCCCCTAAGACTGCCCCCCGGTTTTCCTTGATACTTTAAAATCCTTCTCAATGACCAAAATATTCCGGAGGCTTCTCCTTCTCTTATCGTTGAATGCAGGTTTGTTAATGCCAGGCTCACTGGCGGCTGAATTGCAATTAGCCACAGAAGGAAAAGCTAATTATATCATCAGCCTGGCAACCGATGCGATCCCGGCGGAGCGAACGGCGGCCGAGCAACTCCAAAGATTCCTTAAGGAGGTCACCGGCGCAGATTTTGTGCTTCGTGATGAGAAGGACGTTCCCGTCGAGGAACAGCAGATTTTTGTGGGAGCGGGTCAGCGAGCGAGGTCCCTCATTCCCGCTGCAGAATGGAAAGATCTGGGCACGGACGGAATGATCATCAAGACATCGAAAGGTCAGCTCATTCTCGCCGGTGGACGCCCGCGGGGAACATTGTATGCCGTGTTTCAATTTTTGGAGGAGTCGGTGGGCTGTCGGTGGTGGACTCCAACCGAGAGCACGATTCCCAATCAGCCAACCCTGACGGTAAACGTTGAGGATCAGCGTTACGTGCCTCCCTTTTCCTATCGCGAGCATTTCTCGACTGCCATGCGCTACCATCCCGAGTTTGCAACAAAGCTCCATCAGAATGGCAGCCACCAACAACAGACCGAAGAGTGGGGAGGTCATTTCAAAATACTTGGGTTTTCTCACACCTTCAGCGAGTTGATTCCCCCTCAAACCTATTTTGGATCACATCCTGAGTGGTTTTCCGATCCCACACGGGGGGGGCTGCCATGCACCAAAGACTCCCCCCTGCCTGAGGGGCAGGACACCCAACTCTGCTTGACCAATCCCGAGGTGCTGAAGGAACTCACCAAAAACGCTTTGGAACTCATTCGGCAAAACCCTACGGCCGGTTACATCTCGATTTCACAAAACGACAATTCCAATCCTTGCACCTGCGAGAGTTGCAAGAAACTTGCGACTCGTGAAGGTTCGCAATCCGGGGTGATTCTCACCTTTGTGAATCAGGTGGCTAAAGAAATCGGGGAATCCTATCCGGATTTTTGGGTGGAGACTCTGGCCTACACCTACAGCGAAAAACCCCCGCGCACTGTCCGGCCTGCGAGGAATGTGCTGATCAGGCTTGCACTCGCCCTGGCGGATTACGGACATCCGATTGACAGTGAGTGGAACGAGCCAGCCCGTGACCTCATTCGGAATTGGGCCAAAATTGCCCCGCATCTGTTTATCTGGAGCTATGCAACAAACTTCAAAAAGGCGATGTTCCCCCACCCCAACTGGCGCAGCATGGCGGAGGACTATCGCTTTTTTGCGGCCAACAATGTCCAAGGCATGTTTGTGCAGGGAGATTGCTACACGGGAGATGTGGGGGATTTCACGCAGTTGCGGGCATGGCTGACCGGCAAACTTCTCTGGGATCCCACTCGTGACCAAAAAGCCCTGACCTCAGAATTTCTAGCGGGCTACTACGGGGCGGCGGCCCCGTTTCTCCAGCAATACCTGGACCTTCTTCTCACGACCTTTGAAGCCCAAAAGCGAGGTCTTAACACCAACAATCGGGATTTTTCTTTCATCAATCTGGACATGGCCACCCAGGGCACCGACCTCTTCCGCCAAGCACGCGAGGCGGTGGCCGATCAGCCCTCACTCCTGAACCGGGTCCGCCGGGAGGAGCTTTCCCTTCGCATCGCAAAAATTGCGCGTGACCGCGCTTTGCGTTTGGAAGCAAAGAATTCCGGAAGAGAATATGCTTCAGATTGGGACGCCGAGATTGTCCAATTCACCGAAGATGCCAAAGCCTACGGCCTTCAAATGTGGGGCGAAAACATCTCCTTGGAGGAAGGTTTGGAGGACTTAAGGAAAACTGCCAACCCGCCAAAATCCAGTCTCCCGGACTTTGCCAAAAATCTGCCCCGGGAGCTGATCATTGATTTTCAGCCCTCGATGTTGAACCTGGCTTTCGAAGACAGTCTGACATTTATCGAGGATGATCCGGCGGCCTCCGGCGGAGTGGCTGCCAGGATGAGCACTAACTCCCAGGCGTGGCTTGTTCAGGCGCAACTTGGTTCGCACATGGATGTTCCCAACGAAAAGTGGAGGATCTATGCCGGGATCCGGTATCACAAACGGGGTGGCGTTTCTCCCAAAGGCATTGCGTTGGATGGAGGGGTTTTTGACGACTCAAGCATGAAAGACATAGCACGGTTTTCTGTGGATTTTTCCCAAGTGTCCGATTCGGATTACCGCCTTGTGGATCTCGGGGTTCACACACTCACTCCAGGCATGCTTATCTGGTTTGCCCCGCACACCCCCCATTTTGCGGAGCAGATCTTGTTTGAACGGGTTCTTCTCGTTCGCGAGACCGAGTCGGGATCCATCAGGCCGTGACCGTGCGCAGAAAAAAAGACCATTCGCCGGCGCTCACCCCGCAAGGCTTTCGATCGCGTGCAGGGCGCCGCTTGATTGAAACGGTTCTGGGGCCTATTCATGAGCTGACACCCAGCGCCATGGATGACCAGGGAAGCGAGGTTGTCTGGTTTGAAGGTGGACTGAAGATCACGGGATCGTTTCCCGATAAAAAGCGTCTTCTTGATAGCGCCCTTGAGGATATTGCCAATTTTTTTGAGGCCCTTCACCTTCTCCATGGCGTAGCCCAGCCCAGCGAACTGATCCTCGATCGCACTCTGGAAGAGGAGGAGCACAAAATTCTGGTCAGCAAGTCGGGTGTGAAGATTGTTGCTGCGGATGTTGAAGGGGTTCGTAGGTCGCTGGCATGGATTCAGGCCGAAATGTGCAAATGGGGAGGACCCGGGTTACCGCGAGGAGAGCACCATCGAAAAGCGTGCATCAAGACCCGGCTGTCCCGTTGCTTTTTTGGTCCCATCAATCGCCCCCCCGGCAATCACGATGAATTGATGGATGATATCAATTATTATCCGGATGCTTATCTCAATCGGCTGGCACACGATGGTGTGAATGCTCTTTGGCTGACCATCAAGTTCCGGGATTCGGTGCCATCAAAACTTTTTCCAGAATTTGCCCCTGACAGTGAACGTCGACTTTCCAAACTCAGGGAAACCGTCACACGATGTGCACGCTACGGCATCCGGGTTTTTGTGTTCTGCATTGAGCCGGAGTGCCTGCCTCTCGACTCCCCAATTCTCGCAAGACACCCGGAGTTGAGGGGTCATGTGATCGATTTTCAAGCCGCCTTCTGCACCAGTTCAAAGCTCGGGAAGGCCTACTTGGTGGAAGCGTCCAAGACGCTTTTCAAAAAAGTGCCGGATCTTGGAGGGATGATTGTGATTCCTGTCGGCGAGAGGTTCACCCAGTGCAGTTCCATCGCCCTTCCGGAAAGCGGCACCACCAATGAGGCCTGCAATTGTCCCAGGTGCTCACTTCGCAGCCCGCATGATGTTCTCTCTGAAACATTGGAGGGATTGAGGAGCGGAATGAATAGTGCCAATCCCAAAGCCGAACTGATTGCCTGGCCCTATGGCCAACTCATCATGTGGGGAAAAAAAGCCACCCTTGAGTCGGCCACCCGAATACCCAAGGGTGTGATCCTCCAGCACAACTTTGAGAGTGGAGGAACAAACCAACAGTTGGGCAAACCCCGACCGCTCTGTGACTATTGGCTGTCAGTTGTTGGACCAAGCCCGGTCTTTCGCGAAACAGCTCAGGCTGCCACGGCAAACGGAAACAGGATGTCTGCAAAACTCCAGGTGGGTTGTTCGCATGAGAATGCGACCGTACCTTTTGTTCCTGTGCCGGGTTTGCTTTATTCTAAATATCAGGCTTTGCACAAACTGGGGGTGAGCGCTGTGATGCAGTCATGGTATTTTGGCACCTATCCTTCGCTGATGACCAGAGCGGCTGGGCTGCTCTCATTTTCACCGCTTCCAAAAACTGAGGACGATTTTTTGCTTCAGTTGGCCCAACCCGTTTGGGGTGACGAGTCGCACTCTGTGGTGAAAGCGTGGAAGCTCTTCCGTCTTTCCTACGAGAATTACCCATCAACCCACCTCTTCGGATATTACGGTCCAGTGCAGGATGGTGTTGTTTGGCCACTGCACTTGATCCCCCGCAATCGCCCATTGGCTCCAACATGGAAACTCGGCTATCCTGCCAGTGGGGATTATCTTGCAGATTGCCTCTCTTCAGAATTCCAACTCAAGGAGGTGGTGACTCTGTGTGCCCACATGGCGGCATTATGGAAAGAGGGTCTTGGTCATCTTCAGGAAGCCTATATGGCTTCGGCCCCCACGAGATCCCGGCAATTCGAATGGAATGTGGCCAGAGCCGTAGGCCTCCAGTTTGAAAGCGCGTCAGAGATCATGCGCTTTTACCTTATCAGGGAAAAGCTGGCTGAAACCACAGGGACGCCTGCCCTGCACCTCCTTGATGAAATGGAATCAATCGTCAGCCGGGAGATTGCACGAAGGCTGGAAATGATCGAGTTGTGCAAGGCCGAACCAACCCTTGGTTTTCATTCAGAGGCCGAGGGTTTCAAATTTTCCAGCGGGCAAATCCGATCCGGACTTGGAAAGTTGAAGGGACCGTTGATTCGTGAGTTTGCCCAAGTCCGGGAGTCCGCGATCAACCAGGAAGCCCTTTTCCCTCATTACACCGGAAAGGGAGCCAGGAATCCCTTGGTTTTTGAGAGGTCTTCGGAATCCCCATCATGGAGCTCCCTCGACAATTTTCTGACACAGAACTCCCCAATTTCAGGAAAGCCCCTCCGGGCCACGCCTTGGTCAGCAAGCCCGCTCAAATTCTCACCCCTCAGGGTTCGTTTCCAAGCCTCGTTGCAGCGTAATGCCGTCGTGATAAACATCGAAGCGATGGCACCAGACGCTCCAGCCAGCGCGCTGGATGCCTGGATCCCAAGGGTTATCGTGGACATCGAACCAAGACGATTACACCCACGCATTCAATTTTCCGTCGATGCTCAAGGGAATAAAACCACATTAATCGATGATGGGTATTTGATGATAGCCCAGCTACCGTTCCGGACGCACTGGCGGCAGAACCCAAAGGAGTGGTCGGCATCACTCAGCATCCCACTTCGCAGTGCCAGATTAGGCCGAGACAATTCCCTCTTTCGTTTCAACCTGCGGGTTCAGAATTTTCAAAGGGCAACGAATGAGTGCCATGAGCTTTCTTGGGCGCGGCGCAGGCCACTCCAACCCCGGCAGGCCTGGGATGACGGCAACCCGGCAACTGACTACGATTGGGCCCGCTTGGATGTCCAATAAACTGACACTTATGACAACAACCATATCAACAAAATCTTCAAAAATCCGTGTTGCTGTTGTGGGCGGCGGGGCCTTCGGCGAAACCCATCTCAGAACCTTTCAAAGCATGCCCCAGGTTGAAATTGGTGGCGTCTACACGTTGGAAAAACCACGCGCAAAACAACTCAGTGAGCAGTATGGGGGAATCGCTTACGAACGTCTTGAGGACCTTGCGAAGGATTCAAGCATTCAAATCGTTTCCATTGCGACGCCGGAAAACTGCCATCTGGAGCCATTCCTGATACTGGCAGCCTCTGGAAAATCCATCTATGTGGAAAAACCGCTGGCGTCATGCCTCGCAGAGGCTCAAGCCATTCGAAGAGCCGCGCAATCGATCACGGCGATGAGCGGACATTGTCTGCGCTTTGAACAACGGCTGGCGGGTGTTTTCGAACGCCTGAAAGGGGTTCAGAAATATCACCTCAGTTTTCGAAACCGCAGAACCCGCCACGAAAAGGAAACCTATGGGCGCGTTCACCCCGCCTATTCGATGCTCTGCCATGAAATCGAGCTTTCAAACGCCTTCGCGGAGAGTCTCTTCAAGCGGGTCCTTGCCATGGAAACCAAGTATTCGGAAGGCCAGGTTGATGGCATGACCATCCTGATCGAATATGAGAACGGCCTCACCTCTTCCGTTGAAGGAGGCTGGCATCTGCCAACACAAACCGGCTGCATTGAAAATGACGTATTTTCTGTTGTCTCTGCCGAGGGAGTGGACGAGGCCACCATCCCACACCTTGGCTACTATCATCTCTCACCAAAGGGTGTGGAAATCCCGAATCTGTATTATGGAAATTCAGTTTACGGCACCGAATACGGACCGCTGCGGGCAGCCTTCGACTACTTTGTGAGGTGTGTCATGGATGGCTCAAAGCCTCAGATCAGCACCATCCAGGATGGATTTGATGCCATTGAGGTGATCGAAGGAGCCCTCCTTTCCGTGCGGGAAAATCGTTGGGTCACACGTCACGAAATCAACCCATAAAAAACGACCGCCCATCATCCGCAACTCCCATTTTATGAAACACAATTACAAATTCTCCTTTGGTCCATGGAACATTAGCAATGGAGCCGATGTCGCCGGGCCCGCCACACGACCCACTTTTCCACTGGACTGGAAAATCGATCGCCTGCGTGACATGGGTTTTGAGGCCATGATGCTTCATGACGATGATGTGGTTCCTGACATTGATTCGAAGTCAGATCTCCAAATTCGCAAGGAGGCCAAGGCCCTAAAAAAACGATTTGATGATGCCGGGTTATCCGTCGATCTGATAGCCCCCCGTTTGTGGTTTGACCCGAGGACCATTGATGGTGCCTTCACCAGCAATGATGCGAAAGCTAGACGATATGCCACGGACCGTGCGGCTCGTGCCGTTGAAGTCGCTGGTCTTGTTGGCTGCGGGCTTGTGGATCTTTGCCTTGTTCGCGACGGCACATATTTGCGGGAAGCCAAGGATGGCAAACGCGCCATCCAGTATCTTGTGGAATCCATCAACAAGATGCTTGCCGCGGATAAGAAGATCCGGGTTGTCATCGAGCCGAAACCCAACGAACCGGTTGACACCACCTACGTCCCAACGCCCGGGCATGCGATTGGTCTGTCTTCCCTCACCAACGACCCCAAGCGCGTCGGCGTATTGATCGAAAGCTCCCACTGTGTCCTTGCGGGGCTGGACCCCGTTGATGAGTTCGAATTTGCCATGGCGGCAGGCAAACTCTGGTGCGTGCATTTGAATGATCAAAATGGCCTGAAATTTGAACAGGATAAACCCTTTGGAAGCACAAATCTGAGGTCAGCGTTTAATCAGGTTCGGGTTTTGGAGCGGAATCATTATGGAAAAAAAGGTGAGGCTCTTGCGTTTGAGGTGTATCCCTTCCGGCCCACCAAGGAGGAGCACATCTTGGATCATCTCATCAATTCCAAAAAAACCTTTCTCAAGCTTCTTGAGAAAGTGCGGTCTTTCGATGAGGCCCAAGCCAAAGACCTTGTCGCCAAACGCAACTACCAGGCTTTGGATCAGTTGGTCATTGATCATCTGATGGGTGCCTGAAAACAAAGCGAAACACCTCTCATGTCCAAGCACGATTTTCCCCAGGAAGAGTTCGAACAGCGCCGAAGCCGTGTGCGAGCACGAATGCAAGATATCGGGCTTGATTGGTTTGTGGTTTTTCATCCGGTGTCAATCCATTGGTTGACCGGATCAGATGCCAAAAGTTATCAGGAATTTCAGTGCCTGTTTTTTTCTGCGAGACCCGGTCCGGTTTCTGTCTTGACGCGGCAGGGAGAGGGGCACGAGTTCGAACAAGAGGCCTTGGTGGACGAAGTGTGGACATGGGGAGGCGGCGAGATCGAGGATCCCATCGTGGCTTTCTCAAATCTGGCCAACCTCCTCGAAGTGACGCAGGGATTGGTTGGCATGGAAGTGCCTGCTTATTATCTGCATCCCCACGATTATCTCAGAGTTCGCGAAATCCTTGGAAAATCGCTGGTTCTGGAGCCAACCAACCTCATCCATGACTTAAAACTTGTGAAATCTCCCGCGGAGATTGCCTACATCCGGGAGGCCGCACGGTTTGCCGATCAGGCCATGGAGGTTTTTCATGCAGGTCTCCGGCCTGGCCGTACGGAATTGGAATTGGCTGCGGAGATCATGCACAGCCTTCTCACCTCTGGAAGCGGCATTGCCGCCAGCCCGATCAATTTGGTCTCGGGCGAGAGATCAGGATTCAGTCACGGAGCACCCACCACGAGGCGTCTGCGTGAAGGGGATTTTGGAAGCGTCGAGTTTGGGGCGACCTCACATCGCTACACATCCACGATCGGGCGGCAGTTCTGCCTAGGTGAGCCGAGCAAACGCATGCTGGAAATTTACCAGGTTGTCAGGGCCGCTTCCGAATCCTGTGTGGCGAGGATTCGCCCTGGCGCACCCGCTCGGGAGCCCCATGAAGCGGCAAAGGCCGTGATTCGAGCCGCCGGCTTGGAGCATGGGAGGGTTCACACCAGCGGGTATGGGCTGGCACCCGGGTTTCCTCCATCCTGGGGCGAACCACTCCATCTCTTGAGCGGCAGCCCCTACACGATCCAGGCCGGGATGATTCTGACGGTCGAACCGCCGGTTTTTCTTGCCCAAGAAAAATTGGGAGCAAGGATCATTGACAATGTGCTCGTGACCGAAAATGGCTGCGAGATACTCTCCCGGTTTTCACCGGATCTTCTGACAATCAACTAAAAAAACCAAAACCATGAATCAATATCTCAACAACATCCAAGACCTTCCTGTCACCTCTTCCCCTTACTCTTCCGGAGTCATTGCCGAAGGAAAATTTCTCTTCATCTCAGGCCAGGGGCCGTATGATCCCAAGCTCGGTCGTTTTGTTCGAGCCAGCATTGCTGACCAAACAACACTCACCCTGGAGTGCCTGCAACGCGTGATCACGGAGGCAGGGGCCAGTATTGACGATGTGGTCAGCTGCCGGGTTTATCTCCAACAGCTCACGGAAAGCACTTTTGCAGAAATGAATGGGGCTTACGGCGCTTTTTTTGCCAACAACAAACCCACCCGGACCACCATCGGATGCCAACTGCTCAACATTGATGTTGAAATCGATTGTGTGGTGAAAATTGGATGACAGTTGTCGAAACAGCTCAGTCCCTGGTTCGTATCCCCAGTGTGAATCCGGGGTATGACCCCGGAAGCTCAGGTGAGGCGGCCGTGGTGGACTGGCTGTTGGATTGGTCAAAGCAGCATAATTTTGATGTGCGCGAGGAGGAGGTTTTTCCGAATCGTCGGAATGTGATTCTGCGTCTCCGGAATGGTTCAGATCGCCCCCATCTTCTGCTGAATGGCCATACAGACACGGTGGCAGTTTCCAACATGACCATTCAGCCATTCGGCGGGGAGGTACGGGATGGCAGGCTTTGGGGCAGGGGCTCGGCCGACATGAAAGGCCCCCTGGCCTGCATGCTTCACACCCTGCTCGTGCTGCGCGACCACGCCACCCGTTGGAAGGGATGCGTCACGCTGGCTTGCGTGGTGGATGAAGAGTTGGGATTTGCGGGAATCAAAACATTTCTCGAGTCCGAAGAGGTTTTTGATTTTGCCGTGGTGGGAGAACCCACACGGCTGGAAGTTGTGCGGGGATGCAAAGGGTGCCTGAGGTTTTCCTTCCGCGCCCATGGAAAAGCGGCTCACAGCAGCACTCCAGAAAAAGGCAAGAGCGCCATCAGTGCCATGGCCGGGGCCATCACCGCTCTGGATCATTTTTTCGCCAAAAGGCTGGCAAAAATCCGTCATCCTGATCTTGGACCAAGCACCGGATCCGTGGGTTTGATTCATGGAGGGAGTGGCATCAACATTGTCCCTGACTTTTGTGAAGCCAGCGTCGATGTGCGCCTTGTGCCGGGCCAATCATGGGAAGAGACCTACAACGAAATCCAACAAGCTGTTGAAGCCACAAATTCCGCCGTCCGCTGGGAATTCGACTCGCAACCCATGGCGGACCCACCCTTCTGCCTCGAGAGGGATCATCCGACTGTTGTGAGAACCTGTGCAGGGCTGGGGCGGGAGGAGTCGCAGGTTGTGAATTTTTCCTGTGATGCCAGCAAGATTGCTGCGACAGGCCTTCCCTGCATGGTGGTGGGTCCTGGGGATATCGCCCATGCCCACACCGCGACCGAATCGATTGCCATCGAAGACCTGCTTCAAGGCGTTGAGGCCTACACAAAAATTGCGGAATCTTTGTTACCAGTATGATCACTCCCGAAGCCGTCCATCATCATTTTCCATCGCTTCGCGACAAATGCTATTTGAACAGCGCTGCGGAATCCATTCCTCCCATCGCGGTCGGAGAAGCCTTGAGTGAATATTGGCGCGACAAGCAGTTGGGGATGGATGGCCGTGAGGCCCATTTTGCCAAGGAAGCGGAAGCAAAAACCTATGCGGCCAGCCTTCTGGGCCTGACCCCCGAGGAGGTGGCCTTCTGTTCCTGCACGTCGGAGGCCTACAATCTGCTGGCCTCGGCATTGCGTTTGGGAACGGACGATGAGGTCATTGTCAGCGATATTGATTTCCCATCAGGCTTCACGCCTTGGCTGACGGCTGCCTCACCGCCCACCCTCATGCTTTGGAAATCCCGCAACGGAGCTCTCGAGTTGGACTCGCTGATGGATTTATTGAGCCCACGAACCCGGTTAGTTCAAGTGTCCTTGGTCAGCTTCTACAACGGATGGCGAATCCCGTGGGAACCCTTCATCCGACTGGTTCGGGAAAGGGCCCCTCAGGCAGTCGTTTCGGTTGACCTGACCCAGGCCCTCGGCCGATGCGTGCTGGACTGTGACGGCGCGGACATTGTTGTTTCCAGCACACACAAATGGCTCCTGGGGGTGCACGGGAGTTGTGTTGTTGGCGTTCCCCAGCATCGTGCGGCAAGTCTCACCACCACCGCAGGAGGTTGGTACCACATTCGAAATGCATTCAACGAGGACCGCTTTAACCATGCCGATCAAAAATCCGGTGCCGCGAGCTTTGCTGTGGGCATGCCCAGTTTTGCCCCGATCTATGCCTTGAACGCGGCAATGAAATTCCTGCTCTCGGTGGGCGTGAAATCCATTGCAGATTTTTCAGACCCGCTCGTTGAAAGTGTTCACAGTGGATTGGTCGCGAGAGGCATCCCGCCTTTGGCTCCCCGCACGCCGTCTGGAATTGTTGCTTTTAAACACCCTGAGGCCGACCGATTGCATGCGGCGCTCAAGCGGGACCATGTTCACGTGATGCACCAAGCCGGCAGACTTCGGGTGGCCCTTCATGGATACAACACCGCAGACGACGTGCAGCAATTTTTTGCAGGGCTTGATGCAAACTTGCCATGAAACTCAATGATGCGCACATCCATCTCTTTCGGAGCGGCTTCCCCGGCGCCTATGGGGCCTTGTTCCCCCAAGGACGCGAAGTTCAGGTTTATGAAAAAATTCGAACCGTCCATTCCATTGGTCGGGCGTTGGTTGTGGGATATGAGGGCGATCCTTGGGCTCGGGGCAACAATAACTACCTGGCGGACTTGGCAAAAATCCATACTTGGATCGCGCCATTGGCTTTTCTGCCAGCAACAAAAGCGCCCTCCCCTGCAAAGATTCGATCCTATTGGGAAAAAGGGTTTTTTGGAATCTCCCTCTATGTCGTCAACGAAACTGACGCAAGGGCGGTATGCGAGTGGTCAGATCTTGTGACAGCGGAGTTAAATCATCGCCGTGCCATTGTGAGTGTGAACTGCCCGGCGGATCTGGTTGGCTGTATCCAACCGCTGCTCAGCACACTTCATGAAACCCGAATTCTTCTTAGCCATCTTGGGATGCCAAGTGATATTAAAAACTCCCGAGAGAGTCTGAAGCCAATTCTCGCTTTGGCTGCATTGCCTCATGTGGGTGTAAAACTTTCAGGGGCCTACGCATGCAACAAATACCCTCATGCCGGACTCAATGGTCTTGTGCGGAGTCTCCTTCAGGCTTTTGGAACAAAACGGTTGTATTGGGGGTCAGATTTCAGCCCGGCGTTGGACCATGTCTCTTTTTCACAAACCTTCAGCGCCTACGCTGAGATGTCACCCAGCTTAACTTCCGATGTGCTGGCAAATAATCTCACTCGGATCATCAGGCGCGTGCGCAGCACTCCGCAGGGCTGAGGCCGACTTCCGCGCCATGCGCTGATTCTTATTCAATCGTTGAAGAGCGTTTTGAGCATTTTGATGATGGCGGTTTTCTTTTTTGGAGTGAGGCGATGGCTTGGCATGGCCACACTGATGGCCGACTCGGGAAACCCCAGGGGGCCCAACCCCACGGCGAGGCAGCAGACGCCCTGCATGGACTCTTCGTTTTCTTGGGCGAAGCCATCCGAGCGAACTTTTTGAACCCGCTTGAGGAGGTCGGCTCGGGTACGAACGGTTTCCGGGGTGATCTGTTCGAGACGCGTGTTTGCGATCAACCGTGCAAGGGCTTTGTCACTTAGCTCAGAGGCCGCCGCACGTCCCAGGGCCGTGCAGAACCATGGGTCGCTTTGACCTGGGGTCACGATGTACCGCAGGGGTTGAGTTGTTTCCAAATAGTCCAAATACCGCACTTGCCCGTCGGACAGGGAGGCCAGATTCACCGTTTCGTTGAATGCCGCATGAAGCTTTCTGAGTAGCGGGTGCACGCGGGATTTGAGATCAAGCTGCGGATCCTGAGAGGTCAGGCGCTGCGTGCGTGGCCCCACAAGGTAGCTTCTCGAGCCAGCTGGGCGCGAGACGTAACCAAGCTCATGCAGGGTCTGCAACAATCGATAGGAAGTTGGCTTGGAAAGCTTCACGGCCTCGGTCAGTTCTTGAAGCGTTGCCGGCTTGCCTTTGGCTGCAAGGAATTCCAGGAGCAGAAAGGCTTTTTCCACCGAGGTGATGTTGATGCTTGTTTTCATGAAAACCTCTCGATTCCATTATAGAAAATTGATATTCTTTTAAATGAAATTATGACAACACCCCAGATTGATTGCCACACCCACATTGGCATCGACCCGGTTTTCTATTTGGAGGGCGCTTTTCCCTATGCCCAACAATTTCGCAGCCTGGTCGAGGAAAGTCGTGCACATGGCATCAACAAACTGGTCACCTTTCCTTTTGTCTCGTATTACGGCTTGCCGGGCACAAAATTCCCCTCCCCACAGACGGAGGGATTTGATTTTTCGATTCCGTATGCCTTCGAAAATGAGCGGATGCTGGGAGAGATCTATGAGCTCAACGCCGACATCGCCTCCGTGGCCATCCCGTTTGTGATTCTTGACCCCGCCCGCTGTCAGCAGGCCCAAGCTGATTTTTTGAGATCTCTGCGTAAAAAATTCCCCATCCAGGGATTCAAAATCCAACCGACAATTATCAAGGCTCCCATCCGTGAGCTTCTGGTCGGAGGGCGATGCCTGATGGACCTTGCCGCCGAATGGAATGTGCCCGTCCTGATTCATTCAAGCATCAGTCCTGAGGATATCTGGTCTCAGGCTTCGGACATTCTTGATATTGCCGAAGAGTGGCCCTCGGTCCGTTTTTGCCTTGCCCATTCCTGCCGCTTCGATCTGCCCAGCTTGGAGCGACTGGGAGGTTTGCCGAACACATGGTTCGATTGTTCGGCGCATTGTATTCATTGCGATGCGGTGGTGGATGGCCTCGGCGTTGTTGCTCCTCCCGAGCGGCTGATCGCTGCCGATTTCACGCGCCCGGAGCAGGTGATGAAGGTTCTCGCCGAGCTTCTTCCTGATCGCATGATGTGGGGAAGTGACGCGCCCTTTTACAGCTATGTGGCGAAGCATGACGGGGCCACGCTTCGCCTCCTGAGTTCGTATGCCAGGGAGGTGGCGGCGCTGGGACTGCTTTCTGATTCTGAAAAATCAGCGGTGCTCCACGACAACACCCTGCGATTTTTGGGGCAACGCTAAGTCGGGCACGGTTAACCCTGATCAAGGGGGGTTATTGGCCGCTTGAGGTTTTTGTAGGGAAGGGAAAACAGATCACTGGAGCAGGAGCCGGGCGTGTTCACGAGAAACGATGACGCGGTGATCGGATCATAAGCGCGGCGATGTGCGACGGCCGCCTTGACGGTGAGCACATCAAATGCCCCGGGATCAAACCCCTGACTCCGCCATTGCCCAAGATCGAAGGGGGGCGTTTTTTTTGAGGTGAGAAGGAGAATCAACTCCCCGTGGCGAACCACCGCGCAGGGGCCCATGGCAATCTTTGATCCACCCATCGAAGCCAGATGACTTTGCTTGTCCTCCAAATCAAAATGACCATCACTTCTGCTGACGAGGGTCACCTCCAACTCGACAGGTCCGGGATCCATGCTGGAGCCCTTCCCTCCCAGCCTTAAACGCACGGTGTCTCCGAGGGCGTGGGCTTGAAGAGTTTCGACCGCTTCCGGGTCATTCAGAATCACCCCGGTTTTGCCCACGGGGTGCTCAAGCAAAGCGCGCAGAAGAAACGTGGCATCTCCCGCCGCCCCTCCTCCAATGTTGTCAGAGGGCTCCACCAACAGGGCCGGAAATTTCCGGCTTTTCGAGATTTCATCCAGAGCCGCTTGAACACTCCACGTCTCTTGCTCAAGGCCGGGGAGGAGCTCGTGTGCCTCATCAACCAGCATGTCCAAGACATCTGTGCAGGCTGCCTCGGCCTGGTGGCTCACCACCCAGAAGGACAGACCCGTGTCAGCAGTGTCCGCATGGGCAAATCCGGCAGCGATAGCAATTTCTTCATGGCCTCCCGTCACTTCCAGACTCCTGGCGAGGGCCTCCAAGGATTTCATGAAAGGTTCGGATGTTCCCGTGTGAGGCGGAGCGAGCAGAATTCTTGAATGACGATAATACATCCGGGGAGGTTTGTTGTCAGCCAAGGCTCGGCGCAGGAGGCGGGCTCCCCGCACGGCGGTTTCCCGCGCGTCCGTGTGGGGGTTTTCCCGGTAGGGAATCAGGACTGTGGCGTGTTTTGCCATTCGATCCGAAACATTGGCATGAAGGTCAAGGACCGCATAAACGGGAATATTTTCGGCCGCGGGAACATGACGGATCCGCTCCAGGAGTTCTCCCTCGGCGTCAGGGTGCAAGGCCGTTGACATGGCGCCGTGCAGGATCAAATAGATCGCATCCAATCCATGAGACAATGCCTCCACCAATTGTGGCCGGAACTCTGTCCAAAACGTCTCAAGCACCTCCTGGTCCACAGGTCCGGAGGGGGTTGCCCGAAAATCCACGGTGGGAATCACCTGCCATCCAAATGCGTTGGCCGTTGCAAGAAATCCATCAATGGGAGAATCGTCCCCAAGCCGCGCAAGCAATTCCTTATCACGAGCCACCTGAAAATCCTTGAGGGAGGTTTTTGTTTCAACAAACGTGTTCGTTTCATGAAACAAAGCCGCGAGGAGAATTTTCTTTGGGGGCGCTGCAGCCATTTTAAAGAATCCCGTATTTCCGGAAAACGGCACCCATCGGCACTCCGGCAGCAAGGTCGGCCCGGGCGATGTTTTCACCCGACACCTTGCTCAAAGCCAACTCGACAGCCCTGGCAGCCACCTTGGATGGAATGATGACGCAACCGTCCTCGTCGCCAATCAGATAGTCCCCGGGATCAATGCTCACCCCGCCAAGTTGTATGGTCACTTGGAGTTCGGATATATCCACCCGCCCTTTGCTGTCTGCCGGATGGAACCCGATTCCAAATATTGGGAAATTCATCTCCTTGATCTTCCAAAGGTCGCGGGTGCAGGCATCCATCACCACCCCCCGGACTCCCTTGTAAAGGCAGGCTGTTGTCAGAAGCTCCCCCCAGAACCCGCAGGTGCGATCCTGGCCGGTTGAAACCACAAAGACATCATCGGCAACCATGCTCTCCACGGCCTCGATCTCCAGCTTGTAAGGTTCCGCCGGCACCGCGTCCACCGCGTGAGCCAGTGCCGTGAAGATCTTTCCGATGATTTTCTTCTGCGGGGTCAGGGGGCGAAGATCCGTCGACAAGGACTGGCTGGGAAAACCCAGGGTGTCGAGAACGTCCGCAACCACGGCGGGATACAAAGAATCAAGTTGAGAAATGATAGGGTCGGTCATGGGCACTTTGGTGAGGTCTTCGGTCAAATATCGGAGTGTTTCCCACTTAAGCGTATAATATTTATTTCATCAAATGATATTATTGTTCTAACATACGGAATAATATTTAATGCGATGGCGATAAAACCATTGCCAAAAAACCAAAAATCAAGTGCTTAGAGACGAGAGATGACCATCCACGATCTGGCAACTCCAGCCCTGCTTATTGAAAGCTCTGTTTTGGAGGGAAATTTGCAGCGCATGCAGCGACAGTGCGACGCGGCAGGAGTGGAGTTGTGGCCCCATGCCAAGACGCACAAGATGGTGGAGGTTCTGCGTCAGCAACTCGCCTTGGGCGCCAAGGGAGCCACCTGCGCGAAGATCGGCGAAGCGGAGGCCCTCCTGCCATCCGGAGTGAAGCGAATCTTTATTGCTCATTCCTTGGTTGACCCCGCAGCAGGCCCGCGACTGGCAGCGCTGCAGTCATCGCTTGATGAGCTGCTCCTGGCTGTGACGAGTCTGGCACATTTTCGGGCCCTGGAGAGTTTGCTGAGAACGGCGGGACTGCATGTCCCCGTGCTCCTCGCTGTAGACTCCGGCCTCCATCGTGAAGGGGTCCGCACACACGAACAAGCGATCGCCCTCGCCGGGCTCATTAGAGACTCCGCCCACATGGACCTCATCGGTCTTTACTCTCACGAAGGGCACGCTTATCAGCCCCTGACCCCCAACGCCCTCCAACAGATCACCGATGACGTTTATGCCATTCTGACAAATATGAATCAGGCGATTGGGGGCGAACTTTCCCTCTGGCCGGGCTGCAGCGTAACGGCCTCATTCATGATGGAAAAGGCGGGCGTCAAAGCCATTCGCCCCGGAGCTTATGTTTTCGGGGATCTTTTCCTTGCAGAGGTGACTGGGGTCATGTCGATGGAAGCCACCGCACTGACCGTTTATGCAACCGTGGTTGATCTGCCCGAGCCCGGCCTGGCATTGATTGATGCGGGGTCAAAAGTGTTTAGTGGAGACAAAACACCCCAGGGACTTTCGGGCCGGTGTGTGGAATTCCCATCGCTTGAGGTTTCCCGGGTGAGCGAGGAACATGGATTTCTGACGGGACCAGGTGTCGACGATCTAAAAGTGGGGCAACGCCTTCGTTTTGTCCCGGCTCACATCTGCGCGGTTGTGAATCTTGCAGATCGCGTCCGGTTGGTTCATCGCGAGATCGTGGAGGACACTTGGCGGGTCGATGCGCGGGGACGTTCCGATTAACTTTCTCAATAGACAGAACCTCGAATAACAATCCAACCCATGTCTTCCGTTAAAATCGCATGACCAACCTCAGCAAACATTCTGCTCTTGTGACGGGTGCCACCAGCGGCTTGGGAGCAGCCATGGCGACTGCCTTGGAGCAAGCCGGCGCCCATGTCCTGCGTCATGGACTTGATACGGCTGGTGATATCCAACAGGATTTGAGCGGAGAGGGTTCCCCCGAGCGCCTCATCGAAAAGGCCTTCTCACAATGGCCGGAGTTGGATTTGCTGGTTTGTAATGCCGGTGGGTTTTTTGACACACCATTTCTTGAAATGGATCCGGAGACCTTTGACAGGACGATGCAAGTGAACCTCCGTCAGGCTTATTTCCTTATTCAATGTTTTGCCAAGCGCCTCATTGCTGCCAACCGGCCCGGACGTGTCATCGTGGTCAGTTCAACAAACGGTTTTTTTCCCGAAGAAGATTCCACCGCCTACGATATTTCCAAAGGAGCCCTGGTGATGATGACCCGGACGCTGGCGTTGGCGCTCGCTCCCCATGGCATTCTTGTCAATGGCATCGCTCCGGGACTGATTCGTACCGGGCTGACTTCCCGGTGGATGGACTCCAAACCTGATGTTGTCCATCACTACGAAAAAAAAATTGTGCTTGGACGAATCGGCTGTCCCGAAGACTGTGCCGAAGTTTGTGTTTTTTTATGCAGCGAGGCCTCGCGTTACATGGTTGGGCAGACGCTGGTTGTTGATGGGGGTCTCACCCTGGGCCAGGTGGGACGAATGACGCCATAGAATAATCCGTGCCAGGAAGGCACAACAAGGGATGAGTCAGCGCAAGAAACGGGAATGTTCACGTTTATTGTTGACAATGCAAATCTGCAAGGCGATGGCTTTTTAAGAGAAACAATATCCCCTCAGTCTATGAAATATAATTTGTTAAGAGAAATCGCGATTTTACACGTTGCTGCGGTCATTGCATTCGGATCTACCGCCAAAGCGCAGGAGGTTTCGGGCTATGGTCAGCAGGTCGTAATTAAACCGGAAATGGTGACTCAAATCGGAAGCGGGGCCATTGAAACGCTGATCGACGAGCAGGACGTGGGATCCAATCCCGATCAGAAAGCCAGCAAGTCCATGTGGAAGCCGGGAGTTGCCAACAATGAATACCCGCAAGAGTTTGTGGTGGATTTGGGGGGAAAGAAGCACCTCTCAAGCATTCTTTTCTGGGATAGCAATGGGCATGGGGTGATTCGGGTCTTTGCGGGAGATCCCGGGGAGTGGCGTGAGATCATTATGGAGGATGGTGTTGGCATCAACAAGTGGAAGGCTCATGACAAACTTGACGCGGAGACCACCCATCTGAGGATTGTGAAAGAGGACGGCACCGGGGTATTCGGGGAGATGTTGGTCTATGAGTACACACCCGAACAGGCAGCGGCGGCTTTGGCAGAACGCGAGCGCCAAGAGAAGCTGGAGAAGGCACTGGTGGTGGCCAAGGCCAGTGCTGGGAACCGCCCTCTCGTGGAGACTGGAACACTTTTCGGCAAGCTTCCGCTGGTGGATGAAATTGATGCCGGGGTCGATCCGGGTGAGCGGACGTTTTTGGAACTACCGAAAGGTGGCTCTCAGGTGGAGACGATTCTTGGTCAGAAGGTGCGCGTGATTCCCGGGACACAGGAGGAAGCCGCCTACTTTGCCTTCCGAATTGGCGAAGGCAAGCTGCTTGAGCCGGGTAAGGCGTACCTCCTCACGGTGGAGTTTCCCGAGGATGAATCGCGGGCTTTTCACATCTCCAATCGGGGGGCAGACATGGTGCGCGGCATCCAGACCGGCCAGTCGCTGGGGGACACAATTTTCGGATACACGAGCACCAATCTCGAGTCGCTCCAGATTCCACTCTCTGGTGAATTTGAAACATTTCAACAACTCTTCTGGTTGAACGACCGGCCGGCCGGATTGGAAATGCCCCGCGGCGAAAGCGAGGCCCGGTCTTTCTCGCCCGCGGAAGGATTTTTGGTGGTGTTTGGGCAATGGCCCTCCCAGCAGACACCAGCCTCGAAAGGGGTTGCTGTTTCCCGGATCCGGCTTTTCGAGGTGCCGGACCCGGATCAATTCAACGTGAAGTTGCGCCTTCCTCCCGAGGGGCTGCCCCAGCGGAGACTCTTTTATCGTGAGGAGATGGCCGATGGGGTTGAGGCCAGCCGGGACCCCGAATCACGCGCTGTGACGAGTGTCGAGGACTGGTATGACTACCATTTCCGTATGATGAATTTTCTTGGCATGAACACCTTCGCCAAGGATCTGCTGGAGTTCGGAGCACCGCAACATTGGGACGTTGAAAATGGACAGTGGTATCATCAGAGCAAGTTGCCCGACGTGTGGGCGAACATTCTGCCGCTGGCCACGAAACGGGGCCTTGGTGTATTGCCCTACTATGAGTATGCCGGAAGTTCCGGGAAAAAGGGTCTGGCGCAAAAAGGCAAGGACCTTGCCCAGCCGCTTTCCGGCAAGGGCGACTACACACACATCAAATGGGCGGAATCCAAACGTGTGGATCTGACCGACCCAGCCGTTCTTGAGGAATTTAAACACATTCTGGATCTGACGATTGTCAAATACAAGGACGAGGCCAATTTTGTGGGTGCCTGGCTGCGCCCGCGTGTATCCCAGATGCCGATCAGCTTTGCGGACCCGACGCGTGAGCGCTTTGCCACGGAGGCAAACGGCGGAACTCCGGTCTCGAGGGAAGACCTCAAGGGTAACCCGGATCTTCTTGCCCGGTATTACGAATGGTGGAATGGCAAGCGGAAGAGTTTTTTGATCGCCCTGCGAGATCATCTCAGGGAGAAGCTTCCTAACAGTGACCCGCTCATTTTTCTCACCGCCTACCATTCCGAGCCCGCTCCGTCGTTTCCAAGCGTTAAAGGAAACAAGATCCCGTTGGTCACAGACGACCTCGGCCTCTGGGAGAAAGTGGCTGGCAGTGGAGTGAAGGACTATGACCGCATCCAGGTCATGTCGGAGGATGATGTCCGCTCAGGACACCTCTACCGCGACGCCCTGATTGCTCCCACGCGGACGTGGGGAGCCTGGGAATGGAACCATGCCGCACCCCGTCCCGACCCGCTCGGCTATCAGGACGCCGAGAGCATTCTGATCACTTACCCCTTCAATCGCGAATTCACAGTCAATGATCCCGAAGCGCTTGATCTTTTCCGCAGCAAATCTGGACTCGCCATGATCCGGCACTACCCTCTCAACGAAAACACCATGGGGGACACGGTCGGGTATTTCGTCACGGATGTGGACCGGGTGGGTTCGTATGGCATGATGGCAGAAGCTTTGGCGGTGGCCAACGGTGACCCATGGTATATCGGCTACACGTCCGGACATATCTACAACCGCCCCTTTCCGGATGCCGTCCGTCGCTTCAACGCCAACTTTCTCGCCCTCCCCGCCCTGCCAAGCAAGCTGTTGGAGAAGGCCTCCAACGACGCACATATCGTTGTGCGGCAGATCGATGGCGGAGAACATGGCACGTATTTTGCCGTTGTGAACACGGCGAAAACTGCCAAGAAGAATGTGATGGTCAATCTCCCGGTCGCAGGGCGGGTGGAAGAGGTCGCCACGGGCACGGTGCTGGCAGAACGTGCGGCTCAAGTCTCCATGAATCTTGAACCCTTCGAATTACGCTCACTTCATGTTCGGTGACGGTGTCAGCATCACACTTTTGCAAGGTGCCGGGCCAGCCGGCTAGAAAGGTCCGCCACCAGGGCCGTGGCCTCAGGAGTTTCGGCGATATTAGTGTTCTCGCCAGGATCCTTCTGATGGTCATAAAGCATCCGTGAGGTGACCTCGCCGGACTCACCACGCCATTCAGAATACCGATGGGTGGCGGTTTTGATACTGTCACCCCTGTCGATACGGCTGAAAACCGCATCGCTGCCACGACCGCCTGGGTTTTGGATCAGCGAGCGAAGGCTGCGGCCCTGAACATGCGCAGGCACGGCCAGCCCGGCGGCCTCACAAAGGGTGGGGTAGACGTCGAGATATTCCGTCAGGCCCGACACGCGGGCACCAGAGGCAATACCGGGACCACTCAGGATCAGGGGACAGTGAAGTGAGGTCTCGAAAAGGCAGTGTTTGCACCACATCCCGTGGTCTCCGAGTTGCCAGCCGTGATCGGCCACAAAGACGATGAGGGTATTTTCCCGAAGACCGAGGCGGTCCACCTCATCCAGCACCCGGCCAACCTGGGCGTCCATATAACTCACGCCCGCGCAGTAGCCATGGACAAGGGTGCGGGCGGTTTCTTCATCCAAGGGTCCCTCTTTT
>JBGTAR010000357.1:0-7040 GCA_041749815.1 Terrimicrobiaceae bacterium
GGACATAAACGCCGCGGTGTGACCAGAGTGCCGGGTCGGTTGCCACAAATTCTCCCCGCACGGTTTTTGAGAGATCAACGTCCCCCTTCTCATCCAAGCCGACCCGCCACATATCCCCATAATCGTTTCGTGTGTGAATCACCGCAATTTCGCCACCCCATCGAAGCACATCCACGGACTCGCAATAATTGTTGAGACCCGACGGAGCTTCCTTCAATCGCGAAAAATATCCTGCAGTAAAGATGGGATGATCGGCCGGCAGGGATTCAAACGCTGATGCCGCCTCGCCCAGAACCCGTTTCATTTCCCTGCGGAAGGCGGTGTCAAATGCCGATCGCTGACCTGGCACCGAACTGTCTCCCCAGACGGCTCCTCCCGATCTCAGATAGCGCCTGAGGTTCTCAACTTCAGAATCAGTGAGCTTGAAGTCCCTCGTGCCAGTCATAAACACAAACGGAGGCCGATCAGACAACAACGCCGGACTGTCGAGCGGGATGGCCTCAACCTCACGCTCGTTTGTTTGAATGCGATCACCTGACCACTTCGTCATCAGATAAAGCAGGTTCGGCAGACTTCCAGCAGCAATTTTGCCATTCCGGATGGCCACTGTGGACTGCCAGTTTCCGTCCGCGTATTTGCCCAGATAGGCTTTAAAAACAAACCGGCGCTGAGTGAGAGGTTTGCCGGGTGAGGCATCGGGGGACCAATTGGTGAACTCTCCGATGCGGGACAAGTCGTCGCTGCTCAACTGCGATGGATTTGGGACCTGTGGTTGAAAATCCCGGGGCACCTTCGCAAAGTCAGAATTGGGCTGTGACGGTCCCGTGTATTGCCCGGGGGCAATAAAATTCAAGTCCGATGGTTGTGAGTTCTTGAGGATGCGCTCCAAGGGCGATGGCTCGCCGGATGCAGGGACAGGAACAAAGTCGCGGACAAAATCCGCAGGTGATTGATTGCTTGAAGGGTTTTGTTTCGACTGTTCAGCTGGATCCTTTGGTTGAACGAAGTTTTCGTAAGCAACCAAATCGGAGGGCTCTTCTTTAAACTCGTAAAGGACCGTTGTGCCGAGGGCCACGACCAAGACCAAGTGTAAGAGGATTGATATGGCAAGGAACCAGGAATTCGCGAGGCGATCCCGGACCGACACGATCCATGTGCTGGGGAGCATGGATGAGTAAGGCCATCTTCACGCTGACATTGCAAGATCAATTTCCCGACTTTTCCTGAGGCGATGAGGAGTGTTGACGCACTTCGACTTGGATCGGTTTTTCTGAATGGAAGTGAATATCCCGTTGGGGGAAGGCAATGCCGATGCCGTTTTCACGGCAGAGGCGGTTGATGCGAAGCCGGATTTCACTTCCGATCTGAAGCGAATTTTCTTTGCGGATATCGATCCAAAAATAAATGCGAAAGTTCAGCGAGTTGTCGCCAAATTCCTCAAAAAAGACTTTGGCGGGAGGTGCGACCGCGATGCCGGTCTGGTTTTGGACGGCATCGATCAAGAGGGCCAGCACCTGATCCGTATCGGCCCCGTATTCCACTCCCACCACAAAGTCGTAGCGGTGATGGGGGTCGGACAACGTCCAATTTGCCACATTTTTTTCGAGGAGGTAGCTATTCGGCACAAGCACTTCGATCCCATCAAACTTCTGAATGGTTGAGCAGCGTGTGCCCAAACTGAGCACGGTGCCCCGATGCCCATCCACATCAATCACATCTCCAACTTTGACGCGACGTTCGGCGGTCAGGATCATGCCACTGATAAAATTATTCATCAGGGTTTGGACGCCAAATCCAATTCCAATGGCAAGGGCCCCCCCCATGAAGGCGAACGCGGTGAGTGGAATGTGCAGCCAATTGAGTACGGTGAGGATAATAATGGCTGAGAGTGAGAAAAAGATAAAGCGCTCCAGGAATTGGATGCGTGTGTTGTCCACGGAAAATCTTTTGCGGAGATTTCCGGTGACAAGTCTCGCAAAACGCTTCGCGGCGAAAAGCGTGAGAACAACGACCAGGATGGCAAGTCCCAAGCGGCCAAGAGTGACACCACGCTTGCGAATCCCCGGAGTACCGTCAGCGCCATAAAATGTCTGGTCCGTTGTGAAGACTTCGGTGTTCCAAACTTTCGCGACTGATTCTTGAAACTTGCTGGCGACGTGCGTGGCTCGCTCTTTGAGGCTTTGGCTGACGAGACGCTCCCGGGCCTCATCAAGCAGCCGTTGTTCAAATGTGAGGAGTTCATCCAAAAAGACTTCGAAGGACTGCAATTGCTCAAGTCGCGCCTTGTTATAAGCAACCAAACGGGAAAATAATTTGTTGGCCACCGGACCTTGTGGTGGTTGGGAATTTTGGAGAACCTCTGTGTTACGGGCTGCGTCGCTGATGTTTTTACGAAGAAAGTCCTTCCAAGGAGTGAGGCTGGCAATTGTGTTTGCGGCCACATCTCTGGCATCGACGAGTGCATCGGAGCTCTCAGGATCTTCGGCAACCGCGACAACCGTACGCCAGGACTGCTCTTTCAATTTGGCACCCGCCAGCCAGAGCTCATATCCCCTCAACGTTTTTTCCACGACCGCTGATGCCTTCATCAGCAGTTTGAGGGAAGTTTCATCCTGCGGGGACTGTGAGCGCAGAGTATTGAGTTCCTCATTCATTTTCGCCGAGGCTTCCCGAGCGCTGTTCAGGCCGGTTTCAATGGATTTAAGATTCTTGCTGGCATCCTCCAATCCGGCCTTCGCCCGGGATTGACCAAAGACGGTATCCAATCCGCTGGCAGCGTTTGCAGCTTTGAGTCTTTGACTTGTGAGTTCCAGTCGCTCCAGTTCCAATTGGTCGGCGTAGAGCCGCCAAGAAACCGCAAAGACAGAAGAGGACGCTGCCAGGCCACGCGCCTCGGCCAATCTCACCAAAAGGGCAGATCGAGGTTTGGAGACCGCAGCGGCGGCATCAAATTCCGCATTCAAGTGGCGCAACTCACGGGAGGCTTCGACATACAATGTTTTCTGCCGCTCGAGGTAGGAATCATCCAATTCGATCTGACTCTCCAAGGCGGAAATGTCTCTGCGAAGCGCTGCGGACTGTTCACGAAGCTCATCGACTCCTTTGTCATCCTGAGGCGTGGCAGGGAGCGGGGCTTTTTGGGTTGATTCCAATGCCGAGCGATTTTCAATCACGGCCGCGAGCGCATCAAGTCCGGCACCATAAGATCTCGCCGTGGCCTCCAGATCGGCCTTTAAATCTTCCGTGCGGGATGCCGGAAGTCCCGCCGTGGTGAGTTGCTCGGAAAAATTCTCCGCTTGAAATCCCTTTTGGGCCTTTTGGGCCATGGCAAGTTGCTCTTTGGCCCAGGGAAGTTGTGCCTCCGCACCGGTCTCTTTCTCGACAACAACCTCCGGGCCGCTCGCAGCCTTGAGAAGTCCCTGCAAATCCTGAGCCGGAGAGACCCAGACCCCCAAAAGAAAGCATGCGAAGAAAAGCCCCGGGAATTTCATGTTGGGAGATTCCCAAGTTCCTCCAAGGCTGCCTTGTTGAGCCGGATCCCGATTTCAAAGTTTTCAAGGGGAAAGTTTTCGTTGGGTGAATGCGCCCGACAATCCGGAGAAGCCAATGCCAAAAGCAGCGAATCTGCTCCAAGGATCCGCTTAAAAGCACTTAAAATTGGAATTGATCCGCCTTCGCGCAGGAGAGCGGCTTCACGGCCAAAGGTCCGATTGAGTGCACGCCTTGCTGCCTGCCCATCAAGCGAGTTGGGGTCCATGTAATAGGGATCGCCACTGTGACCCCGCTCAACCCGAATTCGTACACCCTTTGGACAATTCCGCTCCAAATGGGACTCAACCAGCGCAAGGATCTCTTCCGGACTCTGATGTGGGACCAGTCGGAATGTCAGCTTCACAAAAGCCTCCCGCGGCAGGACGGTTTTTGTCCCCTCCCCTTGATATCCTCCGCCAATCCCATTGGCCTCGGCTGTTGGCCTGGCACCGATTTGATCAATGGCGGAAAACCCCGGCTCTCCAAAAAGCTTGCTGACGCCAGCCAACTCCCGAATCGCGTCATCGGTTACTGGCAACCCATCCGAGGCTTCCCGCTCCCAATCATACATGGGCCTCACGCTATCGTAAAACCCTTCAATCATCACATGCCCCTCCTGATCATGCAGGCTGGATACGAGGCGCGCAACCGCGGTGACAGGATTTGCCACGGCTCCTCCAAAAACGCCGGAATGCAAATCGTATTGTGGACCATAAACCGTGACCTCAGCGCTGGTGATGCCACGGAGTGAGAACGTGAGCGTTGGATATCCATGGGCAACCATTCCCGTGTCGGAGATCAGAATCACATCACAGGCGAGTTCCTCCTTCAGCCGTTCGAGCACGGCAGCGAGGTTGGGACTACCCACCTCCTCTTCTCCTTCGATAAGGAAAATCACGTTGACGGGGAGTGAGCCCTTTTCGGCCAGCGCCTCAGCCACTCCCAGAATGTGAGCAAGGATTTGGCCCTTGTTGTCTGTCGACCCCCGCGCAAAAATACGGCCATCCCGAATCACCGGTTCAAAAGGCGGAGTATCCCATTCCTCGAGCGGCTCGGCCGGTTGGACGTCATAGTGACCATAAATTAACACCGTTCGTTTTGCCGGATCCCTGGGGGTTTTTGCAATCACGCTGGGATGCCCCCCGGTTTCCTCAATTCGTGACTCAAGACCAGCGGCTTCGCAGCGGTGATGCACCCACGCCGCACAAGCCCGCATGTCGGCCGCATGGGACTTTTGAGTTGAGACGCTCGCAAATCTCAAAAATTCCAGCAAATCATCAATGTGTTTTTGGTTCATAAATTGTTCGGGGGTCGAAGATGGAAATTGTTCATGGGATGGTGTCTCTGGATGTCTGCACAGGGCTGCTGGATCGGAGAAGCAGCTTAGCGGAGATTTCCTGTCACTTCAATCCCTCGAAGAGGGTCGTTTCACGTCAGTTCAAAATTAAAATCCCTTTGGCATCTTGAACAACTTGCAGAAACACCAAAGTCAGGCGAAATATGGAGGTCTTGACCATGCGTTTTGTATTTTTTTTCCTTGTAGCCGCCCTGACTGCGCCCCTTGGCGCGATGGATTTTTCCGTGCTTGAGAAACTACCGATCCAGGAGGGCGGAAGAAAAAAACCATTCCTGGTGTTTGCGGAGGAATCCACCTTGGGGCTTTATGGCAAAACCTCCGTCACCATCGATGGCCAGAAGCGCGAGGCGATGGCATTTGTGACCGGGCTTTGGTTGACCCCAGAGGGACATCAGAAACTGCCGGTGGTGCTGGTGAACAATCGGCCTTTGAAAGAGGCTTGCGGGCTGGATTTGGATCGCAAGCATTTTTCGTACGAAGAGCTTGTGGCCAACACCGAATTACGAAACAAGCTGACGGAGGCCTCCATGTTGCGGGCACGTCCGGGGAACAATCGGCTGACCGGTTTGCCAAAAGAGGCCGCCGATGTGGGCATGCGATTGGCCGAGATTGAGTCGCTGGCCAGTGGGGATGCGTTTCGGGTGGTTCCCAATCCCAAACTTGCGGATGGGCCGTGGTCGTCCCTTCCGGAGAACGAGTTGGGTGCTTTGAGGGCGGCTTACATTGGGAGTGATCAGGCGGCTTTTGATGCGGCGGCTTTGAGTCTGATGGAGTCACTGGCTGCCCGGCAACCCGAGTTCCAGCCACCATCATGGAAAATCGAGTTGGAAGCGCTCTACCAGAAATCTCACCCCATCCGGTGGGCATGGATCTTGTATCTTGCCGCTGGCCTGGTGCTGATGATGGCGGGAAAAACTCCAGCCGGCTATGCGGCGGGTTGGATCCTGGCAGGCGCGGGGTTTCTGATGCAGGTCGGAGGATTTATGGCGCGAGTGGTCATTGCGGGACGGCCTCCGGTGACCAATATGTATGAGTCGGTGATTTGGGTGGCGTTTGGAACTGTGCTTTTTGCCTTGTTGTTTGAAGCCATTCACCGCTCACGAACATTCCTCCTGGCAGCCGTTCCGGTGGCCGTGGTTTCGCTGATTCTTGCCGACACCCAACCGATGGCCATCAGCCGGTCCATCACACCACTCGTGCCAGTCTTGCGCGACAATTTTTGGCTCACCACGCATGTGCTGACCATCACCCTCAGCTACGGAGCCTTTGCCCTGGCCCTTGGGATCGGGCACATCGCGCTGGGCACTGTGATCAAAGGGGGAAAACCCACACCAGCACTTTACAATTACCTCTATCGGGTTCTTCAGGTCGGAGTCTTGCTTTTGGCAGTGGGGACGATTCTGGGTGGGGTTTGGGCCAACTACTCATGGGGCCGTTTCTGGGATTGGGACCCCAAGGAAGTCTGGGCCCTGATCACCCTGCTTGCTTATTTATTTATCCTGCACGGACGAATTGCCGGAAAGTGGGGAGGCTTTGGAATGGCCGTGGGTGCGATCCTCTGCTTCCAAAGTGTGATCATGGCTTGGTATGGCGTGAACTTTGTGCTGGGTGTGGGCCTTCACAGCTATGGATTTGGAAGTGGAGGCTTCGGCTACGCTCTTACCTTCGTGCTCGCCGAGTTGGCATTTGTGGCCACAGCTGTGATTCGACGCCCCAAGTCGGGGAATGCTCAGTCGCCAACCAAGACCGGTGTCCCCAGCTTGACACGCTCGTAAAACATCTTTGCAATATCTTCAGGGAGTCGAATGCAGCCATGAGAAGCCGGGTAGCCGGGTAACTTGCCCGTATGCATCCCAACTCCCTCCCAACTCATGCGCATGAACCATTTCATGGGCGCCCCACGGTAGACAGTGCCACTGGGAGCCGAGTCGATTTTTGTGCTTACCCCACTGCGGACCACAGCACCAGTCTTGCGACTTACAAAATCTCCGTAGATGCTGGACCGGTGATCGGCACTTTTTTCAAGAATTGTGAAACTCCCCTTGGGGGTCATCCCCGCCCGCTTCCCGGACGAGATCGGGGAATCGATGGCCGTCTCCTCACCAACCGTCAAATAAGCACGCTGCTTTTCAAGCGAAACATAGACGGAAAC
>JBGTAR010000358.1:0-6025 GCA_041749815.1 Terrimicrobiaceae bacterium
GTGCATCGCTGTGAGCGCCACCGTTGACGATATTCATCATGGGAACAGGGAGAACCTTGGCATTGGGCCCACCAAGATAACGAAACAGGGGCTGGCCAATCTGTTGGGCGGCTGCCTTCGAAGCAGCAAGGGAAACAGCCAAAATCGCATTGGCTCCAATTTTCTTTTTGGTCGGGGTGCCATCAATGGCAAGCATGCGTTTGTCTAGAGAGACTTGATCAAGGGCATCAAAACCCACCAATTCGGGCGCGAGAAATTTGGTGACGTTTGCCACTGCTTTGGTGACACCTTTGCCGAGGTAACGATTCTTGATTCCATCACGAAGCTCGACGGCTTCGTGCTCACCGGTGGAGGCCCCGCTTGGAACAGCGGCTCGTCCGATGGCTCCGCCAGCCAGTTCAACGTCGGCTTCAACGGTGGGATTTCCACGGGAATCAAGGATTTGCCGTGCGATGATGGATGTGATGATGGTGTCAGACATAATTCACCTCCTAACATCTCAAGCGCAACACGACTGGCAAGCAGTTTCGTGTGAAAGGTGGCCTAAAAATCGTTTGAGCAGGATTGGGCCATCTCGCGGGCTTGTCACAAAAAGAACATTGACTCGGACCTGGTCATTTTATAGCAAAGCTGGATGATACCGGTCGCATGAAAAAGGCGTTTTTGCTTATTGCTGCGTCATTCAACGTTCTTTTTTCGGGGAGTGCATTTAGCCAGGTTAAATGGGAAGGAGACCTTGACACCAATTGGTTCACTGACCTTTCCGGAGACACAAACTGGAGTGGGAACACCATTCCATCCCTTGCCGACGATGCGGTGATTGGTTTTGGAAATGTGCAGCTCACGTCCGAATCTGCCATGATCAACTCGTTGGATATTAGCGGAAACGTGCCTGACAACACGCCGCTTTTAGCGGTCTTCAACGAGGCTTCGTTGGTGGTGACCACCGACACCTTGGTTGGGAACTCAGCGGGGATGACGGGGCAAATGGATCTCACAACACCCAATCTCAACACTCCAACCGTTTTTGAATCCACAAACTTGACGGTGGGGCGCGGTGTGGGTGCGCAAGGATTCGTGAACCTGAGTGGTGCTGATTTTACAGTTTCTGAAAATCTCGTTGTTGGAGAGGACGCTGGAACCGGATCCCTGTTTTCTTCGACGGGCATGGATATGATTCAACGATCGAGCATATCCGCCAATCGGGCTCTTGTTGGGGTGGGCGAAAACTCCGATGGCACGATCGATCTGACCTCCACAGATTACACACAGAGCAGTTATGCGGTGGTTGGGTATGGTGCGGGCAGTTTAGGGGCCTTTAACATGACTGACGTCGATGCAACGACTGGCTCCTTCAACGTGGGGTTCGACGCATCATCCTTCGGATCAATGTCGACCACATTCACGGATTGGACGCTAACCGGGTTCTTTCGAATCGCTTATGAGGGAACCGGGGAAGTGACCCTTGGTTCTGAGAGCAACGTCCATGTCATCACAAATGGTGATTTCTCTTCGGTGGTCATCGGACAAGAAATCGGTAGTGACGGCAGCTTGGAAGTCTCGGCTTTTGGGGACGGCAGCTCTTCGTTAATCGCGGACAACCAAATCACTGTGGGCTTAAGCGGAAAGGGGGAACTCTCGATTGCGGGTTCCGCCTCGGTCTCATCAGGGCCAGGCCAATCACCAACAAACTCTGCCCTGATTCTTGGCAACCTCGCTGGTTCAGAGGGACTCCTCAATATTTCCCAAATGGGCAGCTATCAAGCAGACGCGGGGAGTGATGTCATTATTGGTTTCCTTGGCAAGGCCCGGGCAGACATCACCTCCGGCGGGGTGCTACAAGCCCATGACATGGAGGTTGCCCGCAGCACGGGCTCCGAAGGCGAAGTGTTTTTGAGCGGTGACGGAAGCCTTGTTGAGCTTGACGGGGGACTGTTTGTTGGCGGCTCAGACACGGCTGCAGGTGGCTTGGCAAGAGTCGAAGTGCTGGAAGACTCACGCATTCTTGTCGGGGAAAAAATTCAACTCTGGGAAGAGGATTCCGTCATCGCCGTGGTCAGCACTGACGAAATGGTTCTTGGCGGCGCTGTGGGCGTGGGAATCGTGAACCAGACCCTTCTGGCCAGTGGCGCGCTCAGCGTTTTCGAGGATGGAATGCTCCAGGGCGCGGGAACCCTCGAAGGAAGTCTGAACGTGTATAGCGGCGGGATCGTGGCGCCGGGAAACTCACCCGGCATCCTCACTGTCACCGAAACCACACGGCTCGAGCAGGACTCGATTCTTGACATTGAAATAGGAGGCCTGCTGGTCGGAACCGAGTATGACCAACTCGCCACAGGGATCTTGGAAAGCGACGGAGGAATCATTCGCGTGACCCTCGTGGGACTATTTGTTCCAGCGTGGGGAAATACCTTTCAGATTGTGGACGCCGGGCTGTTGGATCTCGGCGCTATCTTCTTTGACTTCACCAACGCCCCCCTCGATCCCGAACTCTCCTGGTCTCTGGACTCCTTCGAAATTGACGGCAGCATATCCGTCATTCCAGAACCGTCTGTTGTTTGTCTCCTTGGCCTTGGTTCTTTGCTTTTTCTACGTCGGAAGCGCAGGTAGCACACACATCGAAAAACGTTCCGTTTTCCGCTACGGCTCCAGAATTGATCACTGACCGGAGATTGCCTGTTGGCCAATGACACGAGTTGCGGCTTCGGCCTGGTCAGGGGTATCGATTCCCGCTGAGGAGTGCTTGGTTTTCAGCACGCGGATCGTGGTTCCATGCTCCAGGGCTCGGAGTTGCTCGAGTTTCTCTGATTTTTCGAGCGCCGTGGGTTTCCACGTCACGAACTGAAGAAGGAATTTTTTTGTGTAGGCGTAAATGCCGTGGTGGCGCAGGCCGAGGACGCTCCCCTCGCCGTCACGATCAGCCGGGATGGGGGCTCTGGAGAAGTACAGGGCATTTCCTGAGCGATTAAGGACGACCTTGACGATGTTCGGGTCGAGAAACTCGGAGGATTCCTGGATCGGGCTGGCGGCTGTGGCCATTTCAAGTCGGTGATCGTTTTGGAATTCACGAATCAGCCGATCGATCAGTCTGGGCTCTATAAACGGTTCGTCGCCCTGAACATTGACCAGGACACGTTCCCTCTTCAGCGAGGCGGCCACTTCTGCCGCCCTGTCCGTGCCGCTCGGGTGGTCGCTCTTGGTGAGGGCAACTTCGGCTCCAAAATCAAACGCGGCCTCCGCAATGCGCATGTCATCAGTGGCTATAATAATACGCGACGCAATTTTTGACTGTGTGCATTTTTCCCAGACGTGCTGGAGGAGAGGTTTGCCGGCAATAAGGGCCAGTGGTTTACCGGGGAATCGGGTCGAGGCCCAACGGGCGGGAATCAGGATCGTTGCCATGGGAGCCTCAATTTTTTGGGGCAATGGCTGGCGGGACTTCCTCTGCGGTCTTTCCGTCCAAGCGGAAGATGGTCTCCCCCTCTTTCATGAGATCCAGCCGATCCCGGGCAATCGCCTCGATATAGTCGGGATCATTTTCGAGAAGGTACTTCTCCCGCTCGCGTTGTTTGCGGAGGAGTTGCTCCCTGGAAAGATCGGCACTTTTTTGTTCCAACTCGGAAGCGAGGGTATTGCGCTTTTGGACTTCCGGATAGAACCAGAGGGCCAGCATCACCAGAAAGCCCGCAATGACAAGCAGTGTCAGAATCCGGTTCACGACATTCCAGATTTCTGCGGAACCACCTTTTTTGCGACGACCATTTCGGGAGCTGGAATATCCGGAACTGAGGGGTCGTGAGGCCATGGCTGAAACTTTCAGAAAGGGCGGCTTTTGGCAAGAATCGAGAGGCTTCTCTTGTCGGGCGATTCAGGATCAGCTAGGAGAATTCCATGCCTGTATTAGACAAACCTCTTGCCGATCTCAAAAACTACCACGGAATCAATCCCAAACCCGCAGACTTTGATGATTATTGGAGCCGGGCAATTGAGGAACTGGACAACACGCCCCCGGAGCCGGAGCTGATTCCCGTCGATGCCATCGGTGCCCGCAACTCCGAAACATTCGATCTCTTTTTCACGGGTGTCGGAGGAGCCCGCATCTACGCAAAATATCTCCGCCCCCGCCAACCAGCCAAACCCGCCCCAGCCATCTTGCAGTTTCATGGATACTCAGGCTCCAGTGGTGACTGGCAGGACAAACTTGCTTATGTCTCAGAAGGCCTTTCCGTGGCTGCCCTTGATTGTCGGGGGCAAGCCGGGCGAAGTGAGGATGCTGGCATGATTAAAGGAAACACCCACCACGGTCACATAATCCGCGGACTGAATGATTCTCCAGAAAAGCTGCTCTTCCGTCAGATTTTTTTGGACACGGTTCAATTGGCCCGCGTGGTCGCCAGTTTCCCGGAATCCACCGAACTTTACTGCATGGGAGGCTCCCAAGGTGGAGGCCTTGCCATCGCCTGTGCGGCGCTGGAGCCAAAAATCAGCCGCTGCGTTTCGATCTTCCCGTTTCTATCCGACTACCAACGCGTGTGGGAGATGGACCTCGCAAAAGACGCTTACAGTGAGTTACGGACATTTCTTCGTGCCTTTGACCCTCTTCAAGTCCGGCGAGAAGAGATTTTTGAGAAGCTTGGTTACATTGATGTGCACCATCTTGCTCCAAGAATCAAAGCGAAAGTGCTGATGGCTCTCACCCTCATGGACAATATCTGCCCGCCTTCCACCCAGTTTGCGGTTTACAACAATCTGACCACAGAGAAAGACGCCGCAATCTACCCCGACTTCGGTCATGAGGGACTGCCCGGCTTTCAGGACCGGGCCTTCCGGTTTTTGGTGGAACCTTAATTCCCGCTTCGTGCCGAACTCCCAGACTGCGGAAGAAGTGGGCGCACCGCAGCGGAAATAGGAACAATTTTCGTTTCCGGTTTTGGATCGAAAACCATTTTGTTTACCGCTACTTCTTGGAGCCTGAAATCGATAGACTTTGAACCTGTTCACGCAGCTTGAATAGATGCTCCATCACCTGCGGATCGGTTGGCTGATATTTCTCCAAAGCTTTGAGGAGCTCTGCAGCCTGTTCGGTCTGGCCAAGTTGGAACTCTGCTTCGGCCAGGAGGAGGATTGCAATGGGATCCCTGTTGTTGGACGCCGTCACGGCCTGACGGAAAGCTTTTCTGGCACCCAGTGGATCAGCAACCGCAGGGTCGGCGGAAGCGAGAATCAACCCCAGATTGCGCCAGGCATTTGAGAAGCCCGGACGCGAGTCTGTCGACTTTCTAAAGGCCTGCACCGCTCCTGACGCATCACCGGTATCCCGCAAACTGTTGCCAAGGTTGAACCATGCCATCGCATCCGAAGGGTACAAGCCAAGGACCCTCCGATAAAGCGTCATGGCCGCCTCATGGTTCCCGGCTTGTTGATACATTCCGCCGAGGTTCCCGAGAGTCACCGAGTTGCGGGGTTGAACTTCGACCGCATGGGCAAACAAGGTCCACCCATTGCGCCATGTCGCACATTGATTCATGGAGAGAAAGGTCATCGCAGCGATCCCCACACCGACGACTCCGAGCCGCAGGAGCCGATAATCGCCTTGAGGGGCTGCCCACAGGCCAATCATGGCGAACGCCCCGGTCAGTGCCAAATAGGTGTAACGATCAGCTGTGAAGCTTGTGCCGACATAGACGATTCCCGAGGAAGGCAATAAACAAACCAAAAACCACACTGCGGAAAAAAACACATTGGGATGCGATTTTCTGTACAGCCAGACTGCCAAGAGGAGAACGGCCACGATGGCCCATGACAGGAAGTGAATGATTGGAACTCCCGGGGGATAGACATAATGGAAAGTCAGGTCCCACGGCACGATCGATCTCCAGATAAAAAACAGCAGCCCTGTTCCAAGGGTTAATAGACGGGTTTCGGTTGGCAGGTTTGCCATCAATTCAGCGTGAGTGCCCTTGCCTTGGAAAAAAATCGTCGCCAGCGCAACCACCACGCCGGCTCCCAACCACCACCGCCACTC
>JBGTAR010000359.1:0-2414 GCA_041749815.1 Terrimicrobiaceae bacterium
GGGGAATAATTTCTTTTCTCCCGCGTGTTTTTGAATTATAGGAATCTGTTTCATGAGATTCGTTCCCTCTGCCATTCTCGCAATTTCGATTGCTGCATTGATCCTTCCGCATTCGCTGTCTGGTCAGACACCTGCCCAGCCTGCGAAACCCGCCCAGCCAGCTGCTCCGAGGAATTTGGTTGGCAACGGAAGTTTTGAAACCTCATTTCGCCGGGAAAACCTTTGGGATGGCGTGGACACGAGCGGTTATCTTGGGGGAGAGCGCGGCGCGCTGCCCGTGCTGACAACCAGCGGCACGATTGCCGAAACCTCAATGCCCATTTCTGTGAGTGTTGCGGACATGAACAATGATGGGAAGCAGGACATCGTCACGATGGACGTCCTCGGTTACATCAGGATCTTTTTTAACATTGGTACTCCGAAGGAGCCAAAATTTTCGATTGGAGATTTGGCGGGTGTTTTTCTTTCGCGGCTCACCGAGCAGGAGATGGACTCGCAGGGGGCCGTGACCCGGACGTTTCGATTGGGGGGCCGCATGAATGCCACCGACATGTTCAAGACAGGAAAAAAGGATCTCATTATCGGGAATTATGGGGGAGAAGTCCTCCAACTCCTAAACGCAGGATCTGCTCAGGTTCCTGACTTTCGCCAACCCTCGGATGTCGGGCGCATCGCCATCCCCACATCGAAAGACCCCAACAAAAAATGGGGAAATGTTTTTGCGCCTGCTGTTTGGGACTGGAACCGTGATGGACGGGATGACCTGCTTTTGGGGGAGGGGAGTTACTCGGCGAACAACATTCACCTCTTGGTGAATTCCGGCGGCGGGAGTAAACCTGTCTTTGAGGAGGCAGGGCGTCATGTGTTGGCTTTTGGTGACGGGTTGGAACAACTGACCCCGACGGTGGTGGATTATAATGGCAATGGACAGGCTGACCTGCTTGTGGCCGAACGAACGGGGAAAATTGCCGTCTATCTTAACAAGGGTGCAGAATGGAAGTCCGGCGATCCTGTTCCCGAGCTCCCCTTTGCCTCTTTTATCAGTTCAACAACAGGCAGCCCGCTGACCTTTGGTGGCATCAGCACGGTTTCCACCGGGGACTTGAATGGTGACGGTCTCTTTGATCTGGTGGTCGGAAAAACCAATGGTCGTATTGCTATTTCCGTCAATAAAGGCACAAAACAGGAGCCCAAATTTGAAGCTCCGGTGGAAATCAAAGGCACAACCGGTACCCCGCCGATGGCGATGCCATCAGGTTGGGATGTGGACTACGGCTTGGACCGTGGCAATTACCTTGCTTATGTGACGGTGGTTAAGGATACGGAAGATCCCAAGCTCGAGCCTGCCGATGGCAAGGCCGCTGTAAAAATCGGTTATGCGCCAAATCACAATCTGGTGATGCCACCTCCATCAAACTACCTGCCCGCCATGGGGCAGTTTTCATTGGACCGCGTTCCGGTAAGCGGCAACTCTTCGGGGATTTTGGTCAACGCTCCCGCGCGTTATTTCATGCTTCGTCAGGCTGGGCGGGTTCGTTTCAAAGTGGGAACCACTTATAGCTTTTCGATGAAAGTCCGTGGAAAGTCATCCGACGGCCAGGTCGGGATTGCCTACGCAGGAATCAAACAATTGGGTGAACAGCGCGTGACCCGTGGTGGACGGGATTCCGTCACTGTGCAGCGCAACGAAGCCCGCGAAGAAAAGCAGGAAGTGATCAAATTCTCAGCGGGTCCGGCATGGACGGAGATCAAAAAAGATTTTCGAGTGTCGTTTTCAAACCGTGATTTGAATGATCTCAAAGATACAACGGGGTCGGCCTTGCAGATTTCGTTTTCATTGCCCACTGATGGCGAACTGTTCATCGACGACGTAAAAATCATCGAAAAGTGACCGCGGGTGTTGAGACGGCGTTCGTGCTGGGAGCGGGCTTGGGAACCCGTCTGAAAGCGCTGACCTCGGACCGCCCCAAGCCGCTGGTTCCAGTCGTCGGGAAACCTCTTATTTCCTTCGCTTTCGACCATTTGATTGCCAGTGGCGTCAAACGATTCGTCGTGAACACGCACCATCGCGCCGAAGCCTACCAGCAACATTTCCCAGGAGATGGGAAGACCTCAACATACCGGGGATATCCGATTCAATTCCGTCATGAATCCACTCTTCTGGACACCGGAGGCGGCATCAAAAATGTGCAGGATCTCGTGGGGAGTGCTCCGTTCCTTGTCCATAATGGGGATGTGCTGGCAGACATGGACTTGGGCCACTTGGTCAGTGCGCATCTCAAGAGTGGCAATGTCGCGACGTTGGGGCTGCGCTCCGGCGAACCGGCTCAAATTGACTTCGATGCAAAATCGGGCCAGGTGACCGATATTCGAGGGGTCTTGGGAACCCCCTCCGCTCAGAAGTGCCTCTTCAC
>JBGTAR010000360.1:0-6844 GCA_041749815.1 Terrimicrobiaceae bacterium
CTGACGGCTTTTTTTCCAAATCAGGGCCTTCGTGTCCCGGTATTCGGGGACTTGGTTTCGTTTGGCGTTGATTTTTCGTTGGGCAACCACCGACGTCGCCTGGTTGGGCGGCAGGGTGTAAACTGAGAAAAAGCCATTGGAATGGCCTGTGAGGCGGTTGCAGGCCACCATTTGAATCCAACCGTCCACCACATCGAACGTTCCGTCCTGCTGCCTCAGCTGAAAATACGTCTGCCAACTGCAGAGCTCACGAAGGGTTTTTTCTTCAAAAAAAACAAGGAGGTCCTTGTCGGCGGGTTCTGCTTCTGGCAGTTCGATGCTCTCCAACCTCTCTTTGATGGAGGTTAGTGCTGGGGGAGAAAGTCTTGGCCAAACCAGAACCTTCGAGAGAGGGTTGATGTCTGCTCCCCAAGCCCGACAGCCCTGAAGTTGGGCCTCAATGAGCGTGGTGCCGCGGCCCATGAATGGATCATAAACCACATCTCCCGGATCACAGAAGCGGCTGATAAAAAAGCCAGGCAATTGTGGCTTGTAGCAGGCGCGGTAGGAAATCTCGTGGATCGAATGACCCGCCCGTTGTTTGGCCGTCCAGAACTCGTTTTCATATACAGGGACCTGGAGGTCATCATGATTGTGGGTGGAGGTTGCTGTGATGCGACCAAACTCTGAAAACGCTTGGAGCTCGGAGTGGAGATCTCCTGATTTCTCCAATCGGGACGCGGCTTGGGACAAAACCTTTTTAGCGCGTGCCATTCTGGCTTGACCCCCAAAGGGTCTATTTTAGCAATGCCGAAAGCACAGCATGGGTGTCAGAAAAATCGGCAAAGAGGAGGTCCGGGTTGTGGGCCCCAAGTTCCTCAACAGAATAATTCCCTGTCGCAATGCCCACCGTTTTTGCGCCGATGGCTTTGCCGCAGGCGATGTCCTTGGGCGTGTCGCCAATCACATAAATACGCTCGGGAGGAAAATCCTCGCCGTGGATTTCGAGAGCACGGGCTTTGGCAAAATGCCCAAGCTCGTTGCGATCATGATGATCATCCGCAAAGGCTCCAAATTCAAAGTATTCCCAGACCCCGTAATGGGTGAGTTTCAGTTCGGCGCCGCGGACCAGATTTCCGGTTAGCAGAGCCAGCACGAATTCGGGATGACCGCGCAGTTTGACAAGGAGCTCAAGCATCCCTGGAAGCACGCGCCCCTGATGTTTGGGAAGGTTTGTGGTGAGTTGTTGAATGTAGGCATCCAGAAGCGCTGCGCAGTTCTCAGGCGTGACAGGCAAGCCGTGTTTTTCAAGCAGGAGCCGCGCAATGAGTGCATCCGTCGCACCGGCGAGGGTGATGCCCTTCAAGTCCTCCTCCACACCGAAGCGCTTGGTCATCGCTTCGCAAAGCGCGCGTTCACCGGCTCCTCCCGAGGTGATCAGAGTCCCATCAATGTCGAAAAGCAGCAGCTTCCGATTAGGAATCATTGCCCTCGGAATCAGGCTCGGAATCAGGCTCGGATTGGTTCTCCGGGGGAAGGGTGACCTCCCCGCGCTTCGAAAACTTCCGCTTGCGTTTCGAAGCAGGAAGTGGGGAAAGCGTCATTCCAATCGCACGACCTACCAACTTGGGATCCATATCCACATGTCCCATGGTGGCCAGATCCTCACGCACGCGTTTGACAACAATCATCCCCAACTCCTGGTGAGCCATCTCGCGGCCGCGAAACTGAAGGTGAACTTTGACTTTGTTTCCCTTGTCGAGGAACTCCTCCGCATGACGAACTTTTGTGAGGTAGTCGTGCTCGCTGATATTCACGCGGAACTTCACTTCCTTCACCTTGCCGGCCGTGTTCTTTTTGTCCTTCTCCTGCTTGGCAAGGTCATAGCGGAATTTGCCAAAATCCAAGATCCGGCAAACCGGGGGTTGAGCATGGGGGGCAACCTCAATCAGGTCCAGTCCGAGAGCCTTCGCCCGACTGATGGCATCATCGGTTCGGATGACTCCTATTTGTTCGTTGGTGATGCCATTGATGACCCGCACCTCTCTGGCGCGGATGCGTTCATTGACGCGGATATCTTTGATATTAATAAGCTGACTTCCTCAGGGTTGTTTCCAATTCGGCGCTGGAAGACGTTCCAGGTCGTTGAGATCTCGCGGGCATTTTCATGCGTCCGTGCACGTAGAAATGATAACTCATGCTCGGCATGAATCAATTACGGCAGGTTAAAAAAAGCATTGCTATGAAATCTGGTGTGGTTGCCCGGAGAAAAAAACTCCGAATGTTGTGACCGTTTTATGGATCACAGCCCTCAGCGCAAGAAGATTTTTCATCAATTTTGTTATCTTGCCTCTCTCCAGCAAGGTTTGGCGGCCATGTCAGGCGACAATGCGGGAGCTTGATCCTGAGCATCGGGCATGGGAGAAAAGGGGCAGCTCATGGGAAAAATCCGGATTTTAAGTGACGAGACGGCCAGTCAGGTGGCAGCCGGCGAGGTCGTGGAGCGGCCCTCCAGCATTGTGAAGGAATTGTCTGAGAACAGCCTGGACGCTGGATCCACACGGATTGTGATCGAATTTGCCAAGGGGGGAACTCGTCTGATTTCGGTGCGGGATGATGGTTCCGGCATGGATGCCGATGATGCGGTGTTATGTTTGGAACCGCATGCCACGAGCAAGATCCGCACAGCGGGTGATTTGGCCACCGTGCGCTCGATGGGGTTTCGCGGAGAGGCTCTGCCCAGCATTTCCAGTGTCTCACGATTTCGTCTGGTGACCCGTGAGCCCGGTGCTGATGCGGGAACCGAGGTTGTGGTTTCCGGAGGAAAGCTGGAATCGGTCAAAGAAGCAGGCACCCCTCCAGGAACGCTCGTGGAAGTGAAGGATCTTTTTTTTAACGTCCCCGCACGCAAAAAGTTTTTGAGAGGCGAAGAAACGGAGGCCGCCCAAATCCTGCAAGTCGTGCAGGGGTTGGCTATTTCTTCTCCGGGGGTTGGTGTGGAATGCCGCCGGGATGGGCGCATGCTGTTTGCGTTGCCACCAGCCGGAAGTTTGGATGTGAGGATTCGGGATCTCTTTGGTGCTGCGTTTTTGGAGCGCCTGATTCCTTTGGCGCCGTTTGTGGGGGAGGGGTTCGAGTTGTCCGGTTACCTTTCCAAGCCCGGGGAGGGGAGACGGGACCGTTTGCAACAGTGGGTGATTTTGAATGGGCGTCCCGTGACCTGCCAGGAAATTGCCCAGCCCCTTCGAGAAGCCTACGCGGGAGTTCTCCAAGGCGGTCTCCAGCCCCTGGCGGTGCTTCACCTGGAAATGGATCCCACCCTGGTGGATTGTAATGTGCATCCAGCCAAAAGACTGGTCCGTTTTGTGCGACCGGAAGCCATTCGACGCGCCGTGTTTGATGCCGCGCAGGCAGCGCTGATCCGTCAGCGTCCCACGCTGCAGCCCTCGCCCCCTCAAAGTCCCGCCCCGGTCTTCCGTAGCCCCGAACCCGAGTTGCCACGGCGCTTGGAACCTGCTCCGCCCCAAGCCATTTCCTTAACCTCATCCCCGCAGATCTCCAAGCCGGAGGAAGCTCCTCGCGAGCAGCCTCCGCACGTTCCCACTCAACCCCAGGCTCCCGAACTTCCCTTTCGAATGATGGGAGGGATCGGGGATTATTTTTTTGTGCTCGAAGGGCCGGAGGGATTGGTGCTTCTGGATGTTCGTTCGGCAAGAGAACGTGTCACTTTTGAACGGCTGATTCGTCAAATGGAAACCGGGAGTGCGGCCTGTCAGCGCCTCCTCCTTCCAGAAATCATCGAATTGCCTGCCCGCGAGCATGCGTGGATCGCCGACCATCGCGAGGGGTTGGTCGAGGCCGGATTCCTTCTGGAGTCGTTTGGGGGATTGAGCCTCAAGATCGAGGGAGTCCCCGCGCTGGCGGGTCACCGTGAACCCGAAAAGCTTCTCCATGAAGTGGCGGCCTCCTTGCGCTCTGCGGGCCGACTTCCCCGCGGACATGGACTGAGGGAAGTGGTGGCCAAAGCGGTTTGCCGATCAGCCGCTTCGTCCTCGACCTCGATTTCTCCCGAAGAGGCCGCTCTCCTGCTCAAGGAATTGTTAACCTGTGAACTCCCCTACGCCGGACCATTCGGGCATCCCACGATGATCCAATTTTCTTTTGCGGAGCTGGAGCGGAAATTCGGGAGGGGGTGATCCCGGCGAGGTGTCGCGCAAAACACCCGTCATAGTGTGAAGACCCCAGGTTAACAAAACCGCGGGGGCTGGCCGGTGCACTCCAGCACGGAGAGCCAGATGTCTTTGTTGGGGTCCACTTTTCGCCTTGCCGAGGTCACAGCCGGGATGGGCACGTGAACATAGGCGCTGTGCCACCGCGCGACGACCATGCCTGTTTTTCCTGCCATCCCGGCATGAACCGCCGCCTGGCCAAGGCGGAGGCAATAAATGCGATCGTTGGTGAACGCCGGAACACTTCGAACAAGGTAGCTCGGGTCGATGTATTTGAGGTTCAACTCGGTCTGCCGTTCCTGAAAATAGGCCTCAATTTTATGACGCAGGTAGACGCCGATATCCGCCAGGCGCCGATTGCCGGAGGCATCGGTGGTGTTTTCGGATTTGATGAGATGCTGCCCGGCCCCCTCGGCAACGGTGACCACGGCATGTCCCCGCTCCACCACCCGCCGGAATAGAAATTCTAAAAATCCGTTGGGACCCTCCAACTCAAAGGGAACCTCCGGGATCAACACACAATTGACCTCCCCGCTGGCAATGGCCGAGGACGAGGCAATAAAGCCCGAATGGCGGCCCATTAACTTCACAAGACCGACCCCATGCCGGGAGCTTCTGGCTTCGATATGGGCCCCATTGATGGCCTCCACGGCGGCCGCAACGGCTGTCTCGTAGCCGAAGCTTTTGTCCATGTAGATCATGTCATTGTCGATGGTTTTGGGAATGCCCACCACCGCGAGTTTGTAGTCCCGGCTTCGCGCCTCCTGCCAGATGGCTTCACCACCACGCTGCGTGCCATCCCCCCCCACCAAAAACAAAATATCAATTCCCAATTCCTGAAGGCGGTTCACCATCGTGGGAACATCCTGGGGGCCGCGCGAGGTGCCCAGCGACGTTCCGCCAAAATTGTGAATATTGGACACGTATTCGGGGGTCAGGTTGATGAGATCATGACCATACTCAGGATTCAGCCCCTCAAACCCATAGGGGATCCCAAAAATTTTTCGCACCCCGTAGCGATAATAGGCCTGAAGCACGACCGAGCGAATCACGTCATTCAGACCCGGACAAAGACCCCCACAGGTCACCACCGCGCAAACAGTTTTTTCCGGTTCGAAATAGATTTTTTTGCGCGGCCCCGCCACCTCCAGGCAGGGGATTCGTGTGCCGGCTTCAATGGTTCCCCTCAGGTTGGCGAGATTATGATCCACGGCGATCCGCGTCTCATCGGTGTAATACATATGAGCAGTCTCACTTTCGCCAAATAAATGATCCAGCGGGGACGTGATCGTTCGCTCCCCCAGGTTGGTGACTCTCAAATCCTCTGACTGAATCTCCCCTTCGTTCATAGGTTTTCGTCTTTAGCAGAGTTGGGGGCTCCCTGCACGTAGCAATCTCTCAAGTCTCGGAGATCAACGGTCCAGCGTGGCATTCCATTGGTCCACCCGGGCCTTTTGGGATGCCAGCAGGTCATCAATCGGATCAAGGATCTCGATTCCAAGAATTTTGTCGCCTTGAGCGATGGCATTCACAATCGACTGTCCTTCAGTGACCTCACCAAAAACAGCATGCTTTCCATCAAGCCAGGCCGTGGGCAAATGCGTGATAAAAAATTGGCTGCCGTTCGTGCGGGGGCCCGCATTGGCCATGGAGAGAATCCCCGGTTTGGTGTGCTTGAGGGTCGGATCGATCTCATCCTCAAATTTATAACCCGGCCCGCCACTGCCCGTGCCGGTCGGATCCCCGCCCTGAACCATAAAGTCTTTGATGACCCGGTGAAAGGCCACGCCATTGTAATAATCCCGCTTGGCGAGATTCAGGAAATTTGCTGCGGTGAGAGGGACCTTGGAGGCAAAGACGGTGATCGAAATGTCGCCCTTGCTGGTTTTCATGAGGATGCGGATGTCTGACATAGACCTGTTTTGGTGAACCCCCTGACAAAAAATGTCACGGCAAAAATGCACCGGCTTCGGATTTTTGAGGGGTCCAAAGCTCAGAATTCGTGAGACTGGGGGCTGCTGAAGAAGTACCCCGGGTTGCCATATGCCTATGAAATTGCGATTGCCTATCACCCAGCGCTTGGAATACAGACATGGCATGCGTTTTGTTGCCGCCCTTTTTGCCGCTGCCCTGTTGACTGGGTGCCAGACCACTCCCAAATCCGCGGATTGGGATGTTCCTTTGACCCTCAAGACCTTTCCTCCTGCCTACGCGGATTATGTTCTGGAGACCGTCAAACCCAGCAAGAACAACCAAATCACCATGGTGGAATGGACCACGGCTGGCGGAAATGCCCGCAACTTTGCCCTGATCGATACCAACAAAGATGGGGTCATCACACGCACAGAGCTCATCCAATTTGGTTCGCGGACTCGCGTGTTTGACACCACCCGCCGCTATCTCGATTTCAACAAGGACAACAGGCTCACTCCCCGCGAGTTTCGCTCACCCGCCGGTGTGAATGTCCTGCATCTTGATTTTTAAGCGACCGCAGGCGCGATTTTGTTTGCGTCCTGCCATCCATGGCACATAGTCATTCCTTTCCAGAGTTGGAAACATCGCGGGGCGTAGCTTAGCTTGGTAGAGCGCCTGGTTTGGGACCAGGAGGTCGCAGGTTCGAATCCTGTCGCCCCGAT
>JBGTAR010000361.1:0-6919 GCA_041749815.1 Terrimicrobiaceae bacterium
GAACATCATTCTCACGCGCAAACGCCGTGCCATCACGAAGAAATTCCAGGCGGAGCCGGTCATCAGAAAGACGGGGGGCGGTGACGGCAAGGAATTCCAAACCACGGTCCAGCAAGCTCAGGCGCGAAAAACTTTTGAGCACCGATTTGCTAAGGTTTTGTTTTTCGGAGGGCGGCGAAAGTTCGAAGGCTCGCAACCAGCTTTCCAGGGCATCAAAATTCTGGCCGGCCGCCTCTCGTGCGATGGCCAGTTCACGAGCAAGGTTTGCATCATTCGGGTTTTCCTTCGCCGCGAGGGAAAGGAGCGTCACAGCGGCCTCGGCTTCCCCGCGAGCAGTATCCATGCGGGCAATGCGGATCTTGGTGGCAGGATCTGGCTGCAGCCCCTCAAGCTGCCAGAGCACCAAGGCAGCCTCTTGGAATTCGCCGAGCTTTTCCAATTCATTGGCCAGGCGATCCAATAATTCCGGAGAATCTGTGCGGAGGGCCAGGGCGGATCTGAGGGAGGTGACCGCCGACGCTGAGTCGCCGGTCCAGGCGGCCCACCGGGAGGCGCGGATCAAACGGTCGGCGGAATCCTGGGTGCCTGCCTTCTCCAATAGCGTCTGCAAAAACGCCTTGGTGCCAATATTTCTCAACGCAGGGTCCGTTTCCGAGTCTCTTCGCTGCAATAGCGAGAACAGTCGCTGATCGAGTTCCATATCCACCTTGTCAGCCGAAGCCGGAGCCGCCTGTTCGACCAATGCCAACGCCGGAAGAATATCTCCCCTGGCCTCCAAAATCTCCGAAAGAAGCAGGATGGTCTCATGATTGTCGGGCCCGGCTTCAAGCGCTTTGCGTGCCCAGTTTTCTGACTCGCCAGGCACTTGCATGTCATAAAAAAACCGGGAAACACTGAGCCTTGTGTCCCGTCGATTTTCAGCAGGGGTGGACAAATCGAAGGCTTCAACAACCTGAAAGGCCTCCGCGGAAGATCCGGTTTCCAAAAGGAATTCCGCAAGTTCCCTTGCTGCCGGCCATGACTCCTTCGACTGGTCGAATCTTTCGCGCAAGGCCTGCCCCAGCCCCTTGCGGAGATTGAGTTTTCTCAGAAGAGCAATCTTGCGTGCGTTTGCCGCTTCACTCGAAGGAGGCTGTGCAAAGAAGGTCCCGATCAATGTGAGCGCCCCGGCTTCGTTCCCTTGGTTGGCAAGAAATGACGCCAGATCGCCAAGCATATCCACATCATTTGGAAACATGGAATATCGCTTGCGCAGAGCCGCTTCTGCAGCCTCCACATGGCCGTCGGCATGTTCGGCAAATGCCAGGTCGCGGAGCAGGTCGGGATTCTTGGGGTCTTCCCCCGAGGCGGCACGAAGCCATTTGGCATGGGCTTTGACGTCACCCCTTTTTTTTGCAAGGACCGCCATCCGCACGGCCAATCCGGGTTGGCTGGAATTCTCCCACTCCGCCTGAAGTGCCTCAAGCTCACCGGCTTTTTCATGAAGGCTGATGGTTCGTTCAATGAGATGCGGAACTTTCCAATGACCGGGGGCCAGGCTATTGAGGGCCTTCCTGGCATGAAGGGCGGCCTGGCTGGGATCCCCGGCAGCCTCATAGGCGGCACTGAGATTTTCCAGAGCCATCAATCTCTCGGAGGCCGTGCTTTCCTTGGCCAGGACCTCCCAATGTTCAATGGCGGCAGTGGTGTTTCCAGAGTCCAAATAGGCTTGTGCGATCTGACCTCTCAGGGCCAGGTTTTGAGGGTTGGCGGCCACGGCCATTTCCCAAACCAAAACCGCTTCATCCGGCTTTCCCAAGAGTCCCCAAAGCTGGCCAATGCGGATCAGGGATTTGGAATCCAACGCATCCGTCGGAATGTTTTGTAAGGCCACCTGGGCTTCCTCCGCCTGACCGGATCGTTGGAGAAAGCTGGCAAGGGACACTCCAGCCAAAGGCTCCTGCTCCGCAAGGGCTCGCAATTGTTTCAGAAATATCTCTGTCTCACCACTGGCTGAATATATTTCCCACAGCCGCTCGGCAGCCGTCTCACTGGCGGGATTCCGCTGCAAAATCGCAAGGTAGCGCGCAGCCAACTGCTCGGACGTTGCATCCAACGCCGCAGAGACAGCCAAACTGCAAAGCCACATCGCTGCAAGCCAGACCACAAAAACTCCTCGCATAAGCCGGAATCTACACCACTCTTTGCAAAAAATGAATTCAGGTGGTTCCGGGCTGCTGATTTTGCACGGCGACGACAGCAAGCGGGAACCGGAGGCGGATTTGGTCATCGATACGGATTTCGATGTGGTAGAGACCGTGTTTGGGAAATTGAATGCCCCCAAAAACATGCACATTGGTCGCGTGGGCATCCAGAGCCGGGAGTCGAAACTTGACGGAGGCCTTGGCGATGGGTGCATCGTCATCGCAGCTCATCACAAAGGATTCCTGTTCAAACTCACCGGTCCCTCCGCACCATCTGGACCAGAGACAGAGTTTAAAAAGCCCGATGGGAACCACCGGGGCGGGGATCACATTGATGACACCAACGAGTGTCTGACTGCCATTGATTTCCTGACGCACATCTTCACAGAGAATCGCGGCTTGGAGATCGGGAAGGATGTTTGTTGTGACCACAATGACTAGGCTTGAAAGAACCCAGCCAGAATGAGCGCCCCCACCACAATGGCAAGGAGGATCCGATAATATCCAAAAATTTGCATGCCATGGGATTTGAGGTAGGAGACCATCCAGCGAATGGCAAGGACGGCCGAGACCCATGAAGCAAAGAAGCCCAGCAGCAGAGTTCCCCAGCCATACGCTTCCAACATCTCGGCGCCGTGTTTGAGGGCATCATAGGCTGTCGCCGCACCAAGCGTGACCACACCAAGCAGGAAGCTGAATTCCACGGCGGCTGGAAGGCTCAGACCCACCAGGACTCCACCAACAATGGTGAGGAGGCTTCGGCTGACGCCGGGCCACATGGCGACGCACTGGGCAAATCCGATCACCAAAGCAAGTTTCCAAGTGAGAGACTCCAATGGGAATCCGGCATTTGAAGGCCCACGATTTTTCCTCCATGCGGCGACAGCCAGGATGGCCACGCCCCCCACAAACCACGCCGCAACGACTGGCCAGAGCCCGTATTCGCCTCCAAAGAGGAATTTTTTGATCTGTTTTTCGAGAAGCAACCCAATCACAGCCGCAGGAATAAATGCGGCAATAATGTTTGTGGCCATGCGGGCCCCCTCAGGGTTCCTGCCAAGGACACCAAACACCATTTGTCGAACCCGCTGAAAGTAAAGCCCGAGCACGGCAACAATCGCTCCGCCTTGCACGCAAATGGCGAACGCATCGGCCGCATCGGATTTGCCGATTCCCAGAACTCGTTGGGCTAGAAGAATGTGACCGGTCGAACTAACCGGCAAATATTCGGTGAGACCCTCAACGATACCAATGATTAGTGACTGCCACCATTCCATGCTAACGGGTGCGTTTCAGAAAATGGCGCGGCAGGCTGAAGGATCTCAAATCGCGCTATCGCCCGTCTCGTCGGTCCGGATTCGGATCGCATTTTCGATGGGGAGCACAAAGATTTTTCCATCACCGATCTTGCCGGTTTTGGCGGCGGAGGAGATCGCGGCAATCGCTTTTTCGAGGAGAGCATCGGGGACGACCACTTCGAATTTGACCTTGGGCAGGAAGTCCACCGTGTATTCGCTGCCGCGATAGATCTCGGTATGGCCTTTCTGGCGGCCGAAGCCTTTAACCTCGGTGACCGTGAGTCCCTCAATCCCGATTTCGCCAAGCGCTTCTTTCACGTCTTCCATTTTGAAAGGTTTGATAATTGCCTCGATCTTCTTCATGTCCGAAGATGTTTAGAGAGAACAGGGCTCATTGGCAAGCAGGGAAACTCGCTTCCCTTTTGGTGGGATGTGATTAAAAGTTGGGGGAGGCAATGAAGCGATGCGAGGTGGAAGCGAGCGTTCCCAAATGGAGCGACTTCATCCACTTTTATTCGCCCGCCTTTTAGAACTTTCGAGTATGATCCCTTGAGAATGAATGAACCCAAACACTGGCGACGCAGCAAAGTTGGACCTTTCCTGCGCCGTTTACCCCGCATCAAACACATGCGGGGCACGTGGCTGCACAAGACATGTGGGGACAAGCTTTTTGGCCCGGAAATCTGGAGGTTGGATCGTCACAGCGTTGCGGCCGGGGCGGCGGTTGGGACATTTTTTGCGATGATCCCCCTGCCCTTTCAAATGTTGGGTGCAGGGTTGATTGCGGTGCTCACACGCGTGAACCTTCCTGCGGCTGTGGTTGCCACATGGGTCAGCAATCCCCTGACGCTACCGCTTTTTCTTTGGCTGCAATATCGGATGGGGTCCTTTCTGCTCGGCAAGGCGGGGAGGGAGATGCCTGACGGTGGGTTTGTTGATGTCCTTTCGAAAGCGCCATTTCCCATTCTGGTGGGAGCCTCGGTTTTTGCATTCCTTGGGGCGATCATCGCTTATCCGATCACGCTTTGGGGGTGGGATTGGGTTTCTCCAATGCTTGCGGCGAGCAAGCGAAAGCTGCCGGTTCTTAAGAAGAAAAATGAGGAGTGACGCCGTGGGTCGCTCAGATTTGAGGAAATCCCCTCGCTTGGCGGTTATTTTTTGTGCAGCGCTGCTGTTTGTTGGGGGACTGCTTTTTTTTGAAAGAGCCGGGGTTAATGGCCGCGAGGTGAACACGCGGATCGACCGAACGGATCAAAGCGCCTACATCACTTATGCCAACCGGCTGAAGGAATCCGGGTTTTCCTATGTGGGCAGTCGAAACCGGATGCCACTCTACCCGGCTTTTATTGCGGTCACCAGTGTGGATGGAGGAACTCAGGAGGAGGTGTTTGCCAAAGCAAAGACCTGGAATGTGGTGCTCGCGCTGGCATGTCTTGCAGGAATTGCTGCGATCTTCCTCGCGCGAATGCCACGTCATGCTGCCATGAATGCCATCTTCCTCGTCAGTTTCACGGTCCTGATTTTTAAGGCCCCCCATGTGCAGGCCGAAGTTCTCTTTTACACACTCAGCTTCGTGTTCTTTTTTCTGGGTTGGGAAATGTTCCGAAAGCCGGGGCTCCTTAAAGGCACGGCTGCCGGTGTGACAGCCGGGCTTGCGCACCTCACCAAGGCCTCGATTCTTCCCGGGATGTTCTGCTTTTTGGTGTTTTATGTTTTGGATGGCATCTGGATGAGCCGCACAACATTGGCAAACCCGAAGCGGAACATTGTGAAAGCCCTCTCCGCAGTCCTGGTTGTGGCAGCGTTTGCGGTTATTGTCGGCCCCTACCTCAGCAAGAGCAAAGAGCTCCATGGCAGCTATCTGTACAATGTGAATTCGACCCACTACATCTGGTGCGATTCCTGGAAAGAGGCCGTGGCCATCACCCAAAAAGCCGGGGAGGTTGGGGGCTGGAAAAACCTGCCGGCTGACGAAATCCCAAGCCCCGCCAACTATTGGAGAACCCACACGCCTGCGGAAATCGTGGTCCGACTCGGCAACGGGATCTCCCGTGTGTTTGAGAGCATGAGCAAGAGTTACGGGTATTTCCCATTTCTGGTGGCACTGTCCGTGGCGTCTCTCCTGCTGATGCTTTACAAACACCGTCTGTTGTGGCGGCTGTTTATTAGGCGACCATTTCCGGCTCTCGCGCTGGTGTGTTACTTCAGCGGTTATTTTGTGCTCATCGCGTGGTACAGCCAAATCATTATGGGCAACCGCTTCATCCTGGCGCTTTTTCTTCCATATGTGTTCACCCTCATGGTTTTTTTATCCACGTTCACGCGGGGAGTGACGGCCAGAATCGGCAGCACCCGGCTTGCGCTGCCGGTTGTTCTGCAAACAGCCCTCTCGCTTTGGCTGCTTGTTATGATTGTTATTATTTGTGTCATCCGGATTCCCACCCTTTATGGTGGCAGTTAGTGCTATTGACTTAAGTCGGTTTGGGCTTATAGGTGACTTAATGAACTGGTTCTCAAAATCTGTGGCGACGCTCCTCGCTGCCGTGCTTTTGAATTTGCCGCTGGTTCATGCGACAACAATCAGTTGTTCGGGGGATCTTGTGATCAGCCCGTCATGTTCCTGCTGTGTCGGCGAGTCGGCCTGTTGTGTTGCTCCCAAGGCCTTTCCTGAGGATCAAGCGCCCCAGATCCTTTCTTCGGGGCTGACACTTGCTTATTCCCTGGAGGAGAGCCCCGATGTGGTTCCGGTCTTTTTCTTGAGCCAGAGCCGCTGGTCCTCCCATCGTGTTGACCCCGTTCGGGGACCACCGGGTTTTCTCAAGCACATCCAGCTTCTGATCTGATTTCTGGTTTCGTATGAGTCGCCGCACGGATTTTCCGTCGGCTTTCGCTGCACGCTCATAGGCGTGTTTTCAGGCAATCCTCAACCCCGTCGAAACCATGAAATATTTATTACCAATTTTATTATTAGCCGCCCTGTTCACAGGATGCGGGAAACCCAACATCACCGAAGACCGAAAGGTCCGGTTCTATCAGAGCCCCATGCATCCATGGATCAAATCCGATGCCCCCGGGAATTGTACCATATGTGGCATGGCATTGGTGCCAGTGTTTGAAGGAGAGGAGGGCGTCGAGACAGACAGCAAAACGGTCCTGCTCCCGGAATCCACGATCCAAGTGGTCCAGGTGGCAACAGCCGCGGTGGAGCAGGGCACCCTTGAGCGCACCTTGAGGCTGGCGGGCGTGATTGATGATGACGCCGGGCGCCATCGGATGGTGTCCGCCTTTTTTGAAGGTCGCATTGAGAAACCATTTATTGAGCAGGTAGGAGAGGAAGTCCGCAAGGGGCAGGCTTTGGCGGAGATTTACAGTCCGGAGCTTCTTTATGTCGTGCGGGAATACCAACGTGCTGTTGCGGGCAAAGACCGAGGGGTTTAT
>JBGTAR010000362.1:0-8126 GCA_041749815.1 Terrimicrobiaceae bacterium
CTGATTGCGCTCGAAACAAGGTCCTTGTTTGCCCTTGAAGGCCTGAATCGTCATTGAGCGAAACTCAAATCCTTCCACGGTCTGCCAGGGCTGGACATCAAACTTGAGAATCTCAATTCCATAAAATCCAGCCTCCTCGAACGCTTGCAGAAAGGCCTCCTCAGTCATGGCACCTGAAATACAACCGCTCCACAACTCGGGATCATTTTGGAGGGATTCGGGCACTTCCTCATCAGCCACGATATCTGAAATAACAGCCCGTCCACCAAGCTTGAGAACGCGAAAAATTTCCCGGAAAAGTTGTGGTTTCGCTCCAGCCTCCACCAGGTTGAGGACGCAGTTGGAGACCACGACATCAATGGAATCGGAGGCGATCAGAGGTCGTGTCACCCGAAGCTCGTTCGCCAAGTCATCCGCAGCAAGGAAAGACGCGGCATCGGTGATCGGACGATTTTTGAGCTCGGCATCAAGAACCTCGAGATCAAGGGCCAGGTCCTGGATGCGACCCTTGCGAAATTCGACATTCGCATGACCGATCCGTCCGGCAACGATTGGCGCATTTCGGCGGGCGACCTCAAGCATGTCGTCCGTCATATCCACCCCAATCACACGGCCCTCGGGGCCAACCACTTGTGACGCAATAAAACAGATTTTTCCTGTCCCAGAGCCCAGGTCGAGGACGGTCTCCCCGGGATAGACATACTTCGAGGGATCTCCGCAGCCATAGTCGCGCTCTATGACCTCGGTCGGGATGGCCTTCAGAAATTCCGGATTGTAGTCCACCGGACAACACAGCGCGGCTTCTTGGGCCTTGGCAGCATTGGCATAACGATCTTTGACAGCGTGTTCGGTTTTCATGGCTTGTGAGTTTGAGGTGTTATGGGCGGGACTTATTCCCAAAGAATAATGGAGTCAGTCGGTTCCATGCCTGTTTGACTGCACTACGGTCGTTTCACAAGGACAGATGCACGTGCCTCCCAAATTAAAATACCCCCACATCCCGATCACGGAATAAACAAACCCTTGGAGACCTCTGATTCGCAATGAGCAAACGCCATATCGTCATTCTCGGCAACGGAATCACCGGAGTGACAGCCGCCCGGCATATTCGCAAGCTTTCCGACGACCGGATCACCATCGTTTCCGGCGAGACGGAACACCATTTTTCCCGAACGGCTCTCATGTATATTTTTATGGGTGATCTCACCTATCATGACACCAAGCCGTATCCTGATGATTTTTGGTCCAAGAACCGCATCGATCTAAAATTCGGCTGGGTGGATCAGATCGACCCGGAGAACCGACGTCTGAATTTTCAAGGAGGAGATTCTTTGAGCTACGATGAACTGATCATCGCGACCGGATCGAAGCCAAACAAGATCGGCTGGCCCGGGCAGGATCTTGACGGGGTTCAAGGGCTTTATTCTTTTCAAGATCTGGAGAGCATGGAAAGGAGTGCGGCAACAACGCGGCGCGCGGTGATTGTCGGTGGGGGGTTGATTGGTGTGGAAGTGGCGGAGATGCTTTTAACCCGGGACATTGCAGTGACTTTTCTTGTGCGGGAACAACTGTTCTGGAATTCGGTGCTCCCCTCTGGCGACGCCAATCTGGTGGGACGGGAGATTCTTCGTCATGGTGTTGATTTACGAATGCAATCTGAGCTCAAAGAAATTTTGTCGGATTCCAAAGGAAGAGCGCGGGCCGTCATCACAAAAACGGGAGAAGAGATCGCCTGCGAAATGGTGTTCCTCACAGCCGGTGTGAGCCCGAACATTGCCCTGGCAAAAGATGCGGCGATTGCCAGTGATCGTGGGGTTCTGGTTGATCGCTTTTTTCGTACATCAAGCCCGCACGTCTGGGCGGGAGGAGACTGTGCCCAGCATCGCGAGGTGCCAGCCGGGCGGCGGCCCGTTGAACAGGTCTGGTACACTGGAAAAATCCATGGGGAACACATCGCCGCAAACCTTTGTGGCAAAGAGCAACCGTACAACCCGGGGGTCTGGTTCAACTCCGCAAAGTTTTTTGATATCGAATACCAGACGTATGGGGTTGTTCTCCCTCAACCCTATCCCACGGAAGACGATTTTTTCTGGGAACACCCCAACGGCCGAATATCCCTGCACTTGCGGTTTGAGAAAGAAGGTGGAGCCGTGACCGGCGTGAATGTTTTTGGTCTCCGTCACCGACATGTGGTTTGGGAACATTGGATCGCAGGCAAGGTTCCAGTCACCGATGTTTTGGCCAACCTTGGTGCGGCCAATTTTGACCCGGAGTTTTATCGTCAGCAGGAACAAGAAATTCTTGCTGCGTTTCGTGTTCAATTTCCTCAGCGAGCGACACCGCTCCGAACCCGGAAGGGCTTGTTCACCACATTCATCCAAAGCGTCCTTGGCAAGCCTGGCGCCGTCCCCTCAGCGTCATGAAACCCGCCACAAAAAATCAGCCACAGAGCAGCAGTTCCACAAGCATCTCATGAACGACTTAACCTCGAATCTTTCCTACGAAAGCCACTCCCTCGCCCACTCTGGAGATCGGCTTGGCATGTTGGAAAAAGCGGCACTGGCCTTTCTGGCTCTTGGTCTCCTGCTGCTCGCCTCAGCTCTTTTTGGAGTCTCTGCACAAATGCCGGAAACCACACGCGCTCTTTGGTTGGGGGTTGCGTGGGGCTCCATCGTCGGAGGGGGCTTGACCTTTGGCCTTCAAAAGCACCTCTCGGACAAACCAGGTATTCGCAACTCCCACAAAACCACGGATAGCCTGACCGCACGAGGCGCATGGGGGTGGTCTTTGGCCATCGTGCTCACGTCCTTTTATGTGGTTTTGTATTGGTTCCCTGGTTTGCTCGAGGGACTGATCCGACTGCATGATCCTCTAAGCCAAATCATGCGTGGAAAAGCTGCTGATCAGTGGTTTGTCTATGGCACCTTCTACACTGCGGCCATCCTCGTGATGGGAGCCAAAGCCATCGCCAAATATCGTCATAGTCGCTATCAGATCTTCCGGACATCCGTGATCATGTGCACCCAGCTCGGGTTTGCCTATTTGCTCCCAGCTATTTTTGTTAAACTCAATCAGCCGGAAGTTTACCTTAGTTACCTGTGGCCACTGGCCTATGACAAACTCTTCCCCGGAACGTTGGACCAATTTCTCCAAGCAGGGAATATCGGGTTTTTTATTGTGGGGTGGTTTGTTGTCGGAACACTGATAGCCACGCCAGTGCTCACCTATTATTTTGGGAAGCGCTGGTACTGCTCCTGGGTTTGCGGCTGCGGCGGTCTGGCCAACACGGCGGGGGACTCTTTTCGTCAGAACTCCGACAAATCCCTGAAAGCTTGGAAAATCGAACGATGGATGATCCATAGTGTCCTCGTTTGGATCGTGGTGTTGACAACCCTCCTTTGGTTCGAGTCCGTGATGCCTGATGCGTTGAAAGGTCCCATGTATCTCCTCCGTCAGTGGTATGGCTTTCTTATTGGCGCGGCATTTGCCGGGGTCATTGGGGTGGGTTTTTATCCCCTGATGGGCACACGTGTCTGGTGTCGGTTTGGCTGCCCGATGGCTGCCATCCTTGGACTTCTTCAGCGATTTAATTCGCGGTTCCGTATCACCACCAACGGCGCACAGTGCATCTCCTGTGGCAATTGCTCAAAGTATTGCGAAATGGGTATCGATGTCCGTCATTATGCCCAGCGGGGTCAAAACATTTTTCGCGCCTCCTGTGTGGGCTGCGGCCTGTGTGCGGCGGTTTGTCCGCGGGGTGTGCTGTCGCTGGAGAATGGCCCCAAAGAGGGGCGCTATAATCAGAGCGATGGGCTCTCCCTGCTTGGGGATGCCAAGGCGAAATGACTTCTCAAAGCAGGATCGGGATTGCCATCATCGGTCTCCTCTTTTGTACCGCAGCGGGAGTCGTTCGGGCCGACGACCTCAAAATCTATGGAGATGAGCTCGAAAAGAAATTTTCCGATGTGGATTTTATTGCCACGTCAGAGCTGGCTCAGTTGCTTTTGGGCTCTTCTCCGCCGCTTTTGATAGATGCCAGGGAGCCTAAAGAATTTGAAGTCAGCCGACTGCCCGGGGCGATTCTGGCTGAAAAGCCGCTGACGAATTGGATGGGGAGCCTCCACCTCGCCAAAGACACGCCGCTGATTGTATACTGTTCGGTCGGTTACCGGTCAGCAGTTTTGGCCCGTGAACTTCAGGAAGACGGATACTCGAATGTCCTCAACCTGAAAGGCTCGATCTTTGCATGGGCCAACGAGGGTCGTCCGCTTGAGAATGCAAATGGCACGGCTCATGGTGTCCATCCCTTCGATAAAAAGTGGGGGCAATATTTGGATCAGGCCAGGTGGCAATGGACGCCGTAGTTCAGGACCTAATAGCGCTCCCCTATTGAATGGCTTTGAGGATCGCGTCGGCTTCCAAGCGGACTCTGTAATTCTCATCCACGTGGGCAAACGTAATGACACCATCCTTGCCAACGACGAACAGGGCGGGGTGGGGAAGCATGTGGTGCTTTTCACCTGAAGCGGCTTCCACATCAATTTGATACTCATTCTTGTATTTTGAGACGAGTTCTTGAGGAACCTGGAAGCTTAACCCAAAGGCCTTTGCCGTTTCCATGCTGCTGTCCGAGAGCAAAGTGTAGTGGAGTTCCTCGCGGCCAGGCGTTTCTGCCAGCTTGGAAGGTTGGTCGGGGCTGATCGCCAAAATCTGATACCCCGCCGCCAAAATGTCTTTCTCGATCCCGGCGACCTCCATCAAATGTTTCGTGCAGTAGGGACACCAGCCGCCACGATAAAAAATCAGCACCGCGGGTTTTTCAGAGATCAGCTCCCGAAGCTTCACCGGCTTCCCCTCCTCCGTTTGTAAGGTGGCATCCGGTATCATTTCGTCAACGGAGAGAGGCGCAGCGGACAAGGTGCCCACCAGGAAAACGCTAAAAATGATAGAAAGTGATTTGATCATACCCATATGAGGAGCAACCGATGATTTTATTCCATTGGATCCAACCAAGCCCGAAGCCAAACTCCTCATTCTGAGGGCACGCGTGTGGTTTCCAAAAGCCGCTCATCACCCGGCTGGTTTTTGTTCCAGTAATCGGTGAAGAGGGATTTTCGCAGGCTTAATTTTCCCCCATCAGGGAAATTCCATCGAAGCAATTTGAAGGGAGTCTTTGTCTCATAAACGAACGTGTCGATCCCACCCGCATGTTTAACCTCAAATTCGACTTCACGATTGTCCCTGCGGACTTGGCGAATGGTTGCCGGTGAAGGCTTCATAGGGCCGGCCTTGGGGTGGATCACGGTCGGAAACAGGGGCATCGTGACCGATTCCTCAAGGCCTGTGTTCGCAAGCAAGCGGAGTTTGAGTGGAAGTTCATCATAAAAAATGGCACCCGGGGAAATCAAGAGCTCCTCCCGGCCATCCCCTTCATTTTCAAAATAGCTGAAGTGAACATACTCGGCTGTGTTGTTGCTCAGACGCGCCTGTTTGAAGGTGTTGCCGCAGGCTTCGTGATGGCTGAGTGAGAATTTTAACAGCTCTGCCGAACCGCGTTTCCAGAAACCAGACCACATCTGTTCGTAGCGGTACATGCCGGTTGGGTATGAAACCACGTGATTGAGCTTAATGACATCAAAGTCCCCCGAACCTTGTCCTCCCCATTTGATGCCCTGTTTGGCGTCCCAGGGTTCTTTGACCCAAATTTGGGTGACCGTGGCTTCGCGGGGCTGTCCATACTTCATGAGCGTGGCATCATAAATATTGACCTCCGCTTTTCCCTGGTCGAAGTAATCGGCCGTCAAAAAGTCCGTCTTGACCGGCAATTCTGCGGCGTTGACCTCCACAGGGGCCAGCGAAAGACACAGAAGAATCAAAGCGCATTTGGGCAGGAGGTTTGAAGCCGGGGTTTTTGTTGATGAGGCCGTGATTTCTTCGCAGAAGCTGAAACTCCCCATATAGAAAAACGATGCAGCTGCCAACAGGCCGAACTGTGCGATCCCGGGATGTCCTGCCTGCCATGCAAACCAGACGCCGGCCACCGAATAGAACCCAAGCGCCAATTCGAAGAGGGGTGGTACGGGAAATTTGACGCGGTAGCATCGTGTTTCCTGATCGCCTTTTTTGGGCGTGCGAATAAACGCGGACTCGTGTCCCAGGCAGGCCTCCGCGATCGCCCGGGCATTGGTGGCCGCCAGCCCCATTCCTGCCAGGGTGAGCGTTGGCAGATTGGCAAGGCGGAGGAGCCAATTTCGGTGCAGTCGGCCTTGTCCGACGGCGTAGAAAAACGTTGGGGCGAAGGCCGCGACCAGCAGAATCCAACCCGCGCTTCCCGGCAGGGCCAGACCGCCACCCGCCGTGGCAAGTATCGGGGCCAGCAGAACAAGAATCATCAGCAGCGGGTGAACAACGTAGTGGGTCAGATGAAAGAAGGCCTCAACTTTTGCGATCAGGCTCATTTCCGAATGAAAAATGCGGGGTAGGAGCCGGATCGCCGTTTGCATGGAGCCTTTGGCCCAACGAAACTGTTGGCTTTTATAGGCGGAGAACGTTGTTGGCAATTCCCCTGCCACGGGAAGGTCGTTCAAATAATGCCCCCGCCACCCTTGAAGTTGAACGCGGTACGAGAGATCAAGATCTTCGGTGAGCGTGGAGGAACTCCACCCGCCTGCATCCTCAATGGCAGATCGCCTCCAGATGCCGGCGGTCCCATTGAAGTTCATAAACATGGTGGGATGCGATGAACGTGCCGCTTGCTCAATGGCGAAATGACTGTCAAGCCCAACACCCTGGGCACGGGTCAGAATCGAGTCATTCCCATTAAAAAATGTCCACCGTCCCTGCACAAAGCCAGCCTTTTGATCCGCAAAAAATATCGGCACCGTTCGAGTCAGAAAATCAGTGGGTGGAACAAAATCAGCATCAAAAATGGCCAGAAAGGGAGCATCGTCACAGCTCATTCCAAAAGCCAGCGCCCCCGCTTTGAATCCCGACCGATCCACGCGTCGAATCACTTCGATCTGATGTCCATCTCGTCGAAGGTCTTCCGCCACAGCATTCACCACGGCCGCAGTTTCATCATCGGAATCATCAAGCACTTGAATGAGGTGCCGTCCCGGATACTCCATGGCCGCTGCCGCCCGCATCACACGCGCCGCCACGTTGGCCTCGTTGTAGAGTGGCAACTGGGTGACAACATCGGGCCAGATCCCATCGCGTTCCAAAATGTCTCGCCCCACTTTCTCCAAGGAAAGGTTCTTGGTGCAAGAAGCAGAAAAATAACGGATCAAAACCGCAAGGATGCCATAGGCATGAAGGGCATACAGCGCCAGTGCCGACGCGGCAATCAGGTAGCCCATGCTCAGCAAAAGCATCAAAAATCGAAATAATTCAGGCCACGTCACGTGAATCAGCGCTAGATCAGACGGCGCAGGGTCTCCTCAGTGACTTGACTCCCTAGCAGCACAAACGTGCGTCCCCCTGATGACCATGTGGCGGTTACGACGCCGTCCTTCTGCTCAAAAGAGGGGGAACGGCCGGGAGGATTCTTCAGGCGGCCCGAGTCAATGACAAACAAATGCACATTGCGATCCTGATCCAGAGTGAAGCAAATCAAAGAAACCGTGCTGCCATCCATGGAATACGTTTGGCAACCAAGGCTCGCCAGGGCATTCAGGGCTTTGGGAATCAGGAAGTCATGGGGCGCGTTTTTAGTTCCAAGCCAGGTCTGGAGCGTTTGAGAGTCTTTTGCCATCTTGCCCAAAGAAATCTGACCGGAGGTTTTTATGTGAACGGCTTCCTGAACGAAGCGCTCTGCTGTCATGGGCGGATTCGCTGCCGGGCGAATTATTGCAGCAATGCCAAACAAAAGAATCACAGCAGCAGCCAACGCGACCCAGGAAGTGCGACGCATCCACCACACATGGCGGGCATCCTTATTTTGTTCATCAAAATTCACCAGCTTTTTACCCAGGAGGAGGGATTCTCGCAAATGGGAGGGTGGGGCCTCGCTTGTCAGCGCTGCGTGCATGGCTTTGTCAAAATCACATTGATCTTCAAACCAGCGCCCCAAGGCAGGATCGCGGCGGGTTTGTTCGAGGGCCTCCACAAAAAATGGCTCGGACAGA
>JBGTAR010000363.1:0-23387 GCA_041749815.1 Terrimicrobiaceae bacterium
CAGCAGATCCTGCCGCCACTGATTTGATTCCATCCCCGCTGTCATTGCTGCCTCGAACAGCCTCTCCTTTGTTTTGAACCGCTTGAACAATATCCCTTCGGAAACACCCGCGCGCTTCGCAATTAATGCCGTCCTCGCCGCAGGACCCTCCTCCAGGAAAACCTCGGCTGCCGCATTGAGCAGCTTCTCATCATCGTATTTTTGTGGACGCGCCATTAGTGAGTAATTACTCACTCATAAAACACCGGCTGTCAAGGATCATGGAAAAATTGACTCCTTCCCTAAGATCGCATCCTCAAAGGTTCCACACCATCATCGACCTCGCCGGCGAATCCACCGTGCGATCCAACCATTTGATGGAAGCCATCGAATACCGGATGACCGACAGAGCGCTTTGGGCACGAGGAGCATCAGCCCACGGAGCCCACGAGGCTGCTGAGGGCCGTGGCATTCAGGATGGCCTTTGGGACAAACGAGGTGGCGTCCACCCATTCCTGTTGTTTGGTGCCGTCTACAGATTGTTCGGAACAGTGGGACTGGTCCCCCCGCGGGCCGAGCCCGTCGAGGGTGGGAAAAGTATCCCAGAGCACATTGCCGTCACTCAAACCGCCGCGTTCCTGACGGTGGACATCAGCACCCAATCCGCGGCCGGTTTCCTGCCAGAGGGCGAGAAGTTTTTCGGTGGCGGGGTTTGTGGGCCATGGGGCGGTCTCGGTTTCCACGGTGATGTTGACACGGCAGGGATGGCCGTCGTGGCTGTGGATCGCTCCGTCGCCGGCAAGGGCAAGGATGGCTGCTTTTGCGCGCTGGTAAACCTCGGGTGAGAAAGCACGCATTTCCAACGTGGCGCCGGCGGAATGGGGCACACGGTTCGTCACCGTGCCGCCATGACAGGTGCCGATGTTGAGGGTCAGGTCGCTGGTGTAATCCGTGAGTTTGTTGAGTTGGGAGAGGGTGAGGGCGAGTTGAGTGATGGCGTTGGCGCCACGCCGGTGCTGACTGCCGGCGTGGGCGCCGCGACCTTCCACCTCGACGCGGAAGGTGGCCCGGCCCTTTCGGGCGGCGATGAGGGCGAAACTCTCGTCATCGGACCCATCGGCTTCAAAGAGCAAACAGCCAAGGGTGTCCGCAGGCAGCTTGGCACGGCACAATCGGCCGAAATCCTCGGAATCCGTTTCTTCGCAGGCGTTGAGGAGAATGACCCAGTTTACCCGTCCAAACGTGGTTGGGTCCGCATGCCGCAGGGCGGAGAGTGTCAGGTGAATGAGTGCAGTACCGCCCTTGATGTCATTCGTGCCGGGTCCATAAATCCGGGTGCCTTCGGGCCGCCAGACAAAACCGTTCCGGCGCTCCTCGTCCTCAGGGTAAACGGTGTCCAAATGCGAGATCAGTGCGACGGTCGGTGCGCCGGCCAGAGGCGGGCGCCTGAGCAGGAGATGATGTCCGTGAACAGGATGCGAGGCTTGAAAATACTCGGCAGAAAATCCAAGCGGGGCGAAGAGGGTGGACGTGAGATTGGCGAGCCGGTTCACGCCGCCAGCGTTTTCCGTGAAGCTGTTGATGGCCACCATCTGCCGGAGAATCTCCAAAGTCTCCGACAGATGATCCCGGCAAAACGAGGATAATTCGGAGGCATTCATGACGGATCAGCCAGGGGCGACTCGTCGAGCCGCTCGGTTAAAACACTAACGGTCATTTCCACAAACTGATCCTGGGCACCGTAGTAGGCACCGGTGATTGGCATGACGCCGCGAGGGTGGTTGCTCACGCCGACGACGACATGGCGGTCGGAAGTTTTTTCCCCAAGGCTTGCATCATAGCCCACCCACCCGACTTCGGGCAGGTAGGCCTCGGTCCAGGCATGCATGGAGGCGCGGCCCATTTCCGAAGCGCGGCAATCAAGATACCCACTGGCGAAACGCGCCGGAAAACCCAGAGCGCGGAGTGCCTCCAAAAACAGCGTGGCCACATCGCGACAGGAGCCCGTGCCCTTGCGGAGAGTCTCGGCCGGAGTCTGGACCCCTTTGGCTGCCCGTCGCGCGTAGGTGATCGTTTTCTTAAGTTGCTGGTTCAAGGCCGAGACGACGCCCTCTGCGTCATGGCAGGCGGAGAGGTCCATGGCGTCCTTCACCCAGCTGCGGACTGCTGGCAAATCCTCGGAAAAGATTGCCGTCTGGTAAGCGGCCGCAACGACCTCCTCCTCCACAGAGTATTCGACAGGATAGGGAGGAAGGTCGGTCGGTCGGATGGCCAGCAGGGGAAAAGGCGGAGTCTGGCGCAGGATGACCTGGCTCACGATGCGGAGTTCGCTTGCAGGCGCGAGGAGATGAACCGTCGCGATGGAATTTCCGAACACATCGCGACTCCATTCCACTCCGTGCCCGGGATGAATCTCAAGACGCATCTCCTCGACCCGAATGTCGTGACCCTCACGCGGTCGTAGAACGAGCCGGTGCGGCGTGAATGCAACCTCGCTTCGGTAGCGGTAGGTCGTCTCGTGTTTGATGCGCATCCAGCTCATGGTGGGAGATTGGTCGGTGATTTTGGTTGTGCCAACGGGCGGGCGCTAGGAAGGTGGCAGGAACAGGGCCGGAATGAAGAGTCGCACACATTACAATTTATGAACAGGGATTCCCGGTTGACCGCTCCGCCATTGGAGCTGGCTGTGCGGGTGGGATGCGAACTTGTTTACGAGACGAAGGCCGAGACGCCGACACTTGTCACGTTCAAGCCACGGCAGGACGCCTTCCAATCCATCCGGCAGGAAAGCATGCAGTTCGAACCGGAACTGCCAACCACCGAATTCGAGGATGACCATCTCAACATCGTCTACCGTCTTGTTATGAAGCCGGGCCGAAATGTGCTGCGCTACGATGCCATCGTGATGGTACCTGGCGTGAGTGAAGATTTTGCCTGGCGTGATGAGCCGATTCCCCCGCACGAGCTGCCAGCATCCATCCTGCGCTACACCCTGCCCACCCGCTATTGCGACACGGACAACCTGCTAGATTTTGCCTGGAAGCATTTTGGACATCTTCCGCATGGCCTGCCGAGGGTGCGGGGTATCTGCGACTGGCTGCACAACAACATCGAATACCGCACGATGTCCGGCAGCCCGAACATTACGGCCAACGAGATTATTAAACGCGGCTACGGCGTCTGCCGTGACCTTGCCCACACGGCGGTGGCGCTTTGCCGCGCCTTCAATCTTCCTGCCCGCTACGTGAGCGGATACGTACCGGATATCGGATTTCAGGACCCCGGCACGCCGAACGATTTTCATGCCTACTGCGAGGTCTATCTTGGTGGCCGCTGGCAGGTCTTCGACGCCCGTTACAGTGAACCAAGGATTGGGCGAATCCGGATCTCCGCCGGTTACGATGCGGTGAACTGCGCCTTCACCACAGTTTATGGACAGGCTGCCCTGACGAACTTCGAGGTCTGGTCTTATCAGATCGACCCGGAGGTCGTGGGAATCGGTGACCCAATTGATCTCTCGAAGCGTCTCTGCGGTTCGGTGGAGGTCAGGCATCTGCCGGTGCACTGATGGCTCGTCCTGATTCTCTGAATCCAATGGATTGCGTCAAAAATGAAAGGAGAAGGCCAGAGGACTCGGTTCGTTGAAAAACGGGACAAGCGGCGACCAGTTCTGCCGCTCGCTTCTGCGGGGCGGATTTATCTGTGGAAGCTGCCCGAGCGCCTGCGGGAACCATTCCATGTACCTGAGCCGCCACCCCAGGCCGCGGAGCCGGCGCTGACAAGCCCCGTTTTGACACCGTTGAGACCTAAGCGCTGCTCCCAAAAGTCCCGGTTAAACAAATTTCCCGGACGGGACATTTCCTGCACATGTGCGCTGACTCCCCTCGCTGCATTCACTCTCACATGGTCTTTTGCGACTCAGCCCGAACACGGCGACTGCACCGAGGCCAAGCAGGGCCCACGTTGAGGGCTCCGGGACGGAGGAGAAGGCGAGGCCCCATGGCGTGCTCAGCCCGGTGGCCCACTGGGTGTCGATCAACGTGCCGCCGGGGCTGATCTTCCAGATTGAGCCAAAGTCCCAGACCGAGGCATAGAGATTTCCCTCGTCATCGAAAGCAAGATCGGTGGGGCTGCCGAGGCCTCCAGGATGAGCGTAGGTCGAGACCAGTCCCTCGGGCGTGATCTTAAGAATACTCAGTGTGCCGAGGTCCGAGACGTAGAGATTGCCGATACTGTCAAAGGTCAGTCCCTGCGGGAGACTTAGCCCGGAGCTTATCCAGACGGATGCCGTTCCATTCGGTGCGATCTTCGAGATCGTATTGGCGTTTTGGTTGGCGACGTAAAGATTGCCGTCCGCATCAAAGGCAAGGCCACGCGGGCTATCCAGCCCGGAGCTCACAAATGTGCTCACTTCTCCCGTGGGGGCAATCTGCGAAATGGTGTTAAGCTCGCGATTACTGACAAAGAATGTGCCGACGGAGTTGATCGCAATCTCCACGGGAAAATCCAGTCCAGCGCTCGGCGGCACGAAGTTGCTCACCGTGCCGAACGGAGTGACTTTCTCAACCGTGTTGTTACTGCCGCCAATGTTGGTCACGAAGAGATTTCCCGCGGCGTCAAAAACCACTCCGTTCGGAGCATTAAAGAGTGGACTGGTGGCGAAGGCGCTCACCGTGCCTGAGGAATTGATCGCTGAGATTGAGTTTGTCCCGTTGTTTGCGACATAGAGTGTCTGCTCGGCACAGCAGAGACGGGTAGCAAGAAGGAAGACGATGACTCCAACCGTCGCGACGCGTCCTTGGAAGCTGACCGGGTTTTTTGTGATGTGGTTTCTTTCTGGGCCAGCCAAGCAACAAGCGGGAAACGCTTATCAGCAAAGGACCTGCTCATAAGGTATTACCGTTCAGGGACGATGCCAACAGTTTTTAGCGGTTCTCAGAGGCGAGAAGGACATTGGCAGACTCCTGTCTCACGGCAGGGTTCGTGTCGCCAAATGCATCGCAACGATCATGCCTTACCTTGAACGAGGCATCGAAATCACAAAGATCCACAACTCGACACAACCAGCACACGCTCTTCACCCGATTCAGCACAGACGGGCCCGGGGTCGATGACGCCGATGATGCTCGAAACCAAAAACGTCAACCCAGCACCAACTATGAAAAAATTACTGACCCTCGCCACCACGTTCTGCCTAGCCACCGCGCTCAACGCTTTTGCGGTGGATGAAAGCTCCATCGAAATCGAGAACACATCCGTCGTTCCGTCGGGAACATACCAAGTCACCGCCCTGCGCGTGGATCCAAAGCAAAAGGAAATTTACGTGAAGACCAAAGATGGAAAAACCTTGGAACTCTATTTCAAAGACGACACAAAGCTCACAAAAGATGGGGAACCGGTCGGATTCGAGGCATTGAAAAAAGATCAACCGCTGCAGGTAAAGGTTGAGAAGAGCGGCGACCATCTCAAGCCGCTGGAAGTCTCCATTCTGACGCAGAAAACCACCGAATAAGAAATTATTTCCTCCGACCAGCGATGCGGGTCGAATGACTCGCATCGCTCTTTTGTGGAGAATTGGATTTTCTCAGACCCGTCCTCGTGAAAACTGAGTCGGGGGATTATTTGAGGATGTAGCCGTCGGCGAGGGCGGTGTAGTCGGCAACCTGCTTTGCCTGCCATGCTGCGTCCTGGCCGAGTTCGGGGGCCATGAGGGCGGCCACTTCTGCAGCGATCTCGACGGAGGCCCGGGCCCCGAGAAGAAGGGCGCGGGTGCGGCGAGAAAGGACATCCTCGACAGTACGGGCCATTTCGTTGCGCACGGCCCAGATGACTTCGGCCTTGATATAAGGGAGCTTAGGATGAAGAGGTTCGGCGAGATTGGGATCTTCGGTGGCGAGGGCTTCGACGGCTTTGGCATCAGCTCCATAGACCTGAAGGGTGGGGTTGGTGATGGCTTGATTCGTCCATCCGTGGATCTGCATGTGCTCGGTCTGGCAGGGACGGCGGTCGAAGCCGGCCATGAGCTCGGCTTGATCAACGGCGTCCTGGGCCATCTTGCGGTAGGTTGTCCATTTGCCGCCAGTGATGGTGAGCAGGCCGGAGTTGGAGATCAGAATGGTGTGATCGCGTGAGATGGCAGCGGTGCTCTTCGCATCGCCAGTACGGACAAGCGGCCGGAGACCCGCGTAGATGCTGAGGACATCCGAGCGTTTCGGATCCTTTGCCAGATACTTGGCGGCGCCGGAGAGGATGAAATTGATCTCTTCCTCCATGGGTTTGGGCTCCAGATCGATACGATCCACTTCGGCGTCGGTCGTGCCGACAACGACATGATCGTGCCATGGGACAGCGAACATGACACGTCCATCGGGCGTTTGCGGCACCATGATGGCGCTGTCGCCGGGGAGGAATTCCTTGGGCAGCACGAGGTGCGCTCCCTGGCTGGCAGCGATAACGTCCCGGGCGTCGGGTTCGTCCATCTTGCGAATGCCGTCAGAGAAGACCCCGGTGGCGTTGACAACAGCTTTGGCGCGGATCTCGATTTCCTTGCCACTCTCGGCGTCATGGACGACGGCCCCCTCCACGAGGTCGGCATTCTTAATGAGTCGGGTGACTTTGAGATAGTTCGCTGCGATGCCACCACGGTCGAAGATGGATTGGGCGAGATTGACAGCGAGGCGGGAATCATCGAACTGGCCGTCGTAGTACATGACACCACGCTGGAGGCCAGACGGTTCGAGGGTGGGAATACGCTTCAGGGTTTCTTCGCGCGACAGAATCTCAGACGGCTTGAGGCCGAGTTTGCCCGCAAGGCGGTCGTAAATTTTCATTCCGATTCCGTAGAACGGGCCTTCCCACCAGGTGTAGATGGGGACAATGAACGACAGGTGGTGAACAAGGTGCGGAGCATTCTCGCACATAAGTCCACGCTCATGGAGGGCTTCGAGGACGAGGGAAATATTACCCTGCTTGAGATAACGGACGCCGCCGTGAACGAGCTTCGTGCTGCGGCTGGAGGTTCCTTTGGCGAAGTCGGCTTGCTCGACAAGGATGGTTTTATAGCCGCGGCTGGCGGCATCGAGCGCGACACCAAGGCCGGTGGCTCCGCCTCCGATCACGAGGAAATCGTAAGGTTCTGTGTGGCTTGTGAGTTCGGTAATAACTTCGTTTCGATTCATGGCTTTGGCGTTTGTTGGCTTGGGTTTATGAGTCAATTAGTCGCAGGGTTCCCAATCGCGGGCACGACCGAGAGCTTTGACCCAGCCGGCGCGGAGTTTTTCCATTTCGGCGGCAGGGCGTTGGGGCTCGAACGTGCGGTCGATGCTCCATTGGGCCGCGATTTCGGCGCGGTCCTTCCAGAAGCCGACGGCGAGTCCGGCGAGGTAGGCGGCTCCCAGTGCAGTGGTCTCGGTGACCTTCGGTCGAACGACGGGGACCTGGAGGAGGTCAGCCTGAAATTGCATGAGCAGATTGTTGGCGGAGGCTCCGCCGTCGACACGGAGTTCTTTGAGTTCGATGCCGGAGTCGCGTTCCATCGCCTTGAGAACGTCGTAGGATTGGTAGGCAATGGCCTCAAGGGCGGCGCGGGCGATATGGCTAACGTTCGACCCGCGGGTGAGGCCGGCCATGGTGCCGCGGGCGTAGGCATCCCAGTGGGGAGCGCCGAGTCCGGCGAAGGCGGGAACAAGATAAACGCCGCCATTGTCGGGGACCTTGCCGGCGAGATATTCGACGTCGGCGGATTCGCGGATGATGCCAAGGCCATCACGAAGCCATTGGACGACGGCTCCACCGATGAAAATACTCCCTTCAAGGGCATATTCTGTGAGACCATTGATTTTCCAGGCGGAGGTGGTGAGGAGCTTGTTGGTGGAGGCCGTTGGTTCACCGCCAGTGTTCATGAGCAGGAAGCAGCCAGTGCCGTAAGTGTTCTTGGCCATGCCGGGTTGGAAGCAAGTCTGGCCGAAGAGGGCCGCGTTCTGGTCGCCAGCCATGCCAGCGATGGGGATACCAGAATTCGCGGCCTCGCCATAGACTTCACTGGAGCTTTTCACTTCGGGCAGGAGGCTGGCGGGAACGCCGAGGATCTCGAGCAGATCGGTGTCCCAGCGGCCTTCGTGGATGTTGTAGAACAGGGTGCGGGCGGCGTTCGACTCGTCCGTGACGTGGACCTTGCCTTCGGTAAGATTCCAGACGAGCCAACTGTCGATTGTTCCGAAGGCGAGGTCACCATTTTCGGCGCGCGAGCGAGCTCCGTCTACGTTATCGAGGATCCATTTGACCTTCGTTCCGGCAAAATAGGGATCGATCAGGAGGCCTGTTTTCGCGAGAAATTTCGGGGCGAGTCCATCGGCCTTGAGTTGGTCACAGATGTTCGCGGTGCGGCGGTCTTGCCAGACGATGGCATTGTAAACCGGGGTACCATCCTTGCGGTCCCAGTTGACAGTGGTCTCGCGCTGGTTGGTGATACCGATGGCGGCGACATCACGGGACGCCATGCGGCCACTGGACATGGCTTCGACGGCAACGCTGCTCTGCGAGGACCAGATATCGTTCGGGTCATGCTCGACCCAGCCGGGTTTCGGATAGATCTGGCGGAATTCCTTCTGAGCCGTGTGGAGGATATTGCCGCTGTGATCGAAGACGATCGCGCGGGAGCTGGTGGTGCCTTGGTCGAGGGCGAGGATGGTGTTTTTCATTTGGTCTGGGAGGTCTTTTGGAGGGTTAGAATCCGACAAGGTTGAAAAGGAGGGCGCCCACGACCCCGCCAACCAGGGGCGCAACGACGGGGATCCAGCTGTAGGACCAGTCGGGATCACGCTTGCCGGGGATGGGAAGGAGGGAGTGGGCGATCCGCGGAGCAAGGTCGCGGGCGGGATTGATCGCGTAGCCAGTGGGACCGCCGAGCGACAGGCCAATGGCAAAGACAAGGATGCCGACGAGCAGCGGCTGGAGTCCGAGGCTGAACACGGATGAAAGATCGACATCCGAAGCTGCTTTCAGGCCCTCAGCGTTCGCAGCAATGGCAAGGACTCCAAAAATGAGCACAGCCGTCCCTATTGCTTCGCAGAGGAAGTTTGACGGCGCGTGTCGGATCGCAGGGGCAGTGCAGAAGACGGCCAACTTGCCGTCGGCAGATTCCGTCTCGCGCCAGTGCGGGAGGTACGCGAGCCAGACCAGAATCGAGCCGGTGAATGCACCGAGCATCTGGGCGATGACATATCCGAAGACGCCACTCCAAGGGAAAGCTCCAATAGCGGCGAGGCTCACCGTGACGGCGGGGTTGATGTGGGCGCCCGAAATGCGGCCCACAGCATAGACGGCGAGAGCGACAGCACATCCCCAGCCAGCAGTCACCACGATCCAGCCGCCGCCCTGTCCCTTGGATTTGGCGAGGACGACATTGGCCACGACCCCTTCACCGAGAAGAATGAGAAGCATCGTGCCAATGAATTCGGCAATGTAGTGTTCAAACGGGGGCATGGCGTGATTGGGGGCGCGGAGCCTGAAGGAGAAAGACGATTTCAGCTTACCACACAATTGCCGAGCTGTCTTCGGGAATCGGGCGAAACCAGAAATGTCGACAGGCGCAGACGGAGGTCTTTCCTGATAAGTTCAAGCCAGTTCTGTGAGGCAGTGAACGTTTTTCTCACCTCCTTCGAGGTCCTGTCTTAGTGGCCGCTGAAAGGATTTCAATGTCCGTGGCATTCAACCACGGGCCGGGCACGGCAAGCGTGTCTTCCGTTCGTTTCCGCAGGACAAATTTATCTGTGGAAGCTGCCGGAGCGCCCGCGGGAACCACTCCATGAACCCGAGCCGCCGCCCCAGGCAGCGGAGCCGCCCCGCCAACCGGTGGCACTACCAGAGCCATTGTTCCATGAGGCGGAGCCGCCTCTCGCACCAGACGCACTGCCCGAACCGTTACGCCAGGAAGCCGACCCTCCTCGAGCGGTGTCATAAAAACCACCGTTCGAGTAAGGGGTGCGGTAGGCCGCTCCCCTGCCACCATAATAGCGACGGTAATACGGGCTGTTATAATAGACCGATCTGCTGGTGTAGTAGGATCCCCCGTAGTAACCCGGGCCGGCCCATGCCACGACGGGCACCACTGGCCCGGGACCCACATAGGCCACGGGATCGGGGTCCACATACACCGGGCTGACGCAGCCAGTTTGCAACGAGATGACTGCCGCACCAAGGACGAGAAGCAAAGAGGGAATTTTCATGACGTTTTTCCGTTTGATTCCTCAGCGATCTGCGGACTTCAGCACGGAGGCAAAGGGGATTTCTTTGGCACCTTGGGGTTTGCGAAAGACAAAGGAACTATCCGTTAAAAACAGCGGGTGAAGGTTCCACCCGGAATACTCAACCATCGTTCTGGGAAAATTCGCGACATCGGTAAAAGTGATTGCCATCCGTCGGGGCAATGCGGCCTCATTGGCCTCGAGCCAGATCTCCCAATTCACTCCCGGAGACCGGAATGCCAGATGATCACAGAGGGCTCCGTCCACTTCTGTGCGCCCGACGCTGATGGCACTCAACAACCCCCGGGTCAAAACCCCATACGGGTCGCTCTTCAAAAGAGGTAACGAAGCAAAACGGATACCCGTCTCTTCCTGCAAGCCAGCAAGCATGGCGTCAATCGTATCGGGCGCCGACTTGGTGGAGGTAAACTCCGGGCCCGGAGCAAAAGCGGAAACCGATTCACCATCATAATAAAAATCCAGATGGGGAGCGCTTCCCCGAAGCTCGGCCCGCAATTTATTGGGACGTTTGAGCGTGACTTCTCCGGTTGAGAACATCGTAATGAATTGTCCGTTCTCAGCCGGCACCTCGAAAATCGTGCGCGAACGGAATGAGAAGGCGGAGGCATCCGCGAGCGTTTGGCTCATCCGTTTGAGAGGAGCAATGGCGGCGGGATCAATACGATCGGGGCTCTTCGCAACAGCGAGGAGGGAAGATCCCAGCAAAAGAAGGGCAATGAATCTCATGGGAGGCTTAAATTTAACTCTGCACGGGAAATCCGCTGTTGGCGAGAGAGATCTTCTGCAATCGGAGGAAAATCTTGAGCGCATCAAGGAGCGGAAGAGAACCACTGAAAATAGACAGAGGCTGTATCACCGGCCTTGACGGCAAACCGACGGTCCGATCTGCTTGCTTGGTGAAAACCAAACAATCTCAAACATGCGGCATGAAGATATGGGGATGAGATCTCAGGGACTGAGCGCCGAATGAGATTCCTCTCCCCTCCCCTGGCCCTTCCCGCCGACTACCCGCGCATCAAAGTTGTGGGGAGTTTTGAGGAACTGACTTCGACGCCACTTGAGGGAGAGTTGAATGCCCTCTGCTGGGAGCGTGAACTATCCGGGAACTTTCAAGAAATTGTGGATGGCTTGGGACCGGGTGAAGGCATTGTGCCGGTTGAAGAATCCCGACTGTGGGAATTGCCACTGAGCGAAGCTGGTCAAGTGGCTCGAACAATCCTGCTTGAAGATCTGGAGCGACTGCGAACGCATGACCTCCTTCCAAGCCTCGATTGCATCTACAGCTCAGTGCGTGATGAAAGCGGAGGCCCGGTTCCGACCGATGTGTCTTCCTTCCATGTGGATAGCGCCACGGTGCCCGCAGACACGTATCTCTGTGCGTATGTGCAGGCGCCCTCCGAAGGGCTGAGAAATGACCAAGCCTGCCGTCATGTGGACATTCCCGAGACCCGCGCCGCGTTGCTCCGTCTTTTTGGCGGGGAAGACAATGACGAGTTTGTGGAATTTCTGAATGACTATTATTACGATCTCCACTACGCCCCACATTTCGGGGCGAAACCTTTTTCATTCGGTCTTGGAAATCTCTGGCGGATCGCAACGCAATATCCCGGCAGTCCGGTGCCGCCCTGTATTCATCGTGCCCCTCTCACCGCCCCAGGCTCCCCGCCGCGGCTCCTGCTGATCAGTTAATTGGTTTTAATGGGGCAGCGCATTCAGACGGGTCATTTGACCGGAGCCGTTGACTATCAAGATCTCGAAAGATATTTTTGCGAAATGAGTACTTGGAAATTTGTGATCATTTATGGGGTGTTCCTGATTGCGGCTGGGGTCGCGGGATTTGCATCCAATCCCGAAAAGGCCAAAACGGCGCTACTGAGTGGCGGGTTGTTTGGATGTTTGAGCATTGTGTGGGGAATTCTGATGGCCAAAGGATTCGCTTGGGCCAGATGGGGGGCCTTGGGGATGACCCTTTTTCTGACCGTAATTTTTGGATGGCGTGCTTGGGCCAGTTGGATGGCCGTTTCTGCAGGAGAACCGAAGCATGTTGCGGCAGTGCTAATCACCAGCATGCTGCTCGCCTCCCTTGCGCTTCTGCCGCTCTTGATCAGAAACCGGACTGCACGCGCCTGACGGAGCTTTTAATCTGAATCGCGAGCCTGATCGGCGGGATTGGCAGGAGACTCTTCCGCCGAAGGCTCAGAGGCCTCAACCTCGGGTTCTTCCGTGAGGGGAATTTCGGTAACCGGGGTTTCAGTTTCCGCAACCGGGGTTTCGGGCTCCGCGGCGTGCGCTTCAGGCTCCTCGGCTTTCGCTTCGGGTTCCGTGGCCGGGGCTTCAGCATCCGCTGCTGGCGTTTCGGTCTTTGCAGGTTCTTCGGGGATGGGAGCTTTCGGGAGCTCGATGCGCCGGAGCTCTCCTGAGTTTGGCAACTCGTCCAAGTCACGGAGGCCGAAGTGTTCCATAAAAAATTGAGTGGTTTCGTAGAGGAGCGGTCGGCCGGGGACTTCAGAGCGTCCGGCAATTTTGACGAGACCGCGGTCCAACAGGGTTTGCATGACCCCATCAACAGCCACTCCACGCACGGCTTCGATATCGGCGCGGGTGATGGGTTGGCGGTAGGCGATGATGGCCAGAGTCTCCAGCGCGGGAGCGCTGAGGCGGGCTGGGCGGTTTTCCGGATAGAGTTGACGCAACCATGGTGCAAAGTCTGCCCGGGTGACGAGTTGCCAACCGGAGGCTGTCTCGCGGACCTCGTAGGTGCGTCCCTCCTCGGCACAATCCACAGCCAGTTCCGAGAGGGCTTCGCGGAGGGCGGGTTCCTTGGTTTTTGCGTGGGCTACCGCTGAAGGATCACCGGATTCTGCTGCGCCTTTGAGGGAGGTGCAAAGCTCTTTCGCTGACATGGGCTTCTGAGAGGAGAATAGGACCGCCTCCAGAATTTGTTTGAGCGGCTTGGGCGGGTCGCTTGCGACTTCTGGGATCTCCGGGATTTCTTCCTCACTCATACCCCAACCTCCTCGGCCGTGGCGGGTTCAACAATGGGTTCGATCCAAATGTCATCAAATTGATTTTCTTGTTTCACACGCAGTTGTTTCAAACGAATAAGTTCCAGCATGGCAAGGAAAGTGACCACAATTTCCGCACGACTGGCAGCCCCCTCAAAACATTCCTCAAAGCGGATCGAGACGCCAGAGGACGTCACGCGCAAGAGAAAGTCGATTTTGTCTCCAACCGTGTAATTTTCCGCAAAAATCTCACGCAGGTCTTCTTTTTTGGAGTCAATGCGCTTGAGGACTTTCTGGAAGGCATTGATCAAATCGAAAATCCCAACCTCTGCCACGAGCATATTTTCGTCAGGAGTTGGCAACTCCGGAGTGGCGGGGGCTCTTGGAAAAAGCATTTCCTGCATCTGCTCACGGGAGCGCAATTTTTCAGCTGCTTCTTTGAATTTCTTGTATTCAATGAGCTGACGGATCAACTCCCAGCGGGGGTCATCGTCCTCGGCATCAATCTCTGCCATTTGAAGATCCTTGGGCAGGAGGGTGCGACTTTTAATGTAGAGGAGGTTGGCGGCCATCACAATAAACTCGCCCGCCAGGTCGATGTTCAGGACATGGAAGGCCTCCATGTACTGGAGGTATTGCGACGTGATTCGTTCAATGGAAATATCATAGATATCGACCTCATCGCGTTTGATGAGATACAACAAGAGATCCAGGGGGCCTTCAAAGACCTCAAGTTTGACTTTATACTCCACGGGGTGCTGCGTTCCTTTTGAACGGCCTTGCTTTTCCGAAAAAATTAGCGGCGGGTGTAACCGCGCTTGCGTCCTTCACTGGCCAACTGGGTGAGATGCTTCTTGTGGCTCGTGAGTTTGGTTTTGCGCTTGCGAAGCTGCGTGGCAAGCTTGTCGGCAACTTTGTCGATGGCGGCATAAAGATCGTCATGAGTGGCTTCCGCATGAATATCGGGGCCAGCCACTGCAAGATGGACTTTCACCACATGCTTTTTGGTTTTGGTTTCGTCATGGAGCAGCACCACATGGGCGGCAATGATCTGACTGGAAATGTTTTCCAAGTGGGAAATTTTTTCCGCGACGTGTGCGTGGATAGCGGCGGTGAGGGTCAAGTGGCGAGGACTCAGGTGGATCTGCATAATCAATAAATGTAGGACAATCTATCACGCGTTAAATCGTCCGCAATGTCAACTGACAGGTTTCAGAAAAGCAGAAATTGATCGGTGCCGCACAAAAAAAACTCCGCATCCCATGGCGGGATACGGAGTTTATTCTTAAAAAATCCAGAGATTTCTCAGGAGATCTGACGGAGAAGGTCCACGCAGCGGTTGCTGTAGCCCCACTCGTTGTCATACCAGCTAATCAGCTTGAAGAAGTTGGCGTTGAGTTCAATCCCGCTTCCCGCGTCAAAGATGCTGGAGTGGGTGTTATGGATAAAGTCCGAGGAGACGACCTCGTCTTCGGTGTAGGCCAGGATACCCTTGAGGTATGTTTCGCTGGCCTTTTTCATGGCTGCAGCAATTTCTTTATAGCTGGTTGCCTTGGTGGTTTTGACCGTGAGATCCACGACGGAGACGGTGGGGGTGGGCACACGAAAAGACATGCCGGTGAGCTTGCCTTTGACCTCGGGACAAACCAGGGCAACAGCCTTGGCGGCACCGGTCGTGCTGGGAATGATGTTGATTGCTGCGCTCCGCCCGCCTTTCCAATCCTTGCGACTTGGCCCGTCCACCGTTTTTTGGGTGGCCGTGTAACTGTGAACGGTCGTCATCAGACCTTCTTCAATGCCAAAGCCTTCTTTGAGGAGGACATGCACGACGGGGGCCAGGCAGTTGGTGGTGCAGCTGGCATTCGAGATGATGTGATGTTTGGACGCGTCATATTGGTCATTGTTGACACCAATCACAACGGTGATGTCCTCACCTTTGGCGGGAGCGGAGATGATCACTTTTTTCGCACCGGCGTCCAGGTGGCCCTTGGCTTTGGATGCTTCCGTGAAGAGTCCCGTGGATTCGATGACGATATCCACACCGAGTTCCTTCCATGGGAGAGCGGCAGGTCCTTCTTTGACGGCAAGGCATTTGATTTTCTGACCGTTCACAACCAGCGTGTCGTCCTCTTCGAGCGAGGGGTCGGATTTTTCGCTGTGAACTTCTCCGGCGAAACGGCCCTGGGTCGAGTCATACTTGACGAGATACGCGAGATTGTCCGCCGGGACGAGGTCATTGACTGCAACAACTTTGTAGCCTTTTTCGAGAAGACCCTGTTCGACGATTGCGCGGAAGACGAGACGTCCAATTCGGCCGAAGCCGTTGATTCCTATGGTAGCCATGAAGTGATTAGTGTGATTTTGATTGTTAATTGACAGATCCCATCAAAGAACCGGAAGACGTTTCCGTCAACAATCAAAACGTCTTCGGTGCCTCAGGGTGAGGTCAAGGATCTGGGCAGCCGCTTCATCGTGGCCAATTCCGGTGGAATCCACACGAAAATCTGAGAACTCGGAATAGATGGGAATGCGTTTTTCGAGGAGTTCGTCAAAGCGGAGACGGGGATTGCCAGTCTGAAGAAGGGGTCTGCGGCTCGTACGTGTGGCGCGCTCAAAAAGAACATCAGGATCCGCATCCAACCAGGCGACCATGGCAATTTTGCGGAGACTGCTGCAGTTCCCGGGGTCCAGCACCAGACCTCCGCCCGTGGAGAGCACGACACCACAGGCACCGACAAGCTCGGACAGCACCCGATTTTCGATGACACGAAAGTATTGCTCGCCCTCCGCGGCAAAAATCTCGGAGATTGATCGTCGCTCGGCCTGAACGATCAGGTCATCAGTATCCACAAAACGGTGGCCGGTGAGCATGGCAAGCCGTCGGCCGACGGAAGATTTCCCGCAGCCCATAAAACCGATAAGCGCGATATTTGGAAGCACCCCCTCATACTTTCACAACCGAGCGGGCACGTGAACCTTTTTGGTCAACCACCAACTCGTATTCGACGGAATCCTCGGGCTCCAACGTCCGATATCCCACGGTTTTTATTTCGGAGTAGTGGACAAAAACATCCCCCTGAACTTCTGGATCTGTCAGAAACCCAAACCCCTTCTTATTATTAAACCATTTGACGGTTCCTCTTGGCATTTCGGTTATTTCCCTGTTGAAAAGTGTTTAATCACCTGACGTGCATGATTTCGCGTTCCCACCAGCAGTCAACCGCCACAAAGCAACAATTCTGTAACAAATGAATTCCTCACCCACTCAAGAGCCACCACTCATCGGGATTATCATGGGCAGCCAATCGGATTGGGTGACTATGAAAGAAGCTCATCTCGTTTTGGAACAATTGGGAGTTCCCCATGAGTTCCAAGTGATCTCTGCCCACCGCATGCCTGATGCCATGACGCAGTATGCGAAGTCGGCTCATGGGCGCGGGCTGCGGGCCATTATTGCAGGTGCCGGGGGAGCGGCGCATCTGCCTGGCATGGTTGCGGCGCACACCACTGTGCCTGTGTTGGGTGTTCCCATCCAAAGCAAAGCCCTGCAAGGCATGGATTCCCTGCTTTCAATTGTTCAAATGCCAGCAGGAATTCCCGTGGCGACCTTCGCCATCGGGATCGCTGGCGCAAAAAATGCGGGCCTTTTTGCGGCTGCACTCCTGGAGCGAGAACTTCCAAGTGTCTCGGAGAAACTGGCAATGTTCCGCGAAAATCAAACTCGCCAGGCCACCGAAAGTCAGTTGGAAGCTTGAAAACGCAGGTTGTGGAAGGGACTTCCGGGGTCCACGACGCAGCATCTCTCTTGCGCCAAGGAGAGGTTGTCGCGGTTCCGACAGAAACCGTTTATGGGCTGGCAGCCATGGCGATGGATCCAGCAGCCTGCGCCAAAATCTTTGAGGCCAAAGAGCGACCGCTCTCCGACCCACTCATCATTCACATTCCCGAAATCGAGTGGCTTGACCGGCTCGCCAGGCCCACGGCACTTGCCCAAAAGCTGGCAGAAACGTTCTGGCCAGGCCCACTGACCATGGTGGTCGAGAGGCAGGAATGTGTTCCGGACCTTGTCACCGCAGGTCAGGAGACCGTGGCCATACGAATGAGTGCCCACCCGCTCTTTGCCGAAGTTCTTAAAACTCTTGGCGAACCGGTGGCTGCCCCAAGTGCGAACCGCTTTGGCCGCATCAGCCCGACCTCCGCGGCCCATGTTTTGGAAGAGCTTGGCGGAAGAATTCCGCTTATTCTTGATGGCGGGCCGTGTTTGCACGGCATCGAAAGCACCATTGTTTTGATCACAGGAGACAAGCTCCAGATTCTGAGGCACGGTCCCATCACAAAAGAACTCCTCTCCGAGCACGCGGAAATCATGGAGGGGGAATCCAACATTTTGTCTCCCGGCCAGCTCAAGAGTCACTACGCCCCACAAACACGATTGGAGGTCCACCCCTCCGCAAATCTAAAATCTTGGGCTGGGTCAAAGGCAAAAACTGGCTTGCTGGCATGGCAAAATCCCATCGACGACTTTCATGCAATGGAGATTCTGACCTTGAGCGGCAACCCAGGGGAAGCAGCGAGCAGACTTTATGGTGCCATGAGGGCATTGGACGCAGCAGGCCTGAACCTCATCGTCGCCGAGGAGCCCCCGGCTTCGGGATTGGGTGCCGCCATCTCAGACCGACTGAGGAAAGCCGCGGGTCGGGGCTTGAGATGACCAACTGCAACTGCGGGCTGGAACTTGCGAGCATTCGGCTTTAGGCCTTCCAACTTTGGAGCAGTTTAAGCAGATTCACAGTCGCTGCGCTTGGGCGCAACGGGCTATCGTGCCAGAACAAACGAGTTCACCGCCTCTGATGAAACAACTCTAAAAGACATTGGCCTGAGCCTTGGTCAGGGTGTCCTGAAGTTTTGCGAGCAGAGCGACAGCTTCAGCTTCTTTTTTCGCAAATTGCTCGGCACGGGCTGGAGAATTTGCGGCAAGGAACTCAATTTCCACGATGACCATCTCCGCCGTGCGAATCACACCTTCCAACTGTTTGAGGGACTTTCTATTGGTACGGTTTTCAGAGATGATCTGACGGTAGAAATCGTTTTGGAATGCGAGCCAGGCAAAAGCATCATCCAAACCGGTATAACCCCCGGCCATGCGGCCATCTGACGCAAAAGCGGGAGGGGTGGGATCGCCGGGGCGGACGGGAATCACCGCTTGAGGCGTCTCCGCGATACCGGTTGTGGAACGGCGGTCCAGAATCACATCGGGCGTGATAAAGATAACCAGATTCCTTCGATTCTGGGCACGGCCTTTGCTTTTGAAAAGCTGACCCACACCTGGAATATCCTTGAGAAGAAGAATTCCATTGTCCACCTGTTCATCAAAAGTTTCCTCCAAACCACCGACGGCCAGAGTGTAGCCTGAGTCCACTTGCAGGGCGGCTTGGTAAACACGCGAAGTCGTCACCGGGTATTCATTGTTCTGCCCGATTCCAGTGTTGATTGGCTTAAACCGGAGAATGTTCGAAACCGTGATGGCAACATTCATGAAGACCGAACCATCAGGCATCGTTTTTGGCAGGATATTGAGCTGGGTTCCAATGGGCAGATATTCGATCCCGCTGGTCTGTGTGGAACTGCCGGTGGAGGCATTGGTGGTGGAGGACCCGAGAATCGGCTCATTCCGGGCGTTGGAGATAGCAACCTCGCGGTTGTTTACGGTAAGAACACGGGGATACTGCACGATGCTGGCATCACGATCCTCCATGAACGCCTCAATCGCAAAGCTGATATCTTTCGGAGAAAGAACTGCCGTGTAGGCAGCACCCAGACCAGAGTTGTAGCTCCGAAGGGACTGGTAGAGGTCAGTGGTGAGGTCTGTGGCCGTATCAAATGCTTCACCAATACTGTTCTGGCGTTGAAAATTGCCGTTTGAAGTGAAATCATAGTCTCCACTCGTGGGAATGCCCGCGAGTTCTCCGGGGACGGTCGGGCCGGCTAGCCCACTGCCTGACTCGCTCCCAGACTCGTTCGTTGTTCGATTGTCAAATCCCCGGCTGGTTGTGTTGTTAAAGCCGGTCTGCCGCGCATTATTCACGCCATAGCTGATCCCGCCATCCGCAGCCAGAGACTGGGATAAATTGATATCATATCCCCCCTGCATCGTATTGGCCCAGTTGATCCCGACCTCTTTGGAAGGATCTCGTGTCGTTTCAAAGAATTTCACTTCGATGCCAATGAGAGCCTGCGGCCTGTCAGCAGCAGCCAGAAATCCCTCCACCCACTGATGTTGCTGGCGGGTCGCAACAATATAGATAGTGTTCGTGTCCGAGTTAAAAGTTACGGAAGGTTCATTGGGCGGGGCGGCAGGAATGCCGGAGAGGTTCGACCCGGATGGGTTCAACCCGGAATTGGAAGAAATTGGAGGGAAGTCGCCAACGCTTGCCTCCAGCGGAGCGACTAATCCCCGGACGCCAACGCTGGGGATCTTGAGAAGATTCTTAATTTCCTGAATGATGGCTGGCTCCTCTGTCACAAAGACAGATTGAGGCTGCTGGAGTTGAACATTGGGAACCGCCGCAGAAGCATTCAGGTTGCTGGTTTGCTGCGTCGCCCCTCCGCCGGCATTGTTTGTTTCAATTTTCACACGATCTTGTGGTGTGTATTTCAGGCGATAGATCCTACCAATGAGTTCGCGTTCGTTGTAAGGCCTGATGAACCAGACCCCATTTTCATAAATCAAGGCCACATCGTTGGCCTTGGCGATGCTTTCAAGCACAAGAAATGGGCTCGCCCGCATCGTGAAAGTGACAAGAATGTCATCGATGGAAGCCACATTGACGCTTCGCTCACTGGGAATGCGTTCTTGCATTGAGATGAAAGGAATGCCGGCATCATCGGCAAGAAATCGTAACACATCCCGAAGGGAGGCGCGGTCAAATTTATAGAGTTTGGGGGGAGACGTGCGGAGGCTGTTTGCGATGGCATTGCCTTCACCATAGTCACTAAAAACGGCAAAGGAACTGGCTTGAAGTTGGGGCGCTGGTGCCGGAGTGGGGGCAGCAATCTTGAGGGGAGTTCCTTGGGCAAAGGCCCCAGAGAGGGAACCCAACAAGCAAATGGCTGCAATTTGCAAATGAGCAGAATTGAAGGACTGTTGGGAGTTCATGCGTTTATGTGGGCCTGTGATGAGATGCCCAAATCTTTTGACTGGGGCGGCGGTGTTGCGTATGTGAATAACCATCCTTTATTTGGGCTAGGGCGCTGAGAATGTGAACAAGTAACCAGTTTACGCAACGCCTGACCAGAAAAATTTACGCAACAAAATGAAAAAGAATTCTGCGTGGCTCAAGGAGACGCCGTTTGCACATCGCGGATTGTATGGTGGCAGTGATCCAGAAAACTCACTTCCTGCCATCCGTCGGGCGGTGGCCTTGGGATTTCCCGTGGAGATTGACGTTCAGGCTAGCAGCGATGGACGCGTGATGGTGTTTCACGATTGGTCATTGAAGCGACTGACCGGCACTCCTTCCCTGATGGCCGACGTGGCTTGGGAGGATTTGGCGAAACTGCGATTGGAAGGAACAGCGGAAGGGATTCCCTTGCTTGAGGAGGTGCTTGCGGCGGTGAGCGGGCAGGTCGGCCTGCTGATAGAGATCAAAAACCGTGGCAGAGTTCGGGCGACCGAATCGGCAACGGCCGCTTTGTTGGATCACTATTCAGGAGACTTCGCGATCCAGTCATTCAACCCCCGCTCCTTACTTTGGTTTAAGAAACAACGCCCACACTTTTTACGGGGTCAGATTTCCTGTGGGTTCGAAACTGACCCGATGGCGTCCTGGAAAAAAGTCCTTCTCGCCCATTACGCAACGAATGGGATCACGCGGCCTGATTTTATCGCCCATCACTGGCAACGACTTCCCGCATGGGCCCCCCAGGCGATCAAACAATTTTTGCGGTTGCCCTTGCTTGGGTGGACCGTCCGCTCTCAAAACGAGCACGATCGCTGCCTTGCATGGGCTGATAACACGATTTTTGAGGAATTTGTTCCTTCCTGATGGTTCGGAAGAAGCTTGATTTTCCTGAAAAATCGGTGAAAGGAAATGGTTCATGAACCGTCTTCTCTCCTTCGCTGCAATTTTTCTCTGTCTTTCCGTGTTGGGGGCCAAAGCAGAGACGGGGCGTGAGTATCTTTTGGTGAGCGGGGGGCCGTCGCTGTTGGAATGGGAGAAATACAAGGCCGAGCCACATGACCAATGGTGGGGCAACTTCATCCGTGCGGCGAGGGTTCGCATCCAAGAGCTTCAGAAGCAAAATGGCCCCAATGTCCCCATCACGTGGCTGGTTTACCGCCCGGCCTACACCCGCCGCAGCCAACGCCAGGACATTTCCGATGACTTGATTGCCAATATCATCAGCGTTCGTGACAAATATAAAATCAACCTCGTCTGGTTTGATACCACCGACCAACTCATCAACTACATCAATAATGGCAGGCCCAGGGACCGTGTCAAAATCGCGAATTTTGAGTTTTATGGTCATTCGAACCGAGCGTGCTTCATGTTTGATTACAGCAATGAAATCGACAGCGCTTCCAAGGCCTGGCTCCACGAGAAAGACCTCCGAAAGATCAAGCGGGGAATATTTACCAAGGACGCTTTTGTCAAAAGCTGGGGATGCCACACGGGCGAGAGCATGAGCAAGGCCTGGAAAGCAGCCACGGGCAAACGCATGATTGGGGCCATCGGAAAAACCAACTACGCCTACGGCCACCTCCGGGGCTGGGTTCCTGCTCTCAGCGGCGGATCCCGCTGGGGCGGATGACCACAAAACAATCTTCGCCGGTCTATTTGATCTCGCGGAGTTTTCCCTTGGTCCTGCGAACGATGGATTGCATCTCCCTCTTGTCGAGGGGCTTCATCTGAAAACCGATAAAATTGAGCGTGCAATTTTCAGTACCCTGCAGGGGGCCCTGGACGGCATCCTGAAGGCTCTTCCATGGAATATTCGCGATGGAACCGCTGGTGCGGTCTTGAAAGCTTCCGTCACTCACCACAAAGGCCGTATCTGGCTCCAGTTTTGCAGCGAGTTCGAGAACACCCACAAATCCCTTGGGGTTCGTGACACCACCACTCAAGGTTCCGGCTTCCGTCCAGTTATTCTCCAGCCACTCCTTGACGGCCTGGCGGTTGGGATCGGTGGCGGGAACCAACTCGTCGCGAAAGACTTTGTAGTTTTGTGTGAAGAGAATGATGCCAAAGCGTGAGGAGGCGGGCAGCTTGGAGATCATCTCAATGGCCTCCTCCTTGATGCGCGCAAGGGGCATCCCACTGGCAGCGGCCTTGTTGGTCACACTGCCGGAGATATCAAACATGAGCAGAATCCGTTTGCCGCTCGATTGAATCCCCATAAAGGAAAAGCCTGTACCCGTGCCACCAAGGCCACCGGCCCCCTCGCCGCCTCCGCCTGTCCCAGCCGTGCCAACCATGCTTGAAACCTGATCGCTCACAATGGCCGAGGGATCCAGCGGCAACATCTGATCCATCGGAAGCTTGGGAAGCTCGGGTAGTGCAAAAGGCGCCGGCTGCATGCTCTGCATCTTGTCATTGAACGTCGGCTTGGGCGTCATTGCGTCAAAGGCCGCCATATTCATCTTGTGCTCACGCTGCTTGGCCGGCAGTCGAATGTCCTTCTTGACCACAAACGTGGCCGGCGGAGGAAAGATGTAGCGGGCAATAACCAAGACCCCGGCCGCCAAGCCTCCAAACACATGGATTCCCACAACAATGAGAAGAATCGAAAGAATCAAACGCCGCCGACCTCGCTTGGCCTTTTCGCTTTCATCCAAAAATGTCTCGATGCCGGCCATTTAGATTTCCTCCTCGCTGGAATCCGCAAAAGTGACGCCCGTGATTTCTGCCATCGCGCAGGCATTCAGCACGGTCACAATACGTTGATGGGTGGAACCATCCTCCGCATCGATGGTGACCAAAGCCTCACTCTTGTTGGCATCCGCCGTTTGTTTGAAGCGCTTCAAGGTGGAAATCAGGGTTGGCAAAACCTCATCTCCCGGGTTGTCCATGGGCAACTCGTTCAGCAAAACCTGCCCATCGGTTCGAATGAGGATCCTCTGCTCATCGGGGATATCCAA
>JBGTAR010000364.1:0-8852 GCA_041749815.1 Terrimicrobiaceae bacterium
ATGAGCTAAGTCATTGATAAACGAGGGTCAGAAAAAAACGGCTGCGTAGAAATGTCTATATGTTGTGGTTGTTTTTTCGATCAAATCGATCTCGATTTAATGACTTTGAAAAATATCCCACTTTTCGGACAGGCTCTAATTGGAAAGGGCAGTGCACACTAAACTTTATGGGCTTTGCGGCGGAACAAGAACACAATAGCACCAGCGATCACTACAACGAGGACCACGATAACAGCGATTGGGTAGTCAGCCGCAGGAGCCTCTGTTGGCTTAGTCGTTGCGGCAAGGCTCGGTGAAGCAGCCGGCATTGACCCTGTGGGTGCCAGGGTCAATGGGTCGGTTGTGGATTGTGATTGATTCGGCACTGCAGTTGCCCCGTTCCTAAGCGACTCGATCGCTTCGTAACCATGCCTAAAGCTCCAATCTTTTTCTATTTGTTCTGCAGTCAGTCCTTGCCGTCTTTTCTCCAAGATTTTTTCGATTTTTTCGGCTGTCGATGCATCCCCAATTTTCGCCAGTGTTTGCGCAGCAATGATACGATTAGAATAATCTGCGTCATAGAGCAAAGGAATCACGTTCTCAACAGCTGACAGGTCTCCATTAATTCCAATTGAAGTCAATGTGTATCTTCGTGCGGCTATGTATGGAGATTTCAGAGCTTGATAAAGCGAGTCTTCAACCTCCTTCCTTGCCTCAGGAGAAAGTGACATGCTTCCCAAAGCATGGCTTTGCATGGCAACCAGACCAATTTGGTGCCTAACGCGTTTTTGATCATCACGAGGCATCTGCATAATGATCCTTTCCTGCCCAGCTGAGGGCGATGCTCCTTCAGCCAAGCTCTGCATGAGTTTTTTGGTAACTATTGGAACAACATCAGGTCCAAGATTAATAAAGTAGTCTCTAGACACATCATTTTCTGCGACCGAACCACCCAGCATATCGATTTTTCCCTCAAGCGATTCAGGAATTTGGGATTGGCAGTTCTCGGTAAAAAAAAACGCAAGTACTATATAAAATAGAGTTTGCGGAATTAAAATATAAGCCTTCATCTTGCTAGGGGGTTGTTTCTGATTGCTTCAACTTGACTGTTCCATAGTCTCTTCGAATCTAAAATTGTATTGTCGACTATTCGATTCAGAATAGATCCCCCAAACATAAGATTATGCTGTTCTTTTGCAAGCTTCGCACTGCCCTCTGAACTTACTTCAACCGGAACTTCACTATGGCCAGAGTTTACTAACAAATGACCAAGCTCATGTGCAGTTGTGAATACGTCAGCATCATCCACTCCAATGAATGCATTGAAGGTATATGGTTTATCTGCACTCTGCGGAAACGCTGAGTCGAACAAAGCAAATCCTTTTGCTCCTCTGCCAGACTCACCGGGAACTCCTGTTGTGATAGATGGGACGTAGAAGATGTATATATCATCAGTTGCTGGTGTTCCTAAATGATCAACAAGAGTCTTGAGTTCAGTGGGCAAGTAATTTACATCCGCCTGAGCCAGTCCGTCCCCCAAATCCACCCCGGCGGGCGGATCGGCAACAGTTACACTATCAATTGAAATGTTGATGTTGGCCTGCGCGTAGCAGGGCTTGACGTTATTAACCAGGTCATCCCAGACATGAGCCTCTGTCGCTGCCTGCGTTCCCCCAGGGGTGGTCCTGAGAATTACGGCCTTTATATTTACTGTCTTGTGTTCGCCCACTCTGGGAACCTGCAGATCTATCTCCGCAATCGCTTGGCCAAACTCAATTCGAATTCTCACTTTTCCGAAGAGAGAAATCTTGTGCATTCGTTCTGCAATCTGCTCGGCGTCCTCAGCACCCGCTGCATTTTTGTCTGCATCATCAGCAACCAATAGCTGAGATTTCGATATCAACATCCCTGAATCATCGGGGTCCACCTCCATCTCGATTTCCTCCCACTCATTAATGGTGCTGCCTCCGCTATCGACCGTTGAAACCTTCACTGTCGTGTTCGCAGCACTTCCAATCATCGGAACACGCACATAAAATCTATCTGGGTCCTCCTCAATGAATTCATCCACCAATTCCCCAAACGGCGTTTCTGCGGTCTTCCATGCGTGTTCCCATTGGGCTACTTTGAGATTGTTCGTGGCTCTGAGCATCCCCGTATCATTTTCCTCGGCATCTATCCTGGGAACCAATATCTCCACCGGGATTAATAGTGCCGCATGATTGGAAGCATCCGAAAGTTTTTTGGCAGTTGCGAGGATGATTCCGTTGTCGGCGAGATCAGCTCCACCTAGGATTTGCCAAGTCGGGGTAGGGCCTTTCGCAGCAGAAACGAGACTGTTCAGGGAATAGTATTTCCCGTTTTGCCACAGCGAATTCCCACTGAGCACTTGGAAGCGAGCGTTGAGCTTGCCTCCCACAAGATGCCCTCCATGCTTTTCCTCGTCCCATACGAAGGGACTTCCGTACGCAGGCTCGGCGGTCGTTGGCTGGTCCAAGCGCTGGCCTGCTGTTTGATCCATAACAAACGCTGTCTTTAACTCGTCGGTTTTTCCAAGGATGTGATTTGTAGGCGAAACTCCATAGATCTGTTGAATGCCAGTAAAAACATGGATATTCCCACCAGCGGAGAAGGACACCTGCTTTAAGACTCCCCAAAAACCGGGCTCCTCGATCCCTTCGGGTGGCTCATTGTCATCGGATAACGGCCAGCCTGCTTGTGTCAACTGGCCGCCAATAGAAACACCAGACTCTGTGAGGTGCGAGGGAAAGAACTCCGCCGACGGCTGCCTGAATCCGTAAAGATCCCATGTTCCTGTTATCCCTTGACACGAAACCCCACCAATCAGCCCATTTTCTGGCCAGCGCCAACCCGCACCGTAACCCGCAACTGGCCCATAATCTGAGTTCTCTATTTCCCTGCAAAATAGGCTCTCAGTAAGGGACCCCGCACTTTGTCCAGCGTCGTTGATGGCAGCAACCTTGGAATATTTTGTAAGGGTCTCCATCGGACCGCTCTCCAAACTCCACGACACCAACCCACTATCAAGATTGCCCGGCGGTCCAACAAATGTTGAGCGCGCATTCTGAATCGCGCTGAAAAGTGGTTTGTTCTGAAACTGCCAGTAACCATCCGCCCAGCTTAAAGTCACCGAAACCAGCAGGTTCAATGATGCTGTTGATGAAAGGGAGGAGAAAGAGCCTCCCTGATGCCAAATCCCAGCCCCTTTGGCTTCTGGAGTCCACATCACAACATCAGCAGACATGCCCTCAGAGGTAAGACTCAGGTAGGTCTGTAATTCACTTTCTGGAGCGCCATTCACCGCCACACTGCCGTTGATATCAACGTCCACCGGCGTCAAAGGATTCACACCGTATTCTATAGCCTCCATTTGCCCGTATCTCCAGAACTTCCATTGCCCTCCTGCCGATTTAATCACAGCATCACCCCGGTTGTTGGTAAAATGTGGTGTGTAATTCTCGCCAAGATCGATCAATGCATAGGTCGCTATTGTATTTCTTGCTGGCGCATACTCTGGCACGTTGGCCCAGCCATCGATAAGGTCGTTAACACCATCGCCATCGGTATCCGCCTTTGTTGGGTCGGGGCCGATCCATTTCTTTTTCGAGGCCACCCATACGCTTGCCTCAAATTCCTCCCGATTCGTCATTCCGTCCGGCGCTGGCAAATCCACGTCCGCATCTGGCGATGGCCGCTGCTCGGGTGCGAGGCCTCCAAAATATTGTTGCCACCATGTCGTTGGAACACCCGCATAGTTTGTATCTTGGATGCCGCTCCCGGGCTCGCCGCCTTGAGGGCTGGTGCCAGTCGCGGCGGAATTGGCGATAGGGGCACCGGATTCAAGCTCCACTTCACCGATGACGCGATAGTGGGCTTGGGTATCAAGCGGTAGCGTGGTGTCCTCCCATATTCGTAAGCCATGGGTGGTCGAACCAACCGTCTCCCATTCCCCACCAAAAAGCTGCCGCTGAATCACCCATCTAGTCACCCCTGTGGGCTCGGGAGCACTCCATCCGACATTGACGGTTCCCGACTCGCTAAACGCCGCCCACACATTTTCTGCCACCGGAACATTGCTAATGTGTCGCAGGCGTAGGAAAAATTTATCCCCAGTGGACGTGAAGCCCCATTCCTTGATTGTATCGTCTCCGATTTCTACCATGGGAACCCATTGCCAGACATCGAGTAAATCATCTGAGAGCTGAATGAAATACGTTCTCCCCTCGCGTCCCCACCATTTGAATCGTGAGATTGAGTTTACCTCATCAATTTCCAGTGTGGTTCCCTCATTGCTGTCATCTGCTGTTTGTGCCAGCAATTCACACTGGCCGAGAAAACCCACAAAGAGCGCCAAGAACAAAAGGCGGTGATTCATTGGCCGAGGTCTGCCCCCTCATTCGTTTTGGCATGGTCACTGCGGATCGGGAAATAATTGATCACCGTATCTTGTGGGATTGGCGGGTTATTTTTCAGCCATTGTTCGTGGACGATCCGCGCTGCCTCCGCATCCTGATATTCTTTAATCAGCTTTGTCCGATCTTGATCGTAGTAAGAGTGAAGGGCTTCCATGGCGGCAATGGCCTTCTCGTTTTCCTCCCCAGGAGTAGGTGAAATTACCTCAAACTGGGAAACTCCATCCACTTCCTGCGGAAAATTTGGGTATTCAATGGCCAGCGAAGGATCTTCCAATTTCGCCTCCTCAACAGCCACCTCCGTCCACAACTCCAGCATAAAAAACGTGCTGTAATACACGCCTTCACCCTCGAACCCATAGACAGGCTGGAAATACCGGAAATCAATGGAACTCAAAAACCGCACTCCACCATCCTGAGTCCAAACAAAAACCTCTGATCCCTTGCCCTCGTAAGCTGTGGCCGATGGGTAGAAAGTTTGGTAATCCATCTGCTCCCATCTCAACGCCTCTGCCTGTTCCTCTGGGGTCAGTTGCACAGGAGTTGCTGCCACAGCCGGCGGCTTGTCCAAAACAATCTGACGAAGCTTCAGGACGGGGGGCTCAATGCGGTTGAATGTTATTTTCCGGTTGCCTAGATCAACTTCCAGACTCTCATGAACTCGAAATTGTGAAATTTCGTTATTATGTGGGGCATCCAGAGCGAGGATATTCTGGCAGCAAACGAGAGCGGCAAGACCTACTGCTGCCGAGATATTGGGGAGTAAAATATGTTGGGCAGGCCGAGAATTGGGAGTAATGATGTTCACATATTTTGGGGTAGGAGGGTGTTGAATTGCTTGGATTGAAGACTGACATTCGTGTCGAAGTCAATCAAAATGCGGCAATTAACACGTCAAGCGCTGACGTTTTATTAAAAGCTGCGGACGCCAGTATCACGTCACATCTCGACGTGAAACATTTCCCAAGAAGTTCTTTGATCGCGTTCTCCCGCAATCTGCGGCGATTGCGTCATCGTGAGAAAATGACCCAAGAAATGATAGCCGAACGCCTCGACATAACTCCACGCCACTATCAGAAGCTTGAAGCGGCTACCGTCACTCCAACTTTTGGTGTATTGATCCGATGCAAGCGAGTGCTGCGGGCTTCGTGGGAGAATCTCCTGGGCGGTGTGTGAAACAAATAATGCTTAAACAGGCCCCTAAGAAACTAGCTAAAATCAGTCTGCACTATCAATGAGAGTGCCCCAAAATCCTTTGGTCACAGATTAGAGTCCGCCGCCCGCGTCGCAGAAACCATCACATCAGGATTCTTCTCAGCAAAATAACCGAGAGCCCACTCCCCAGGGAAAAACACAACCCAATGCCCGGTGGCATCCCGACCGAGCGCCGTGCCGGAGGGCAGGGTGGGGCTTGGCGGGGTTTCAAACGGTGTGCCATCTTTTTGGGTGATCCAGCGCACGGCCTTCCACGAGGCCGGCTCCAAACGCACGCCAGCTCCGTATTCATTTTCCAGGCGGTGAGCAAGGACCTCAAATTGGAGGGGTCCGACCGCCCCAAGCAGCGACGTGCGAACAAGGCTGTCTTTGAGTTCGAACAATTGGGCGACGCCCTCGCGGAGGAGTTGGTCCAACCCCTCCCGGAACCGTTTCTGAGTCGCGCTGCTGGTGCTGAAGATGTTGGAAAAACACTCCGGAGCAAAGTGGGGGATTTCGTCAAAATGAATATTCGGAATTTCTGAAAGAGTGTCCCCAATCTGGAACTCGTGATTTCCCACCAACCCGACCACATCCCCCGCCCATGCGGAATCCACGGTTTCGCGATCTCTGGCAAAGAGCCGCTGCGCATTGGAGAGGCGCACCGGACGCAGCGTGCGCGGATGAGGCACAACCATATCCCGCTTGAACTCCCCGGAGACCACACGGATGAAGGCCACCCGGTCGCGGTGCTTGGGATTCATATTGGCCTGAATTTTGAACACAAATCCTGAGAAATCCGGGTTGGATGGCTCAATAATCCTGCTTCCCCCCGATCGGGCCGAGGGGGGGGGAGCCAGTTCCAAAAACCGGTTGAGCAATAATTCCACACCAAAATTGTTCATCGCACTGCCAAAAAAAACGGGGGTCAATTTTCCGTTTTGCACGCCCTCAAGATCGAAGTCCGCGCCGGCCCCATCCAATAACTCCAACTCATCGGAGACCTTCGCGTGAACTCCGGGAGCCAACACGCTTCGAACCAAATCATCGTCAATGCCTTTGACCTCCACCGGCGCCCGGTAGGTTCCCCCCGGCGTTCGCTCAAAAAGATGGACCTGACGGTTCTCGCGATCGAAGACCCCTTTGAAATCCGGCCCATCTCCAAGTGGCCAGTTGACTGGCATCGCGTGGATTCCCAGCACGTTTTCAAGTTCATCCAACAAATCAAGTGGTGGTTTTGCCGGCCGATCCATCTTGTTAATAAACGTAAAAATCGGCACCCCCCGGAGTCGGCACACTTCAAACAACTTGCGGGTCTGTGTCTCGATGCCCTTACCTGCATCGATGACCATCACCGCCGAATCAACCGCCGTCAGCACCCGATACGTGTCCTCCGAAAAATCCTTGTGACCCGGTGTGTCCAGCAGGTTCACGACCCGACCGCCATACTCGAACTGCAAAACCGTGGAGGTCACGGAAATCCCCCGCTGCTTCTCCATCTCCATCCAATCACTCGTCGCCGAACGCTGGTTTTTTCTCGCCGTCACACTCCCCGCCAATTGAAGCGCGCCGCCATAAAGCAGAAATTTTTCGGTGAGGGTCGTCTTACCGGCGTCAGGGTGCGAAATGATCGCAAACGTGCGACGCCGGTTGATTTCTTCGTGGGATTCCATGAAGGCCAGAGTTTCCCGGGTTGATCGACTCGAATCGATCTTTTTCTGGCGGGCCGGGAAATTTGCGTGCGAAGGAAATCCAGGGGGAACGGGCGTACCGCCCCGTTTTGCTAAAAGCAGCGAGGTAGTATCACAAATTCAAAAGATCACGGATCGCGCACTTTACCGATTCCAACTGTGATTCCGGCAGCTTGCCGATTTTGCGAATGAGAGCGTTCTGGTCAATGCTCCCCAAGTGCGTCCTCCCACTGTTTGCCCTGCTGCTCAGTCGACAGCAGCTTCTGAGGTGAGGTCGTGATCGCAAACGGCATGTCGTTTCTCAACTCCACTTGCGCAAGAAAGATGTTGAAGGCGTCACTGCTTTTCATGCCCAGTCGTGAGAAGACCTTCTCCGCCCGCTTTAAACGGGCTAACGGAACACGAGCACGAAATATTGTGGATTCAGCCATAGAAAAATCATGCTCAAAAATGCTCAAAAGGAAACAGAATAGTCTGGTGCGCCTTTGAACGGGGTGTGATTAAAAGTGGGTGAGGTAAGCAGGGGCAGCGCCGAAGGTGCTTGAATTCTACAGCCCGGTCCGCAGGGCCGGGTAACGATCAAGACAATCCAGCGGGCTGAAAGTCCGCCATTCCTTGGTTTCACCTCGCGAGAGTCATCCGATCGCGGCCCTACAGGCCGCAGGCTTGCTGACGCCAGAATCCAGGGCCTTCGACCCTGGCTTTTAAATGGCGGGCCTTTGGCCCACGCCAAAACCTCACCCACTTTTAATCACACCCCTTTCAACTGGGTAAAGTGGGTGAAATCGAAGAGTCGGGGTGGATCAGATGCAAGCCGTTCACCGGTATTTCCCATTGGTGCTGTTCTCAAAAGCACTGATCCCCCATTTGATGCCCATTCGAGATTTAAAATATAGGCCCGACCCGAATGGCGCTTAAGGGCATTTTAGGGTGCTGCCCCTACAGGGCAGATACCACTCTCTACCAAAGACCCAGGGCGGCGCTAACGCTTGCCCTGGGCTGTTGGATATAGCCCCATTCGGGGCTTAAGTTAGTGCCATTCAGGCCCGCCCCCATCGGGTGTTCCCAAAGCTCACCGTCCATCATAGCCTCAACTTTTCCAGCATTCCTATGGGATGGCTGGGGAATACTTTGTATGACAAAACATGATCTGCCTTCTGTGCCGCGGGGGATCCCGGAACGGGTATCTCATGCGGATCTCAAACAATAAAATATGACTAATATCATTTTTCCTTGCTATTTGTTCTTGACCTTGATACAAAGCATTCCGATGCGGAAAGTAACACTAAGCAACAACTGCTTCAGCAATATCGGCTCGCATTCAGACACCGACTTATTGCAAAAAATCTCTCCGGGTGACAGCTCCTTTTCCACTTTATGAAACCAAAGCATCAAACGGAAGACGCGAACCCCCAAACCCGGCCATCACCCACGCAGGTCATGATTTCGTGGTTTGAAGAAAAGCAGTTGGGTTATGACTATTCTGAAGAAAACAATCTGATCTTGTCTGGGGTGGGCCTCGAGAACCTCGAAGTCGGTGTTGAGTGTGGAGCAA
>JBGTAR010000365.1:0-15011 GCA_041749815.1 Terrimicrobiaceae bacterium
CGACGGACATGGGTATCCACCGTCCGGGTGTCGATGGCATTATTGTAGCCCCAAACATCAAGCAGGAGCTTCTCACGGGACTGAACACGTCCCCGCCGCTCGAGCAGGAGGCACAGGAGTTTGAATTCCGTGGTTGTGAGCTCAATGCGGGTGCCATCCAAACGGATCTCAAAAGCGCTTTTGTCCACTTGAAACCCATCAAATTCCAAAATTTCGTTTTTTGCCGAAGCGCGGACTCTGCGAAGCACGGCTTGAATCCGTAAAATCAGTTCACGGGGACTGAAAGGTTTTGTGACATAATCATCAACGCCGAGCTCCAGACCTTTCACTCGCTCCAACGTCTCGCCTTTGGCAGTCAGCATCACAATCGCGATCGATGCCGTTTCTGCGGTGTTTCGAAGCTTTTTGCAAACCTCGTAGCCATTCATCCCGGGAAGCATGATGTCCAAAAGAATGAGGTCGGGGCGGTGCTGACTGGCTTTTTCGAGGCCCTCCAGTCCAGAAGTGGCGATCAAAACGTCGAAACCGCTCTTATTCAAGTTGTAACGCAGAAGATCCATCACATCGGCTTCATCTTCGACCACCAAAACTGTGTCTCCCATACCCGCGCTCTTAACGGAGTTGCCCCCAAGGAGGCAAGCCACAAAAAAAGATTCGGGCCACACGCGATGTTGCTCAGAACAAAGGAAACTGAACCGCGGTGGCCCGAATTGCTGCCTTAACCAATAACTTAGACGCTTCCCATGACGGAACGTTCAAAAAAATGACAATTTTTTTATGGGGCCTAAAAAAATGGCTTCTCTGACGGGATTTTTCCAGTCGCCCGGGTCGGCCTGGGCGTTTGACTCAATGTGCCACCACTGGCTTTTCATCTCACCTCAAATTGCGAGATGAGTAAAAATCCGCTTGGCGGAGGAGAGGGAAGACACCTACTCTGTGGCCCTTATGGGACGTCAATGGCTTCATGCCAAGCGGGCTGTGGCCTCGCAAAAAAAATCACAAGCCACCGGAAAGTCGGTCAAAGAAATCATGGTTGCCGCTAAATTTGGTGGGGCAGACCCGGATTCCAATGCCCGGTTGGCGGCGGCGCTTGAACGGGCACGCCGGGAATCTGTGTCAAAAGATGCGATTGACCGGGCGATCCGCAAGGGAACCGGCGTGGGCGATGAGAAGGTGACATTGGATCACGTGGTGTTTGAAGGTTATGCGCCTCACAAAGTGCCAGTTCTGGTTGAGGTTTATACCGACAACCAAAACCGCACCGCTCCGGAGATTCGGGTGCTTTTTAAAAAGGGACAGCTCGGAACTCCAGGGAGCAACAAATTCCTGTTTGACCAGGTGGGCCTGGTTGAGGCGTTTCATTCGGACCAAGCCGTGGATTTGGAAGAGGCGGCGATTGAAGCCGGGGCCGATGATGTGGAGGCTCTAGGCCACGAGGCCAATGATGATATCCCACTGGGAACCAAAGGAGCCCGTTTTGTTACGGAGCGCACGGCGACCGCCACCGCCTCAAAATGGCTTTCTGACCATGGCTGGAGTGTTGTCACCTGTGAACTCGGCTACCTGCCCAAACAGTACACCAGTCTCTCGGATGAGGAGGGCGCGGAAACGGCGGATTTCCTGCAAGCCTTGGATGATCACGATGATGTCCACCGGGTGTGGGCTGCCATCCGATAGCTCCCAATCAGTCCAAAAACTCTTTCAACTGCTCTTTCAGCGTCACACGTGCGCGGAAGATCAGGCTCTTCACCGAGGGCACGGACGTTTTTAACACCCTGGCAATTTCCTCGTAGGGCATATCTTCGTAGCGCCGAAGGATCAGGGCCATGCGGGGTTTTTCAGGGAGCGAGGCGATGGCGCGATCAATGGCTGATTGCACCTCATTCTGAACGGCATTTCTGTCAGCAGGCACCTGGGAGGCATCGGAAATCTGCCGAATCGGTTGACCGGATGCATCCGGAGGGTCCAAGGGTTCCAACCGTGCCCGCTTTTTTCTGCGGCCCTCGTTAAACACAAGATTCCTCGTGATGGTCATCAACCATGTGGTGAACTTCGCGCCCGGCTGGTATCGGGGCGCCGATTTCCAGGCCCTCAAAAACACCATCTGTGCGATATCCTCCGCCTCGGAGGGGTTGCCAAGCATTTTGGAAGCCGTGCCAATGACGGCGTGTTGATGACGTTCCACAAGGCGCTCAAAGGCCGTGAGGTCGCCCTGCCCCGCCCGCAGCATCAGAGCGATGTCAGAATCTTCCTCCGGGTACGGATCTTCGTTTTCCAAGGACATCTCCCCTTTTTTTGGGTACTGAGTCATGGAAAATGTGGCGGCGGGTTTGGGCTCAAAAAACTCGGAGGCAAAACCTGTCCCGGGGAATCGTGTGTGGTTTTCCATGACAACACAGATGAAACACCACAGCAGGCCAATGGTTTCGGGATCATGAACTGGCCGGTCGATTTTCTGCCCTCAAGGGATTTTCCAGAAGGTCGGGCCGCCGCTCGCGTGTCAATCGGTCAGCCTCTTCTGCCCGCCAGCGAGCAATGGCTCCATGGTTGCCGGAGAGGAGGACTTTTGGCACCCTCCAGTCCTGAAAAACCTCCGGGCGTGTGTAGTGCGGGTGGTCGAGCTTGCCTGTCGAAAAGGATTCCCCCACCGCACTCTCCTCATGACCCAAAACTCCCGGAAGCAACCGCAACACGGCATCCGTGACGACCAAGGCCGCAAGGGCCCCGTTCGTGAGCACATAGTCGCCCACCGAAATCTCTTCATCCACCATATGGTCAGCAACCCTCTGGTCCACGCCTTCATAGTGGCCACAGATAAAAATGAGATGCTCCTCCCCGGCGAGGCGCTCGGCGGTTTTTTGGGTAAACGGCCTGCCTTGGGGAGACATCATGACAACCTTCGCCGCCGGCGTTTTTAATTCTTCCAGGGCGCTATGAATCGGCTCAATCTTCATCACCATCCCAGGGCCCCCTCCATACGGGGCATCATCGGTGGTCCGATGTTTTCCAGAAGCCCATTGCCGAAGATCCACCGCACTCGCCTCCACCACTCCCGATTTGCGGGCACGCCCCAAAATCGAGCTGCCCAAAACAGCCTCGCAGAGATCAGGAAAGATGGTCAGGATTTGAATTTTCATGCGGAAGAAGGTTGACTGCTCCATACAAGCCCCGCTCACGCCAGCAATCAAGTGTCCAAGTCCCGATCAAAATCAAAGAAACGCCGCCCCGGTTGCCTGGGGTCGTTGTTTCGTGTGGGCGTCAAGCTTGGCTTTGTCACGCTTCTCCTCTGGGCGGTGGTGGCTCTTGGTTTCTATGCGTGGGCGCTGACGTTTGACATCAAGGACATCGCTCAAATGCCGGAGCGGTCCTCAGTGTATGACAAGGATGGGAATTTTTACAGCCGGCTTGCCGGGGAAAACCGGGTGGTGGTGCCATTTGACAAGGTTTCAAACGATTTTTTTAATGCCCTTCTGGCGAGAGAGGACACACGGTTCTATCGGCACAAGGGGATTGACCCCATCGGGATTTTTCGTGCGGTCATTCGGAATTTTATTGCGGGCGGTTTCCGGGAGGGTGCGAGCACGATCACCCAACAACTTGCGAGAAACAGCTTTCCCCTCGGAGGAAAAAACCTTGGACGAAAAATCATCGAAGCGGCCCTTGCCTACCGGATTGAGACCGAACTCACGAAAGAAGAAATTCTCGAGGCCTATGTGAACCGCATTTATTTTGGCAGCGGTTTTTATGGGGTGGAGGCGGCAAGCCAGGCCTACTTTGGAAAACCCGCCTCGCGAATGAATCTGCCGGAGGCAGCCATGTTGGCGGGACTGATTCGCAGTCCAAACCGTATTTCGCCCTTCAACAATCTCCCGCGAGCCATTCGTGAGCGGGACATGGTGCTGGAGCGTATGAAGAAGGTTCGGCTGATCACACCGGAACAATTTGAGGCCGCCATCAATTCCCCACCCCACATCGCAAAAAAACCCTCCAGCAGCCCGCAAGACAATTGGGCCATGGAATCCATTCTGCGTGAGTTGGATCTTGTGTTGGATCGGGAGGAAGTGAACTCAGGCGGGCTTCGGATCTATTCGACCATTGATCCCGGCCTGCAAGCCACGGCCGAAGCCAGCATCGCCCGCCGTTTGAAAGAAATCGAAGGTCGGCCAGGATATCCCCACCCGCCCAAATCCCGATTCACCAGCGCCGATCTTGCAGAGGAAAATTCGGTTCCCTACCTCGAGGCCGCTGCCCTGGCCATGGACAGTTCCACCGGGGCCATTCGCGCAATCGTCGGCGGTCGCGACTTGCATTCCAGTCGCTTCAATCGTGCCATCTCCGGTCGCCGCCAGGTCGGATCGGCCGTCAAACCCTTCGTTTATGCCGAAGCGTTTGAGCGCGGGCTGTCGCCCAAGAGCCGCATCAGCGACAATCGGATCGGCTCCACCGAATTGCCCAGAAAATTTGGACGGTATGACCCCGCAAACTCCGACAACACCTACCGTGGAGATCTGCCTGTCGCGGAGGGCCTCATTTTATCAAGAAACACGATGTCCATCCGCGTGGGGCTCGCCGCCGGACTGGATCATGTCGCAGAAAAAATTCAGCTCTCCGGAATGGCCGCCGCCCCCCCACGCCTCCCGGCTCTCTGCCTGGGAGCTTTTGAATCAAATCTCAAGGACCTCACCGCCGCCTACACCGCCTTTGCAAATGAGGGTGTGAAACTCCAGCCCTTCCTGATCGACCGGGTCCTCGATGACCAGGGCCAGGTCCTCTACCGGGCCACCAAAGGCAGCATCCGGGTTTTTTCGCCAAAGACCGCAGCCCTCACCACCTCGATCATGGAGGATGTGCTCACACGAGGAACCGCTCAAGCCGCCGGGCGATTGGGATACAGGAAACGCGGTGCGGGAAAAACAGGAACCACCAACGATTATCGCGATGCGTGGTTTGTTGGATTTGACAGATCTCTCACCTGCGGGGTCTGGGTCGGCTTCGATCTCCCCCGCAAAATTCAAGCGGGTGGCTCCGGCGCAAATCTTGCTCTTCCCATCTGGGTGGATATCATGCGCTGAGCTTGCACGACGGAAAATTGCCGATATGGGATTGACAAAAACAGATTATTAATGATGTTAAAGAACACCATGAACTCCCCGCGAAGCGAGGGCTCGGACCTCGTCAAGAACTCCGTCCTCTACAAAGAATTTTTGGCAGAACGAGAAGAAATTCTGCGTCATAAATGGATTGAAAGCGAAAAGGCCGGACAAGACATTGGTTTTGAACGAGCCCTTTTGGATTGGATCGTTAGATACCGGTCCGGCTGGCGTGACGAACGCACAAAATACAAAAAATTGGAAAAGGCCTGAGCATCAGCGCACTCCTTTAATGCCGCCCTGAGAGGTGGCGAAGGACCATGAGCGAAACCAAACCACCTCAAATCTTCCCCGCCCTGGATGCGGACGCCATTCGGAAAGCAATCCGTCGGATTGCCCATGAAATTATTGAGAGCAATCCGGACTTGAAGTCTCTGGTCGTGGCTGGCATTCCCACACGCGGGGTTGAGATCGCCAAACGTATTGTGGATCACATCCGCGAGACGGAAGGAATCACCCCGGATCTGGGCGTAGTTGATGTTTCGATGCACCGGGATGATCTCTCCACCCGTCAGAAATTCACAGCCGTGGAGACCACGCATCTGCCCCTGGATTTGGATGGCCGACCGATGGTTCTGGTGGATGATGTTCTTTACACGGGACGCAGTTGCCGGGCCGCTCTGGATGCAATCTCCTCCTTCGGGCGTCCCTCCCGCATTCAATACGCCGTGCTTGTTGATCGCGGGCATCGCGAACTCCCGATTCGCGCGGACTTTGTGGGAAAAAACCTGCCCACCAAACACTCGGAAAAAATTCGTGTTCGCTTCGAAAGCATTGATGGCGTGCCTGACAGCGTGAGCCTCGTCTCTCCCCAATGAGCACCTGGACCAGAAAAGACCTGCTGGCCCTGGCCGACCTCTCTGCCGATGAGTTGACGCTTCTTCTGGACACCGCCAGAGCGTTCAAGGGGGTTGGCGAACGCAGCCTAAAAAAAGTGCCGGCTCTGCGGGGAAAAACTCTCGTCAATTTTTTTGTGGAGCCCAGCACCCGAACCCGGACGTCCTTTGAGCTTGCGGCCATGCGACTCAGCGCGGATGTGGTCAATATCGAGGCCACGGCCTCCAGCCTCAAGAAGGGCGAGAGCCTGAAGGACACGGCCCTCAACCTCGAAGCGCTCCGGGCAGACATCATCGTGCTTCGTCACAGTTCGGCTGGCTCTTCGGAGTTTCTCTCCACCAGACTCGCCTCCAGCATCATCAATGCGGGCGACGGAGCCCACGAACACCCGACCCAGGGACTCCTCGATGCGTTCACGATCCGCGAAAAACTTGGCCACCTCAACGGCCTGAATGTTGCCATTGTCGGCGATATTCTTTTCAGCCGGGTCGCCCGCTCAAACATTGCCGCCCTCACAAAACTGGGCGCCAGGGTCACCCTCGTTGGCCCCACCACCCTCGTTCCCGAAGTCTTCCAAAAACTCGGTGTCCAAGTTGTTCATCGCATTGATGACATCATTGAAACCACCGACGTCATCAACCTCCTGCGAATTCAGCATGAACGTCAGCGACGGGAATATTTTCCAGGACTTGGCGAATACATCTCACTTTTTGGGCTGACAAAAGCCCGTGCAGCCCGCTTGAAACCCACCTGCCTCATCATGCACCCGGGCCCCATTAACCGCGGGGTGGAAATTGACAGCGATGTGGCAGACAGCGCCAAAAGTGTGATTCTCGATCAAGTAACCAATGGTCTCGCGGTGCGCATGGCCGTTCTTTACCTCTGCGCCGGTGGGGCCGGCCTGCCTGCCCACGACTCATGAGCGAATCCCGATCCTTTCCACCCGCCCAAGGCACACTCGTCATCAAAGGGGGCCGCGTGATTGATCCCGCCAATGATCGGGATGAGGTTGCGGATCTTTGGATCAAGGAGGGAGTCATTGCCAAAAGGGATTTCCAACCCCCTGCCACTGATTTTGAAGAGATTGACGCGCGGGGATTGGTGGTTTCGCCCGGATTGATCGACATCCACGTCCACTTTCGCGAACCGGGACAATCCCACAAAGAAACCATTGCCTCCGGCTCACGGGCTGCAGCGGCGGGCGGATTCACCAGCGTGGTTTGTATGCCAAACACCACCCCCGCAGCAGACAGTGCCGGGACAATTGCCCTCATCCGGGAAAAAGCCTCCTCGGGGGCGATCGTTAATATTTTCTGCACAGGAGCCATCACCAAGGGCCTCGCAGGCGAAGAACTTGCTCCCTATGGCGCAATGGTTTCCGCAGGGATTGTGGCCATCACCGATGATGGTCGCTGCATCCAAAACCATGAGGTCATGCGCCGCGCGGTGGAATATGCCCGCATGTTTGGGCTCACGGTGATGGATCACTGTCAGGATGAAAGTTTGACCTCGGGGGCTGTCATGCATGAAGGCGAGTGGAGTTTGCGCCTGGGCCTTCCCGGTTGGCCGCGTATTGGCGAGGAACTGATTGTGGCCCGAAACATCCTGCTCGCAGAACTTTGCGATTCCCCCATCCACTGTCAGCATATCAGCGCCTGTGGCAGCGTGCGGCTGCTTCGTGAGGCGAAAGCGCGGGGCGTGAAAATCACCGGAGAGGTTTGTCCGCATCATGTCTGGTTCACGGATGAGCGGCTGAAAAATTTTGATACCAACTTCAAAATGAATCCTCCCCTGCGAAGCGACCGGGATGTGGAAGCCATTCTTGAGGGCATTGCGGATGGCACCCTCGACATCCTGTGCAGCGACCATGCGCCCCATGCGTTTTATGAGAAGGAAGTTGAACTCGATCAGGCTCCCTTCGGAATCACGGGATTGGAAACCGAATTTGCGGCGTTCCATGACCTCCTGGTTCATCGCAGGAAAATCATCTCACTTGAGCGCCTCATCGCGCTGTACACCATCAACCCGGCCCGCTTGCTAAATTTGGATCGCGGCACGCTCAGCGAAGGAGCCCCCGCAGACATCACTCTCATCAATCCGGCTTCTGAGTGGACATACGACAAATCGCTATCGGCCTCTTGCTCACAGAACACACCGTTCCATGGGGAAAGCTTTTGTGGCCGCGCCGTCCGAACCATTGTGGCCGGTCAAACGGTTTGGAAAACCCCGTGAGCCGACCCTCCCCCTTCCGCCTCGAAGCCACTGACCCCACCTCCCAAGCCCGTGCCGGAGTCCTTGAAACCCGCAGGGGCCCGATTGAAACCCCGGTCTTCATGCCCGTCGGCACCCAGGGCACGGTCAAATCCGTCAGCCCACGGGAACTTCACGAACTCGGAGCCCAAGTCATTCTTGGCAACACCTACCACCTCCACGTCCGCCCCGGAGATCAACTCATCGAGCGCCTTGGCGGGCTTCATCAGTTCGCTTCCTGGGACCGGCCGATTCTTACCGACAGTGGTGGCTTTCAAGTTTTCTCGCTCGCAAAACTTCGCAAAATCACAGAGGAGGGCGTTCACTTTCAGAACCATATTGACGGCACGCCGACCTTCATTGGCCCGGAACAATCCATGCAAATCCAGAGCCGCCTTGGTTCGGATATCGTCATGGCCTTTGATGAATGCCCGCCGCATCCTTGCAGTTATGACGATGCCGCACGCAGCCTCGACCTGACTCTTCGGTGGGAAAAACGGTCTCTCGATTGGTGGCAGGACAAAAGCCAGCGCCCGCTCGTCTTCGGCATCGTTCAGGGCTCCTCACATGCGGACCTCAGGGAACGCAGTGCCAGGGAACTGTCGGCCATGGATTTTGATGGATATGCGATTGGCGGCGTGAGCGTCGGAGAACCCGAATCTGAAATGATGGCTGCCGTTGAAGCCGCTGAACCTTTTTTGCCCAAAGACCGCAGCCGCTATGCAATGGGTCTTGGGACTCCACCTCAGATGATCGAAATGGTGGCCCGGGGAGTGGACATGTTTGACTGTGTCCTGCCAACCCGACTCGCCCGCAATGGCACCGCTTTCACGAAGAATGGGACGATCAACCTCAAAAATGCGCCCTACGCCGAAGACCCCGGCCCGATCGAGCAAGACTGTGCCTGTTATGCCTGCCAAAACTTCAGTCGGGCCTACCTCCGCCACCTCATCAAAGCCGAAGAAATCCTCGGCCTCCGACTGATATCCCTCCACAACCTCCATTTTTATCTCAATCTTCTTCGCCGGGCTCGTGCAGCAATCCTCCAAGGAACCTTCGCCGGTTTTCGACATGGTTTTGTGAAGGGATACACATCCCACACCGCACCCGAAAGTTAGGGGGCTTTTGTGGGAAGGTGGGCGCTGGGACCTTCCAGTTATATGCATTGTGTCAGAATCGTAACTTGATATCTGAGAGCAATTCGGTGTTTCTAGACGGGTGCAAACGTCAGGGACAGGGGATGAGGTGATTGGTGGGCGTTACACCGTTGAGCGCAAGCTCGGGCGGGGTGGCGTGGGGGAAGTGCTTTTGGCATGGGATGGGCATTTGAGTCGGTGGACGGCGATCAAGCGACTCCACAGCGACAGTCAGGCGGCGGCTCAGCGTGTGGAGGCGGCCATGCAGGAAGCCAAGACGCTCGCCTCGCTGCAACATCCTCATGTGGTGACCATCTATGATTTTGTGAGGGAAGCTGAGGACTTGATGGTGGTCATGGAGTATGTGCAAGGTCGCACCGTTGAGGAACTGAGCGCCCCTCTAACACTGGAGGATTTTGCCGATGTGGCCCGCCAGTCATTAGAGGGGCTGGGTGCGGCTCATGCCATGGGAATCATCCATCGGGATATCAAACCGAGCAACATCATGATCGCTGATCTTCCGGGCGGAAGATTCCAGACGAAGCTTTTGGATTTTGGCCTCGCCAAAGTGATGCTGGAACCCTCTTTGCAGACCGTGGATCACCATGGCAGCCTGCTGGGCTCCATTTACACCATGGCCCCGGAGCAACTGGAGCACCGGCCTGTGGATGGGCGCACAGATTTATATTCACTCGGCTGCACGTTGTACTGGGCTTTGACGATGAGGAATCCCTTCGAAGGGGAGTCGATCCCGGCCATTATCACGGCGCATTTGCAACATCGCGTGGAGCCGTTGGCACCCCAGCGCCCTGATGTTCCAGAAGCGGTCTGTCATTGGGTGGAGCGGCTGTTCTCCTTGGACATCGAACGCCGACCCGCCAGCGCAAGAGATGCGGCTTTGCAGCTACAGGGCGTTCTTGGGTTTGGGTTCACTCAATCCATCCCCATCCCAACTCCCACAACAACGCCGGTCATGGACGTGAATGCTCATTCCCAAGCGAAAAAACCGGCATGGGTGGTTCCCGTGGCGGCAGCGGCACTTGTCGTGGCTGCCGCGATTGGAGTCGTTCTTATGTGGGGCGGTTCCGGATCAAAAGCTTCTCCCGATCTGGCGCCTTCTGCCCTCGTCGAGGCAGCCCCCCTTCCCAAACCATCACCCAAAGAAGATGGGCTTTTGGTTTTTTCCGCCTCCGCCAAAGAAGAGATCCTGGACCAACTCGGGAAGGAAATCGTCGTTGAGGGCACGATCTCAAGAGTGGGAGAAAACAAAAGCGGGACGATTCGGTTTCTGAATTTTTTGGGGAGCCAGAGAGGCGATCTTTCCCTGGTGTTTTTTATGGAAAAATGGGAAGGCAAGCTGACCCCCGGGATGATGGATTCCTACCTTGGAAAAAAGGTGCAGGTCAAAGGCCGGGTTTCGGAATACCAGGGCAATCCCCAGCTTGAAATCACCGAGGTGTCTCAGATTCAGGTTGAAGGTTGATTGGGGGGCGGTCCGCCCATGGATGCTGTAACCTCTTCAATCCCTTCCCACCACTTCCAGCCGATGCACGCCTTGAGGCCGGTAGCCCAGGCAATCCGCTTTTCCGAGCACATCCGCCATCAGATACACAATACTCAGCCACATCTCAGTGCCCTGTAATCCGGGCTCCTTTTTCAAAAGATCGAAACTGAAGCCACGGTTTTTTATCCAACATTTCAGAACAACGGGTAAACGCCGGGCAATCCACGCTTCCGCCTCGGCTCGGCGGTGGGATGTCTGTTTCAGGCACAACCAGAGCGGATGCACCACATCGAGCACATTGCAGGCGTTGCTTTTGCAGTCACCGAAATACCCGGAATCGCGGCTGTGCTCCAGGATGGTGGCGAGACTTTTTTCCGGATAGGGAAGAGCCCGCCCGAATTGCGCATAGGTGCCCCGGGTCAGACGATAAAAACCGTTCACCGGCTGCAGCCAGCGGCTTTGTTTGCTCCGACTTCCCCAAAGCCCGGTTTTCGGGTCACAGTGGCTATTCAGCCAACGCATCAAGGGTTCGAGCGGAATCCCGTGATTAAAATATTTCCGGTTGGGATAAAGGCACGACGAATAACAATCAATCCAATGCCCTGCTGCCCAGGCATTGTCTTTCCAAGGCAATCCAGTCAACTGTTTCAACAACCGCTTTTCCGTGATCTCCGCCATGGCTTTGACCGGATAAGCCAGGTTGGATCCCAGGGATTCGAGAGCGTAATTCACGATCATCGTATTGTAACAATTCATCTTTTCCGGACAACCCGGCGACGGCGGATCAAACTCGCGATCATCCTCCAGATGCTCGGGCACGACCCCGGTCTGCAGATTCTGACCCCCCCTCAGGCAAGTCACCCATTCCGCCTTGGTATAACCCGGTGCAACACCCCCGAACATTGCCGCGATCTCCACGGCATCACACCAGGGACGGACACGCTTCCGCTGGCCCGGCTGATCAACATAGCAAAGTTCACCGTCCTTGGTCCGGGCTTGATAGGCTTTCAGCACCACTTCCCACTGATCACGCACTTTCCCTCCGAATGTTTCCAGCAACGAATCCATGGTGCCGGCTTTGGCTCTTGGCTTTTTCCTCAACCGGATCACCCGGGCGGGATTACCTCCCATGATGGCATAGGGAGGCACATCTTTCGTGACGACCGCTCCGGCCGCGAGAATGCTGTGGCTGCCCACTGTGACTCCATCCACGATCATGACATGCGATCCGATCCAGATGTCATCACCCAGGCGGATGCCTTTGGAGGTATGAGGTTGAAGACGGATCGGTTTTTCCGTGTCGGCAAAACCATGATTGGATCCCACCAAGCAGGCATAAGCTCCAATACGAATGTCATTTCCTCCCGTTATTTTCTCCCGCAACGTGGCAAAGGGGTTGATGCTGCAGTGACTCCCCAAGCGCACATCCCCGGTGACATAGGCCTGCGCGGCAACAGAACAATTATCACCCAGCTGAAGATACTGGCTGGCATTTCCAACAATTGCGGCTTCCGGCGAGATAAAACAATGCACCCCCAGCTTGGTGCCCATAGCCACAGATAGCTTCTTTTGGTAAGTCGCCTGCGTTTTTTTTTCAGCTGCCGTGGCCGAACCGTAGGACCAGGGGCAATAGTTGAGTTCTTTTTCGCGAAAGGATCCGGAGGAGGGTGGAGACGGCATAGTTGTAGTTTTGTCCTTTTATTTTTTAGATCAAGATGGAGTTTTGCATGCTGTGTTCACCCATTTTGATGGCTTGCGCCATGATGTCCCCTTTGATGAGGCAACGTGCATTTCCTTTCCCATCAAGTTCCCTTCCCCGGCGTCCGCTTCAATGAGGCAATTCGCCCAACTCAAGATTGGGGCTGAATTTATTGTGAGACCCTGATAATTATGGTCCTCATGCCCTCAAAGCCTCTCCCCTCCCAGCCAACGGTCACAGGAAAAAAACTGCTTGTTGCGAATCGCAGCGAAATCGCCATCCGGGTTTTCCGGGCGGCGACAGAGCTTGGGATGCGCACTGTTGCCATTTATGCGCAGGAAGACCGCCTGTCCATGCACCGTTTCAAAGCTGACGAGGCCTATGCGGTGGGTGAGGGCAAGGGTCCAGTGGGGGCTTATTTGGACATTGAGGGCATTGTCGATCTGGCAAAACATCATGGGGTGGACATGATCCATCCGGGGTATGGATTTTTGTCTGAGAATGCGGCTTTTGCCCAAGCCTGCAAGTCAGCCGGGATCGCTTTTGTGGGGCCCCATCCCGAGTTGTTGGAAATGATGGGGGATAAAACGGCGGCCCGGACCCTCTCAATAAAATTGGGAGTGCCCACCTTGCCCGGCACGGAGGACCCCGTGGTGGACCGGGCCTCTGCCCTAAAAATCGCGCGAAGCATTGGGTTTCCGTTGATCATCAAAGCGGCTTTTGGCGGTGGCGGTCGTGGAATGCGGGTTGTGAGGAAGGATTCCGAACTGGCGGACCTGCTCGATGAGGCCCAGGGCGAAGCGGGGCGGGCGTTCGGGAATCCGGCCGTCTTCCTGGAAAAATACATCCCACGGGCCAAACACATCGAAGTGCAAATTCTCGGGGACAATTTTGGAAACGTCCTTCATTTGCATGAGCGGGATTGTTCGGTTCAGCGACGTCACCAAAAGGTCATCGAGGTGGCCCCATCGATTGGGCTGGATGAGACGATCCGCGAGGAGCTTTGCGATGCGGCGGTGCGAATTGCCAAAGGCATCGGGTATAACAACGCCGGCACGATCGAGTTTCTCTATGATCTGGACAAGAAGGAGTGGTTCTTCATTGAGATGAACCCAAGAATCCAGGTCGAGCACACGGTCACCGAGCAGATCACCGGCATCGACCTTGTGCGTTCACAGATTTTGGTGGCGGCCGGAGCAACGCTTCACGGCGAGGAACTCTCCCTGCCTCCGCAGAAAGACATTCCCCGCAATGGATATGCTGTGCAGTGCCGGGTCACCACCGAGGATCCCGCCAACAAATTCACGCCGAACTACGGCAAATTGATCACGTATCGCAGCGCCTCGGGTTTTGGAATCCGTCTGGACTCCGGCATGGGAACCACAGGGAGTGTTGTGACGCCGTTTTACGACTCCCTGCTTGTCAAAATCACCGCCTCGGGGCAGACCTTTCCGATGGCTCTCCAGCGCATGCACCGCGCGTTGAGAGAATTCCGGATCCGGGGCGTCAAAACCAATATCCCGTTCCTGGAGAATGTCATTCATCACGAAACATTTTGTTCAGGTCAGGCCTCCACAACCCTCATTGACAACACCCCCGCACTGTTTGATTTCAAGCCTCGAAAAGACCGCGCCACGCGACTGCTCGCGTTTTTGTCGGATGTCATTGTGAATGGCAACCCGCAAGCCAAGGGCCACAAAATTTCGGCCCCGCTCCCGGCCGCCCCGCGCCCAACCTGCGATCATGAGACGCCGCCAAAAGACGGAACCCGTCAGCTTCTGCTCGAGCTGGGTCCGCAAAAATTTGCGGAATGGACCCGCGCCCAAAAGCGGCTCCTTTTTACGGACACGACCTTTCGGGATGCCCACCAGTCGCTGCTGGCGACTCGGGTTCGCTCGTATGACATGCTGGCCGTGGCGGATGCGGTGGCCCGGAGGAGCCCGGGTCTGTTCAGCCTGGAGATGTGGGGGGGTGCTACCTTTGATGCGTCCATGCGGTTTCTTCGGGAAGATCCCTGGGAACGTCTCCGGGAACTCAGGAAGCGGGTTCCCAACATTTGTTTTCAGATGTTGTTCCGCGGATCGAATGCGGTGGGATATTCCAATTACCCTTCGAATGTGGTGAAGGGATTTGTGAAGCATTCCGCAGAGGCCGGGATGGACATCTTCCGAATTTTTGATTCGTTGAATGATTTGCGAAACATGAAGACCGCGATGGAAGCGGTTCGCGGGACCGACGCGGTTTGTGAAGGCACCCTCTGTTACACCGGAGACATTCTTGATCCCAAGCGCACCAAGTATTCGCTCAAGTATTATGTGAGCCTTGCGAAAGAGCTTGAAAAAATGGGGGCTCATTTTTTGGCGGTGAAAGATATGGCCGGTCTATGTCGCCCTTTTGCGGCGAGGGCCCTCATCAAAACCCTTCGTTCGGAGGTG
>JBGTAR010000366.1:0-6692 GCA_041749815.1 Terrimicrobiaceae bacterium
CAATGGTCTCCTCCAGTTGGCAAAGCGATTGGCTCGCGGCTTCCGCTCATTTGAGAACTTCCGCACCATGGCATACCTCAAAGCTTCCCATCTCCAACTCAATCTTCCCACACTTTAACCCACTCATTTTAGCGAAGAGGCCAATAAATCTTGGTTTGGGTCATATTGTCTCCCACCAACGTAGTAGCTGGATCATGGCCAAAACCGGCAACTTTGCGGTCTGGAAATTTTTCCTCGATCGTGCCGACCAGCTTTCCGCCAGCTGCCACCGGATACCTCTCAGCCCGCAAAACCCGCATTTTTTCGCCGGCGTCTTTCACGGAGTTTTCTTTCAGCAGAGGTTTGGGATCCGCCGACGCGACGTCCTTGAGCTTCCGGGTGGGTGATTTTCGTTTTTTCATGATTTTAGCTTTTGTGTGATCGCGGATCCCTTTCACGATCGGATCGAAATTCGGACTTCAGGTGGGTGGATTGTGTTTTATCTCACGTGTGCATGGTTCGCATCCGATGCACCCACTTTGGAGTTGAGATCCGATACCTCTCCACCAACAACTCGAACCACGATGAATTCTGCAGAAACCTATTTTCCGCGCATTGCGCTTTTCCTGTCTGAGCCCGCTGTTCACCAGGAGGTGGAACGAATCCTTCGCGCTAAATATTCCTGCGTGATGATCATTTCCGACAAAAACAAACTGCGGGAGTTCCCCATGCCTCTTCTGATTCTTATTGATACGGTGAAGGATGCTTTTGACATTCGGGCGCTCCATCCGGTGGGAGGAACACGAATTCTGCTGATTCTCAAGGAGGATGACAGCGAGGTGATGAGTGCTGCGATTGAGGCCGGAGTGGACGATTTTATCAACCAGCCGATTGTTGACGGCGACCTCATTGAGAAAATCGAAAAATACCTCGAAGCGATTGATCAGGCCACATAAGTTTTCGCTAGTCTGATCGGACAACGAAACTCCATGCCTTCCCGCCTCAACATGTCTGTTGGCAACCAACTTCCCTGGCAGGCGGTTATCCTTGAGGGCATTGCCCGCGGCACGGACCTCGATAAAATCCTGGATGAGCTGTCGCTTTTCATTGAGAGCGAGACGAATGGCCACCTGTGTGGGATCTGTGTGCTGGCTCCCCGTGAGAGGGTAGTCGTCACGAGTCTCGGCCCGCACCTGCCGGTAAAATTTCGGGGAGCCTTCGTCGGGCTTTCGCTTACTGTTGTTGGATCCAGCCCGTGTGCGGCTGCGGTCAATCAGAAAACCGCCGTTGTGGTCAGCGATATTTCCACGGATCCGCGCTGGTCCGGCACCCCTTGGCAGACCCTTGCGTTAGAGAGCGGATTTCGTTCCTGTGGCTCCATGCCCATCCTCGGCTCGGACGGCACCGCCCTTGGCACGCTTGCTCTTTACTCGGATCAGCCTTCGAAAGTGGATTTAGAGTCATTCGGTGAAACCGCCTCCAACCTTGCCAGTATTGCGATTGAAAGGCATCAGGACGAAACGTCCCTGCGCGAAAGCGAGCAGCACCTCCGCCTCGTAATCAATGGAGCCGACCTTGGCACATGGGATTGGAACCTGACCACCGGGGATTTGACTTGGTCGGAACACTGCAAAGAAATGTTTGGTTATCCTGGGGAAACCATGATGACCTACGAGCTATTCCTGGCTGCCATTCATCCCGAGGATCGTGGTTTTGTGGACATCGCGGTGCATGACGTGCTCGCCGGCCGGAACGCCTATAATGTCGAATTTCGTGTTGTGTTGCCCAATGGCACAACGCGCTGGATTTCCTCCATTGGCAGCGGCTTCAGCGAAGATGGCCAAGGACGCCCTCTTTTTATGCGTGGGGTGGCCATGGATATCACCGGCCGGAAACAGGCTGAGTCGTTGGTGGCAGAAAGCGCCACCCGCTTTCAGTTTCTAGCGGAATCCCTGCCGGAGAAAATTTTCACGGCAGACAGCAATGGGGAGATCTCTTACCTGAATCGGAAGTGGGCGGATTATACTGGCCTCACCGTCCAGCAGGTCATGACACTGGGCTGGCGGGAATTCGTTCATCCCGATGACATCGAGGAAAAAATAGCCACTTGGTCAAAGGCCATCTATGACGGCACGGCTTTTGAATTTGAGCACCGCTTCCGGCGCGCGGATGGAGATTTTCGTTGGCATCTGAGCCGGGCGCAGCCCTTAAAACGGCTTGATGGCACCACGGAAATGTGGATCGGCTCAAATGTGGATGTCGACGATCTCAAAAACGCCCAGTTTGAGCTCCGGGAAATTGAAAGCCGCTCCCGACTTGCCCTGCAAGCGGCAGGGTTGGGTTTCTGGGACTGGAATATGGAGAACCGGATGACGTGGTCTCCCGAGCACAATCGGATGTTTGGAATCGACCCTGACATCACCGAGGGCACTCATGAGATGCTCATGGAGCACATTCACCCTTATGACCGTTCCCTTGTCGCCCAAGCCATGGAACGCGCCTTGGTGGAGCGGATTGACTATGAAGTCGAATTCCGAACGGTTGGCAATGATGATGTGGTGCGCTGGGTCGCCTCCCACGGACGGGCATTCTATGATGAGCAAACCGGACGGCCCGTGCGTATGATCGGCATGGTGAGAGAAACAACCGAGAGAAAACGTTTTGAGGAACGCCTGCGCAGCCAGCAGGAGGAACTGCGTGCCGCCCTGGCCGCAGCTGAGTTGACCCGGGAGGAGGCGGAGACAGCCAATCGTGCCAAGGATCAATTCCTCGCCGTCCTCAGCCATGAACTACGCACCCCACTCACCCCCGCCCTGATGGCCGTTTCCCACATGCAGAGGGACAAAAATCTGCCGAAGCATGTGCAGAAAGCCCTGCAAATGATCCAACGCAATATCAAGCTGGAAGCCAGGTTGATCGAAGACCTGCTCGATCTCACGCGCATCACGCGCAACAAAATGGAGCTGAATCTGGAACACATGGACCTCCATGTCGCTTTGAAACAGGCTCTTGAGATTTGTGATGCGGATGTGATGGCCAAAAAACTGAAACTCCATCTCGAACTGACTGCCACGAACTCCCACATCATGGGCGATCAGGCCAGACTCCAGCAAGTTTTTTGGAATATCATCAAAAACGCTGTCAAATTTACTCCCGAAGGCGGAGCAATCAGCATCCGCTCATCAAACAACGGGCCACACATCAGCGTGGAAATCACCGATTCCGGGCTGGGAATTCCTCCCGATGCCCTCCCAACAATTTTTAACCCATTTGAGCAGGGAGACAAGCGGCTCATCGGCGAATTCGGCGGCCTTGGCCTGGGGCTGGCCATTTCCAAGGCGACCATTGACGGCCATCACGGCTTACTGAAAGCCCACAGCAAAGGCCAGAATCTGGGCGCGACATTTGTGGTGGAACTTGCGACACCTTCTGACAGATAATCTTTGTCACTTATGCCGTCTCACACGCTGAAAATATTTTTGGTTGAGAACCACGAAGACACTCTGACCTATCTTGCGGAGTACCTTAAGGGCTGCGGGCATGAAGTCCGCATTGCAAAAAGCATGGATTCCGCATTGCAGGCGCTCACGGATGAGCCAGCGGAACTTCTGATCAGTGACATTGGTCTGCCTGATGGGGATGGCTGGCAACTCATGCACCGGATCCGGGAGTTGAAACTGTCCACACCCTTTGGTATTGCCATGAGCGGATACAGCACGCGGGCCGACATCGAAAAAAGCCGGCTGGCTGGCTACCAGCACCATCTGATCAAACCCTTTCTGCCGGATGAATTGGATGTGCTCATTCAGGAAGCAGCCACGGCATTTCAAAAAATTTAGTCGCCCGGAAAAAAGAAACACGCGCATCCCGCCCAGCACACGATTCTGAATAAAACAGAATGGAGATATATGCTTAGCTGGGCCCTTACTTTTCTTATTATTGCACTTGTTGCCGCCGTCCTGGGATTTGGAGGCATCGCAGGATCAGCCGCTTGGATTGCTCAAATCCTTTTTGGCTTGTTCCTTATCCTCTTTGTCCTTTCTCTGATCTTTCGCGGCAGACCTCCGACCTCCTAGACTTGCCACCCGCGGGAATGCGACCATATTGCATGTGACCCGAGTCTCGCGGCATCTGATCAATGATTTCAGTTTCCAACATAAAAACGAAGTGCGAAAATACCGCGAATAATGCTGATTTGAGCGGAGCTGTGTTTTCACTTCTGCTCAACTCCTCCCTGGCTTGTATTGTCACAGATCACCTCGATAACATTCAGCAATGGAGCCATGGAGCGGAGGATTTGTTGGGCTGGACCGAGAAAGACGTGCAGCAGCAACCTCTAACCAAAGTGATCCCCAAGTTTCTTGCCGCCAAGGATCGGAAATCATTGAGCCGCCCGGGCACGAGTTATCCCGAGCTCGCCCTGCAGAAAAAAAACGGAGAAACCGTCCGGGTAAAAATCGACAGCACTGCCGTTCCACCGGGCGAATCCTTGATTGGGGGGCATCTTTTTTTGATTCAGGATCTCACCGAAAAAAAATTTCTTGAGAAGGCTCTCCTCGAGGCCTCGGATCGAGAGCAACGCCGCATCGGACAGGAATTGCATGACCATTTGTGCCAACATCTGCTGGGAGCCGCTTTTGCGGCAAAGGCCCTCGCTGGCGCTTTGGATCGCGACCAGTCGAAACACGCACCGCAATTGCACGATCTGGCACGCCTCGTCAACGATGCGGTTTCTCAAGTGCGGGATATCTCCCGTGGTTTGCATCCTGTCGAACTTGATGCCGCGGGATTGATGTCCTCCCTCCAAGAACTGGCCAATCGAGTCGCCCAGTCCACGCCTTGCACTTTCCGCTGCGAACGACGTGTCCTCATCAAAAATAGTGCAGATGCCCTAAACGCCTACCGCATTGCCCAAGACATCGTGACAACCGCAATGCAACAGACCGGTGCAAAAAACATCGAGATCGCCCTCAGCAAATCAGGATCCTTGATCAGTCTGCAACTCAAGGATGATGGGAAAACCGAGGGTGAACTCACCGCAGATCCTGCCGGGGTTGCCGCCAAAACCATCCAATACCGAGCCCAAGCCATGAACGGCTCTCTCACCATGACATTTGATCCCAAAAGTGGCACGCACGCCACCTGCACCTTTGCGACATGAGCACAGCCAAAAAGGAAAAAGCTTCCTCTCCTGAAAAAAACCGTGTCCTGATCGTTGATGATCATCCCGTTTTTCGCCACGGGATCTCAGCCCTGATCAACGCTGAAGAGGACCTTGTCGTTTGCGGAGAAGCCTCCTCCTCGCCTTCCGCACTCGATGCTATGCGGAAACTGAAGCCGGACATTGCCCTGCTCGACATCTCCCTTCCGGGCACCAATGGCATCGAGTTGATCAAGCTGATGAAGGCTGAATACCCCAAACTGCCACTCCTGGTGCTCTCCATGCACGATGAATCTCTTTATGCCCTGCGCGCTCTCAAAGCTGGAGCTCTCGGCTACGTGATGAAAGCCGAGGCCCTCACCCACGTGCTCGATGCATTGCGCAAGGCATTAAAAGGCGAAATCTACGTGAGCCCACGTCTTAGTGAGCGACTCATTTTCCAAGCCATCCAAAACACCGATACCAACAGCGGCTCCCCGGTCGACCGCCTTTCCGACCGTGAGATCGAGGTGCTTGCCTTCCTTGGCAATGGCCTGAGCACGAAAGACATTGCCTCCAAACTCAATCTCAGTGTCAAAACCATCGAAACCCACCGCGCCCACATCAAAGAAAAACTCGGTTTTCGCGATGCAGCCGAAATGGTACGCTTCGCCATCGATTGGGTGGCGCAAGAAAAGCTCGAGTGAGCTAACCGGTAAAAGAGAAAGCCTGCGGCGCACGGACCGAGTTCCGTGTGCCGCAGGTGGTTGGTATGGTTTGATCTAACTTATTGGCCGGTGCCACCACTTCCTGCACCACCGCTGCCTGTGCCGCCCGTCCCCCGATCAGGGTTTCCTTGTGTCCCGGTTCCGGTTTTCTGATCCCTCGTCGTTCTTGGATCGAGGCCTACCTCTGGATCCCTGCCGGTTCTTGGATCCAATCCCGTTTCCCGTCCAGACTGCGGATCCAATCCTGTTTCTGGAGTCGCATCAGGCATGGGTGATGGGGACGGGGTAGGAGTTGGGGATGGTGTTGGAGACGGCGTGGGTGCGGGAGAAACTCCCGGGACAGGCTGGGGACTGGGCTGCGGTCTGGGAAGAGGATTCGCAGGCTGTTGCCCATCCATTTGACCAGTGGTTTGATTGGTTGTTGTCCTTGGGTGTACGGTTTGAATGTGTTGACCGACCATCGAAGATGGGGCGGCAACTGCGATAAATATCACGGAGAGGCATGCTAGTATTTTCATAACGCCAACGTATCGCTTATCAATCGGCGAACAGACGTCAGGTGATGTTCTTACTCAATGCTCAGGGACGAACCTTCGATGGATTCGACTCATCGTTGGTGGCGGGCCCTGTCCGATCTTTGACCAATCCTGATTCCATCATCTGTTAAAGGCCACCCCAGTGGCAATGGCTGTGAGGAGATGCGCCAGGGCAAACGCATTAAAATTCCCCCACGGGGCTTGCTTATACAGGGAGCACAGGCGTCCCGCCTGTGAATGGCGCAGAGCGCTTGCCCGCGGAAGTCGGTCTGCAAACGGGCGGGACGCCCGTTCCCCCTGGGCAGAAGC